>JAHCMM010000168.1 GCA_019192515.1 Cyclobacteriaceae bacterium SS2
ATTGTATTGGTCACGAACAGACTCAACACTACCCCACTTACCGGCATTTTCCGGAGTCAGCTGGTTCCAGTGCTGATTAAACTCCAACTTCTGCGGGTTACTATAAGCACTGCCAACAAATATTTCCTGATCCCTGGCCATTGGCAGTTGCTGAGAGATGCATGGGGATGCGACCGACATGATAGCCGATACAAAGATCCATTGCATTATCGATCTACTACAGGAGAACATCCTTATGATATTAACTAAACTTAATTCAGATATAATTATGGTGCATAAGCACATGCATTGCTATTTCACTAAAAAGCCAACAACGATAAACAATAAAATTATAAGGAACTCATTGTAAACGGATATTATTATATAATCTATAATTTTCACTGTCAATGATCCAAAGCGAAAATAACCCATGAACATTATTGAAAACCTAAAAACATTAGGCCTTGAACTCCCCGAAGTCAGCACACCCGGTGGCAACTATCAGTCGGTAAATGTGAGAGGAAAGATTGCTTACATAGCCATTCAATTTCCAATCCTCAACGAACAATTCCTATATCAGGGAATATTAGGAAAGGACCAGACCACAGAAGATGGATTCAAGGCAATGCAGCTATGTGCATTGAATGTCATTGCCCAAATCAATTATAAAATAGGATTTGAAAATATCCTTGGACTCAATCACATGGATGCCTATTACGTGGCTGACAAATCATGGGATAATGCACCTAAGATCGTGAATGGAGCCTCTGACCTTTTTATCCATGTCCTTGGTGAAAAAGGTCATCATTCAAGAGCTATCATGGGAGTAGATAATCTACCCCGTGGCTTTTGTGCAGGCGTTACCACTTCATTTACCTTAATATAAGCCATCAATAATCCTGCTCCCATTTGATAAGGAGCTTCCCAGAACAACTTTGAATGCCCTCTTCATCTGAAAAAAGACTTGTTAGTAACAAGCGAACTTTGATATATTCATCAGATAATTCCAAAGTCATACGTTCCCGTGGAACTGATTCTCTAAATGCCCTGACATCCGTATTATCCTTTAGGGTATTGTAGAGGCTATCCAGATCTAATTTGATCTTTTGATCCCGAACTGATAAATGCAATAATTTGTAATCCATCTGTAAACTCATCGTATCTCCACCGACATTAATTAGTGTCTCAGTTGTCAGGAGATTTTGTGTGCGGCTCAGCTGAAATGTATACAGGTAATCAAATCCATCTATTAACAAAGCATTATAGCCTTCATCTTTAGCATAAAATGAGGGGTACATTAATCTTGTTTCGTTGGTATACTTCTGAATATGCTCCAACCCAATCAGCTCCATCGCCACATAATCCTCTGAATAGCTCCTTTCTTTGGCAATTTGCCTTGGATTTTGCTCAAACCACTCTTCAATGGCGCTCAAGCCATGGAAATCCTCCAGATAATCAAGGATGGAATATACCTCGTTGTGTAAGCTATCGCTTAAGATGCCTTCATTAGCATGCCTTGGTTCCAGCTTCAACGACAGTGTATCTGATTCATCCCATTTTGGTTCATTCTGTATTTTTCCATCCAAAATACCAGCTGTAGTAAGAATGCTTTCCAACCTCCTCACCTGGCTGCTTTCACTCACCCGAAACATACCCCAGGGACCAAAGGAGCAAAGCAGAATGATGACAAAAAGCGAGATCGGAAATACCCGGATATCCTTTCCTCCCAATACCTTATAAATGGAAATACCCGTTAACCAAACCGCCAGCATAATGGTAATGTACCGGTTGATAGTGATCCCATAATCAGCCACCCGGATGCCAATGGCCAGGTAAAGCATTACAATCATAGGGATCAGCACCCAGTAATAGCCCTTCTTGAGAAACTTAATGGGTCCCGGAACATCCTTGTCAAAGGGGTAACCGAGTAGCATGGCCAATATCCCCAAAACGGCCACCGCAATGATCATGTACACTATGATGCCTGAAGGCCAGTTCCAGCCTACGATGATCTTGACGGAATAGCTATACAGGATCAAAAAATAGAGACCAATGAGCGGTATCAGCACATACAAGATAAAGGTGCGAAGGCCTTTTGGATATTGATCATCCGCATCAAGCTTATCATAATCGGATGGAAGTCCAGCAACAAAAAACCAGGTATTGAAAACACCCGCCACAATGAAAAAAAGTTCAGCATAACGCTCGTCATCCACATCGACCTGAAACAGGTTATCGAGGGCGAACAAGGCAAGTACCAACCCCAGATATACTGTGGCTGAATACAACGCTGACAACAGAAACCTTAGAAAAAGTGCCTTATTGAAGTTCCAAAACCCATTAAGAGTACCACGTAATAGAAATGCAATAAAAGCAACCAGCAAATGGGCAGCAATGGCCAGAATCGTGTACCTGATATATGGGATGGTTACGTTGAGTGTCTCTTCAGACCCAGGTAGATAGTAATACACCATCAAGAGGATGATCATTACAGAGGAATAAAGTCTCCTCTTAAAGGAAGCCGGCCTCTTTGACACCTTCACATAAATATCTACAGCCACGAACAGCGGAACTCCCAGGTATCCACACAAAAGCAGGTTTATATAAGGAAACACATTGTCAAGATCACCTTCGTGCTCAACAAGGAAAATGGCAAAGAAAACTGCTACAGCAGCTGAAACGATGACCATAGGATGCCTAAGAAAAGCACCAGCAGCCTGCTGAATTAAGTACTGAAGTGATGGAAGCTTCATGGAAGTAAAGGTTAGTAAACCAAGTTACGCCTTTTTCAGATTCAGGATTCTCCCAGGCTAATATTTAAATTGATAGCCTGTTGCATTGATCAGTTTCTCGGGGCTGACTTTCTTAAATGGTGCGGTTTCATCACTAAATTCCGGAGGATCAATTCCCAAATCTTTGGCCGCCTTATGATAGAATGATTTCCGCGTTTCTTCTGTGGGACTACAGGCATTGAAGATCTCTCCCCAAATGTCCTGCTCGATGATTGATTTTATCACGCCTATACAGTCTTCGAGATGGATCATGTTGACAGGGTTATTAGCTCCCGATAGACCATTCCTACCTACCAAAAACCTGCCCGGATGTCGCCCTGGTCCATATAATCCTCCAAACCTGATCACCGTGGTTTGGAAGTCGGGGTTTTCCATGAACAGGTTTTCCATCTCAAGAAGGGAAACTCCTCCTCGGGACAATTGACCCGGATCTGCATCCGACTCCATTACCTTGCTGTTTGTATTAGGATATACCCCTGTTGAGCTGACAAAGAGCAGCTTTCCTATCTGTTTTTCAGCTAGCTGCTGAATAGCCAGTAGTTGCTTTCGATGATAGTTGGGGTCATCACCCTGGTTTCGAGGTGGCAGATTGATGATCAATATGTCTGAAGAGGAAAAATCCCCCGGGTTTCCCACCAGGTCAGGCTCAAAAGAAAGTAGATAGGGTTCAATACCAGACTGTTCAATTTCAGGAAGCTTCTCTTTCCTGGTGGTACTCCCCTTTACACGATATCCTGAATCGGCCAAATACTGACCAAGGGGTAGCCCGAGCCATCCACATCCTATTATACTAATTGATTTAGCTGCACTCATTCACTCATAATCTTTTCCCTGTGCTTCTCTCCCCACTCTCCAAGAGCCTCAATCACCTTCTTCAACGACCTGCCATATTCTGTCATGGTATACTCTACCGTAACCGGAAAAGTATCATAGACTGTTCTCTTCACCAGCTTGTTCATCTCCAGGTCTTTTAACTCTTTTGATAACATACGATCTGTGATCCTTGGTATCTCTTTTGAAAGGTCTGAAAATCGCTTTACGTCAAACATCAGCGCAACGAGGATGGGTAGCTTCCATTTGCCACTCAGTATCTCCAGTGCATCCTGTATTGGGAGCATTTTCTTGCTACAGGCTTGCGGATCATGTTTAATGTGCTTTTTCATCAACTGCAAAAATACGACTTGAGACAAAACTATACTAAAGTATAGCACTATACTCTAGTATAGTACTTACAAATGTATAGCTGCATCTTTTAATATTGCGTATATCACAAAAGAAAAATTGATTGAAAAATGAAAAATAAGATTATTTACTGGACCGCAACTGGATTGATTGCGGCTATGATGTTGATGAGTGGATTTGCGTATTTTACCGACCCTCAAGTAGCAGAAGGATTTTCAACTATGGGTTTCCGCGATTTCTTCAGAGTTGAATTGGGTGCGGCGAAGCTGTTAGGTGCTTTGGTGTTGTTGTTACCTATGATTCAGGGTAGGATCAGGGAATGGACATTTGCTGGATTTGCCATTACTTTTATCTCGGCATTTATCGCTCACCTATCCATCGGTGACTCATTGTCCACGGCCCTGGTCCCGTTAATTGCCCTCGTCCTTTTATCGATATCGCATTTTTATTTTTACAAGACATATGGGGCAGCTTAGCCTCATATGTTTAAAACTTGATATCTAAGTTGTTAAAATCGATAGAAAATCATTACCCTGCCCTCAGCAATGGGGAGTTCTCCTTCCAACACATTGCCAAGCCATGAAGTTGGCTTATCTTCCTTCACAATAGTTTTCTCGCTCATGGTGATGGTTGGACCAAACATCAACTCACAACCCAATCGACTGCTAAAATTGATCTCCCGACCCAGTGTGGCAATTAGGATAGACCTCCTCTCTATCTCCCACTGATCCTCTACCTCATAAAATGAAGGGCCAAAGCGAATGATCCAGGGTCTTATCTCAGCCTTGTTCGTTTCCTTCCCAAATCTAACCCCCATGTTAAGCCCCCAGTAGTAGCCCCTATCCATTTCGTGAGCAATTGCGGGTAAACCGAAAACAAACTCAAACTGGAGTGCCTTTTCATGATAGATAGAGCTTAAATGAATACCTGACGGGTACCCAAAACCAGCTGACATTCTTAAGTTGGACTGACTGAATGTAAGCAAAGGAACCAGCCATAAAATCAACAGAAAAAAGAGTAATTTTTTCATGGTTCTAATGATTAATGAATCAAATTTAGAACCGGGAATCGTTGAAGTAAAACTGTATTTTGCCTGCTTAAGCCAGATAGTTGCAGTTTTTGCAACTATCCTGATCAAAAGTTCATTTTAGTCGGAAGGTTTGGCTGGAAGCATATTCCTGATAGCGGAAATCTGCCACCTATTCTTGTTTTTTACCACAATAAATGTGCTCCACATTTTTCTGATAGATCCGTCTGCCTGGTAGATTTCATACCGGGCATCCACAATAGCACTTTTGGATTCGATCATCCGAATATGCTCTACAGTCAGCACCCGCTTTCCCGGATTCCCGGAAGAGCTTCGCATCATGCCTTTAAATGCACCTTCTTTCCCTCGCCTCCATTCGCCTGACGACACCAATTGGTCGATATCGGCAGTGAGAATACTGGCAAGCAAAACCGTATCCTGGGTTTCTCTTGCCAGTGAATAATCTGCAATGAGCTTTTTGATAGCCTCATCTTCAGCCTTCTGACCTAAAGCCGGAATAGCTATCCAAATAATCAGAAATATAAAAACAAGACCAGTTCTCATCTCTTTAACTTTTATCTCCAAAGCATCTTAGATCCACGTGGTGGATTGCTGAGGAGGACATTAACTTAATAGCCTATCAACCTAATAACCTATCAACCTAATGACCTAANAACCTAATTACACATCAAAACTATCTGCTTCCAAATAGGCCTGAATAAGCTTCTGCTCCCCTTCTTTTCCAGGGTATTTATTACCGTGCTCCATACCCATGATCCCTTTAAATCCTTTATCATAAATATGCTTGAATACATTCTTGTAATTGATCTCTCCTGTTGTTGGCTCTTTTCTTCCCGGGTTATCACCAATCTGGAAGTACGCAATCTCTTCCCAGGTCAGGTCGATATTTCTGATGATATGACCTTCCGTTTTTTGCATGTGATAGATATCAAACAAGATCTTGCATGAAGGACTGTTCACAGCCTTACAGATCTCATAGGTTTGATCTGAAGTTTGCAAAAACAGATCAGGAGAATCACTCAATGGCTCAAGTACCATCACCAGGCCATGCGGTTCGAAAATCTCAGCGCCTCTTCTCAGTGCTTCCACCACATTAGCAGTCTGAATGCCAATGGGCAATTTCCTTTCAAATGCACCAGGCACTACTGTCATCCACTTGGCATTGACCCTTTTGGCCACGTCCACAGCTCTTTTACATCCATCCAGGAAGATGTCCACATTTTCTTTAGTTCCTGCAGCCAGTGTATTGGCCAGGTTGCCTCCCTTATCTACTACAAAGACTCCCATCTCCATGTTGGTCTTGGCCATTTGGCTGGCTATGGCTTCCTGGGTCTTGATGTCTCTTTTCATCATCCCATTATCTTCCAGCGCGTTGAACCCCTGGTCAGTCATGAACTTCAGCTGATCAATCAGATCCTCACCTGCGGAATTCTTAAACATGCCAAAGTGTGGAGCATATTTCATCTTGAAGCTATTCTTCCCTTTTGCCGAAAGAGGCATAGCAAAGCCACCAGCCATGGCTGTAGTTCCCACAATTGAACTTGTTTTAATAAAGTTTCTTCTGCTGTTGTTCATTTTCGTTGTTTTTAGATAAATGGGTTATAATGAAATTAGGTTTGACTGACTAAATTATACAGCCTGACTCAAAAAAACTGACTGAATCAGTGGAAACTCCAGGTCGGCCTCAAAATTGTTTGACCAGCATTATATCTTTAAGCCAAAACCAATTGATTTCATGAACCCAAAGCATTTCATTACTTACCTGTTATTCATTTTATTAGTAGTATGCTTATCTGCCTGTCAGGAAAAAGAAAAAGATTACTTCACATCGGGATTCAAGGCCCTGGAAGTTTCTGAGACTTCAGCGCTTATCTGGACACGATTGTATGCACAGGAAACACCCAATCCTATCAGGCACCAACGAAGGGAAAAAGTATTTCGTCACCCCATTGATTTTGATGAGGAGATGCCTGTGAGCCAAATGGATGGAGCTGTGGCAGGTAAAGAAGGTGAAGTCCGGATCACCCTAAGATCTGATGACGATAAATTTGAGTCACCCTGGCTACCGGCATTGGCGGACAATGATTTTACAGTAAACCATTCTTTCGAATCACTGAAACCCGCAACCACCTACACAGTGACACTAGAATCCAGGACCTCAGGAACTCAATACGAAGGTTCATTCAAGACAGCTAATCCGGCGGATCAGGTTGTACCAATAAGCTTTACTTCCACCACATGCCAGTATTTCTGGAGCTTTGACGACAGTCTGAGGGGATTCAAATCGTATGACGTGATGAACAGCATGAATCTGGACTTTTTTGTACAGACGGGCGACTATGTCTACTACGACAAGCCGGGTCCGCTGTCAAAAGACATTGTGTCTGCCAGGCACAAGTGGCATGCCATGGATAGCTGGCTTTCGCTGGTTGATTTCCACCAGAATACCCCCATGTACATGATCAAAGACGATCATGACCTGCTTAAAGATGACATCAGTGACAAAGAGGCATTATATGGAAACCTGTCTTATGCTGATGGTCTGAAAATCTGGAGAGAAAATGTCCCTTTGAAAAAAGAACCTTACCGGACGTTTCGCTGGGGTAAGGACCTGCAGATCTGGTTACTGGAAGGGCGGGAATTCAGATCCAATAACAAAGAAGAAGATGGTCCGGATAAAACCATCCTTGGGAGTAAACAGAAAGAGTGGCTGACCAGCACCCTGCAAAACTCTGATGCTTCTTTCAAGATCCTGTTTTCGGCTACACCAGTTGTGGGCCCCGACAGGGACAAGAAATCAGACAATCACGCCAATCAGGTCTTTCAAACCGAAGGAGATTGGATCAGGACTTTGATCTCCGAAACCAAAAACCTGTATGTGATCAATGGCGATCGTCATTGGCAATACCACTCTATAGATCCGGGCACCGGGGTCCATGAATTTGGATCGGGACCCATCAGCAATGCGCATGCACAGGGCTGGGACCCGGAGGATAAACGGCCCCAACATCAGTTTTTGCGCGTCAATGGAGGTTTTTTAGGTGTGAAAATATACAGACAAGATGACGTGCCTCAAATTGTATTCACACACTATGATGTGGAAGGTAACGAGGTTTACGTTCAGTCTTTTAGCCATTAAAACATAAAAAGTGAAAATTTTGTTTGACTCAACGGCCCTGGCTTAATGGGGAAAAGCTTAAATTGATAGGCTATACCTCAATTAACCCTAAGAATGATGAGTCTTTACAAACCACTTGTATTAGGCCTGTTGGCCATTACTCCCCTATTGCTGCTTGGTCAGCCGCACCTGATACCAAAAGAAAAAGTGATTTTTCTCACTGAAGAATGGAAAGGAGATCGGGATAGCTATGGCAGGCCAATGGTACCAGATGAATGGCTTGATCGGGTGAGTCATGTGAGTGTGGAAGAAGCCTGGAAGACCCTGAAAGAGAACGGTTATAACAACCAACTGGAAACAGAATGGGAGATTCTTGATCCTACCAGGGTCATGGTGGGCCGGGCATTTACCACTACATTTCTTCCCAAACGACCAGGATTAGATGATCGGATGATAGCATTGGGCAATGAAGCCGGCTATCAGGGAGGTACCAACCAATGGCCCATGAGTATGCTTTCCCAGCGTGATGTCATAGTCGCTGATCACTACGGCAAATTAAGAGAAGGCGCTTTCCTTGGTGACAATCTGGCTCAGGCTATCTATACAAATTCCGGAACTGGAGCCATCATCAACGGGCATGGTCGCGACATGCTGGGTGTGAAAAATATCGATGGAATCAACGTCTGGACCAAAGCCTGGCATCCCTCACATAGCGCTGAAAGAATGCTGATTAGCATCAATGATATCACGAGAGTTGGAGAAGCTATTTGCCTGCCCGGAGATGTGGTCCTGGCATCCCAGGCCGGGGTGATCTTCATCCCTCCTCACCTAATGGAAAAAGTACTCCTGGGCAGTGAAGTTGTGCGACTTGAGGACGCCTTTAGGCAAGAACAGATCGCCAAAGGGAAGTATACCAGCCAGCAAGTATATCAATCGGAGTGGTCTACACAGATCAACCAGGAATTCTATCAATGGCTGAAGCAAAACCGAACTACCATACAGGCCAAACATCATGTGCCCTTTGAGATCATTGATAAAATGATCAATACCTCCAGCCGTGACTGGAAATCATGGATCAAATAGAAAATATTGAATGAAAAATTTGCGTAAGTAATTACTTACGTATTTATTTGTAAGCAAATACTTACATATTCATGAGACGAGATGTATTTCAGGCCATAGCCGATCCCACAAGAAGAGACATTCTAAGTATGATCACTCACAAAAAGCTCAACCTTAACAGCATTGCGGAAAATTTTGAGATGAGTCGACCAGCCATCTCTCAGCACATCAAGCTTCTGGAAGAATGTGGGTTGATTATGATCAATCAGCAAGGTCGCGAGCGGTATTGTGAGTTGCAGCCTAAAAAGCTCGAGGAAGTCAATGACTGGCTGGAACCCTTCAGGAAAATGTGGGAATCAAGATATGAGCAATTAGACGAGTTATTAACTGAAATGAAAAATAAAAACCAATAAAAAAATGATCACACAATTTGAAACCGAGATCGTCAAAGACGAGGCCAATAAGAAAATCTATGTAAACAGGGATTTTAATGCGCCCCTGAACCTTGTTTGGAGAGCCTGGACAGAGGCAGAATTGCTGGACAAGTGGTGGGCTCCTAAACCGTATAAAGCAGTAACAAAAACCCTGGAATTTAAAGAAGGAGGAAGATGGCTTTATCACATGCTCGGTCCCGAAGGTGATAAGCAATGGTGCCGTTTTGACTATGAAACTATCGAAATCAAGAGTTCATTTTCGGGTAAGGATGCTTTTTGTGATGAAAATGGAAAAGCCAGCGATGAATTCCCAGGCATGCATTGGGAAAATAGATTCACTGATATGGAAGGTATTACCCATGTGAATGTTGAGATTTCTTTCCAAAGTGTGGAGGTCATGGAAAAAATCATTGAAATGGGATTCAAAGAAGGGTTTAGTATGGGGCTTGAAAATCTTGATCAACTGTTAACTAAATTAAGCTAACGATGAAAGCAATCACTATCACAACCGAAGTAAAAAAACCTATGCAAAAGGTCTGGGAATGTTTCACCCTTCCAAAACACATTACCCAATGGAACTTTGCTTCTCCGGACTGGGCATGCCCCAACGCTACGAACGACCTGAAACCAGGAGGAAAATTTTCCTGGAGAATGGAAGCCAAAGATGGTAGTATGGGCTTTGATTTCTCCGGGACCTATTCAGAAATCTATCCCTACCGTCTCCTTAAATATACAATTGAAGATGGACGGGAAGTATCCGTGAAATTTGAAGAATCAAATGGCACCGTAATCGTCACAGAAACTTTCGAGCCGGAAAACCAAAATGATCTGGAAAGGCAACGTCAGGGCTGGCAGGCAATTCTGGACAATTTTAAGATATATGCAGAAAAGGTAGCCTAGTCTCAGGCTACCCTTTTGGTATATTTCTGACTGTATTCGACAGGTGTAAGACCCACAAACTTTTTGAAAATCTCCCGGAAGGATTTCGGATCACTATAGCCCACACTGTACATTGTTTCATTTACCTGAAAGCTTCCCGATTCCAGTTTTCGCTTAGCTGCTTCTATCCGTACTCGCTGCAGATACTCCAGAATGGAATTTCCTGTAGCCTTTTTGAAACGTCTTTCCAATGTTCGTCTTGTGATTGCATGCTGAGCAGCAAGAGTTTCTATCGTTACGGCAGTAGAGAAATTACACTCGATCTCCTGCTGGATTTTAAGGACCGTCTCATCCTGATGGCTTTTCTGGCCAACAAAAATGGTAAAGGGAGACTGACTGCCCCTATCGATATCGATCATGTATGATTTAGCTGTAATCACGGCGAGCTCCCTCCCACCGTACTTCTCAATGAGGTATACCAATAAGTTAGTAAAGGCATAAGCTCCCCCACAGGTATAAATTCCACCACTCTCGATTACAATATTCTCAGCTACCACCTGAACATTTGGGAATGATTCGGCCAACTCTCCTGCGTGACCCCAGTGGGTAGAGCATTTCTTTCCATCCAGCAAGCCTACTGAGGCCAGTAAAAAGGCCCCGATACACATGGAAGCTACTTCAGCGCCTTGCCGATGCTGACTAACCACCCATTCCATCAAAGGTCTATTCTCTTTCATTACCTGTTCAAGGTTTCCGTGTACTGCAGGCACAATGATCAGGTCGGTCCTTTTGATCTGATCCAGAGTCTTTTGAGGTGTAATGGTATAAAATCCATCCGCATCTGGCGAAGGAGTACCTATTCCGACCAACTCCACTTGAAATAAAGGCTGCCTGGACTGATTGAAAAACATATCGCTGGCCCAGTTTAGGATCTGAAATGCTCCACCAATATTTACGATACTATACTGGCCTCTCGGAACCAAAATCGAAACATGCTGCATGGTCTTACTTTTTGAAGTAAAGATCCATAAAAAGAATGTCGCAATCAACCCATCATAATGTCGTATTTGCACATCACAAGACTTTGGTTCATTTCCTAACTTGCTTAAAAATTACAGGATCATCATGGGCCGAATCAACTCGTTTACCTTCTGCACGCTTAACGGATTCTACAAAGACCACACAAATGATATTGGTTGGCATGTACATGGAGAGGAAGAAACCAGGTATTCTGAAGATAGCCTCAGCCATGGTAATGTGCTACTTTTTGGAAGGATGACTTATGAAATGATGTACAGTTTCTGGCCCACTCCTATGGCTCAAGAAACGATGCCCGCAGTTGCCAGGGGAATGAATGATGCTGAGAAACTGGTGGTTTCCAGGAGTCTTAGCTCAGCAGAATGGTCCAACACACGTGTACTTTCAAAGAACTGGCTGCAGGAGATCCGGGTCATCAAAAAGTCCAAAAACATCACCCTATTGGGAAGTGGAACTATCCTCACCCAATTGGCTGATGCCGACCTGATCGATGAATACAGCATCATGATTGATCCGGTAGTAATCGGTTCAGGAACTTCCATCTTTGATAAAATCAAAAAAACCTTGAACCTGACGCTAATGGATTCGAAAATCTTCAAAAGCGGAAGCTTGCTACTCACCTATGAGCCCAAAAGATGAGAAATCGTAAAATAATATACATTCATGGAGCCGGAGCTCAGGAACCAGGAACAGCTAGTTGCTTCCTGAAAGAAGAAATCAAATATGCACTGAAAGATTACTTTTCCATGCTAGCTCCTGACATGCCGACTCCTGACAACCCTGATTGTCAGACCTGGATGGAAGTATTGGATGCTTTGATTCATAAGTCTGATGATCCTGTTACGCTCGTGGGGCATTCCTTTGGGGCATCTGTCATCCTAAAGTATTTATCAGAGTGCACTATTGAAACTGAAATAGCNTCNGTATTGCTNTTGGCNGCNCCNTTTTGGGGCNATGCAATGGATGGNACANNCNGGAANNTCATCTTCNNAAAGNCAATGTGGGACAACTGNNACAATTCGACAAAATCACGTTCTTTCATTGTCATGATGACGAGGTTGTTCCCATAAATCACCTCGATGAATACCTGGATATCATACCACATGCGGAAGGACATATCCTAGAATCGGGAGGTCATTACCTGAAAGCATGCATGGGCAAAATCAAACATCAAATACTGCTTAACAATATTCAATATTATTAATCAAATCATCATGGCAACTTTACAGAAAATAGTTCCTTTTCTCTGGTTTGACAATCAGGCGAAAGAAGCAGCCACCTACTACTGCAGCATATTCCCTGACTCAGGGATCATCAGTCATTCACCACTGATCACTGAGTTTAAGTTGTGTGGTCAGTCCTTTTCTGCACTGAATGGCGGGCCTAAATTTAAGTTTACCGAGGCCGTTTCTTTTGTGATAAATTGCATAGATCAGAAAGAGGTTGACTTTTATTGGAATACACTTACCTCCGATGGAGGAAAGGAAAGCATGTGCGGTTGGTTGAATGACAAGTTCGGGTTATCATGGCAGGTGGTTCCTCAGCAGTTCGTGTACATGATGTCGCAAGGCTCAGAAACTCAAAAGAAGAAAATGATGGACAAGCTTCTCACGATGCAGAAACTGATTGTATCAGACCTGGAAGCAGCTTTTAACTCTTAAATCAATTATTAACTCAAAATCATAAAACAATGGCAAGCACTAGCACCTATCTAAACTTTGTCAGAGAAACTGAACAAGCGTTCAATTTTTATAAAACTATATTCGGTGGAGAGTTCGTCGGCGACGGGATCTCAAGGATGGGCGAAGCACCCCCACAGGAAGGATTTCCTCCATTGACTGATGAAGATAAAAACCTCGTGATGCATGTTGCCCTGGAAATTACCGGTGGTCACATGCTGATGGGCACCGATGCTCCTGAGTCAATGGGATTTAAACTCAACAAAGGCAATAATGTGTACATCAACCTGCAACCGGATACCCGAAAAGAGACCAAACGACTCTTTGATGCATTGTCAGCTGGAGGTGAAGTGACCATGGAGCTACAAGACATGTTCTGGGGAGACTACTTCGGGTCATGCACAGACAAATTTGGTGTGCAGTGGATGTTTGCCTGTGCCGAGAAGGCTTAAGAAGTAAATCAATTCTCACAGTTTAGGCATAGGCACAGGTTTCTTATCTTAGCGGTATGCTGCAACTCTTACTACTGGAGAGGAAAACATTGCTCAAGGGATGGGTATTGTCTTTTGTTATTTGTCTGCCATTTACTTTTCTCCCGGTAATGTTTGGTGACGGCGACCTCTGGCAGAACATTGTAAACAGGATCCCAATATCCGTCCTGTATTCAGCAGGATTCTCTACCGCCCTGTGCCTTTCGGCTGTTGTCATCAATTATGATCGCCAGAGTATTAAATTGAAACTCATTAATAAGCCAGCGTTCAAACATCTTAACGCAAAACTTATCCCGAAAGGGCAAGGAAGTTTATCGGAAGACCTTAGTTTTTACCTGACCGCAGATCACAATGAGTTTCATTATACCATTGACATTCTCATCGATTTGGAAGATCATAAAAAGCAAACCATCGTGATCACTCCCGAAATGTTGGAGGCCGGAAGCCATGAGATAATTAAGAAATACAAGGATTTGCTAAAGAAAGAATACAAGGTGACATCCAACAAGTACCGTAACGAAATACAATTCAAACCAGAAGATATCAATCTGGAAGATCCGATGGGACTTGTAAAACATTTGTCCCTGATTGAAGCCAAGCTCAGGTTGAAGCCGGTCTAAACTAGTGACACCAAAATCGGTATTCATTCTTTTCATCTAAACAATCCGTATTTTTAAAGCATGAACAAATACGGTCTCCACGGAAAATTCAACACGAAAAAAGGAAAAGCGGATGAACTGGCTGAGATTCTTATAGAAGCATCTCAAATCGTTTCAAAAGCCAAAGGTTGCAAGCTTTATACGATCTCAAAAGATCCAACTGAACCTGATACCGTTTGGGTGACAGAAATTTGGGATTCCAAAGAAGCCCATGATGCGTCTCTTTCTCTTCCGGAGGTAAGATCACTTATTTCCAGGGCTATCCCATTGATTGAGGGCACTCCTTCCGGTGGACAGACGCNGGAGATACTAGGTGGTTTTGGCATTAACGAGAACTGAAAATGTCAGATATCGAGATAATCCACAACACGCAAAACATGCGGTTCGAAGTCCTGAAAGATGATCACCTCGCAGAGCTCACCTACCGACTTAAAGATGATGAGATCTATCTTATGCATACAGGTGTACCCAAACCCATCGGTAACTACGGAATTGCCAGGGCACTTACCGAGCATGCACTCAAATATGCCCTCGAAAATGGTCTTAAGGTCATTGCCTATTGCCCCNATGTCAGGGCTTATATGAAACGTCATCCGGACTGGAGAACAACCCTTTTCGCAGGATAAAATTCACCTGAGTAGATCGCAATTAATACCTTAGTCAAATGAAACGATTTATCTATACTTTACTACTCATCATGCTATCTGTTGGCCTTCAGGCACAGGAAGGATATAAACCAACAGAAGGGAATCTCCAGAACAGGGAATGGTTCCGGGATGCCAAATTTGGACTTTTCATTCACTGGGGAGTTTATAGCCAAATGGCTGGTGCCGGTCAAACCGGCATTGCCGAATGGGTGATGGAACAAAAGAAAATCCCCATCAATGCATATGAAAAACTACCCACCTTCTTCAACCCTACCCAGTTTGATCCCGAGGAATGGGTCCGGATGGTGAAAGCTGCCGGGATGAAATACATTACCATCACCAGCAAGCACCACGATGGATTTGCTATGTATGATTCTGAAGTGAGTGATTACAACATTGTAGATGGCACACCTTATGGTAAAGATGTGCTGAAACAATTGAAGGACGCCTGTGACAAACATGGGATCAAATTATTCTTCTACTACTCACAGCTCGACTGGCACCATCCCGACTATTATCCGCGAGGCAGGACCGGAAACGATTACACAGGACGACCGGATTCCGGCGACTGGGATGCCTATATTGAATTTATGAATGCCCAGCTAACAGAACTCCTGACCAATTATGGTGAGATCGGAGGTATCTGGTTTGATGGCATGTGGGACAAGTGGGATGAAGACTGGCAACTGGACAAAACCTATTCACTGATCCATGAATTACAACCAAATGCCTTGATCGGTAGCAACCACCACAAATCTCCTTTCCCTGGCGAGGATTTCCAGATGTTTGAGCGCGACCTTCCGGGAGAAAATACCATGGGTTTCAACCAGACCACAAGTATCTCCGACCTGCCTCTTGAAATGTGTGAAACCATGAACGGATCATGGGGCTATAATCTTGTAGATAAAAGATTTAAGTCTGTGCAGAGACTGGTTCAAACGATGGTAAAAGCCGCCGGATTTGGCGCTAATTTCCTACTGAATACCGGTCCAATGCCAAATGGCAAGATCCAAACCGAGAACATCGATACCTTAATGCAAATGGGTAAATGGCTGGAGAAATATGGTGAAACCATTTATGGAACGCGTAGAGGCCCAATCGGTCCGAGCGAATGGTGGGCCACCACAGCGACTCCTGATGGTAAGACAGTCTACTTTCACGTTCTCAAGCTAGAAGAAGATGTCTTATTCATCCCTAACTATAAGATCAAGCCAAAGAAGATGACCTTCTTTGATGGTGGAGAAAAGGTAAAGTATCAAAACACCGACTACGGCCTTATGATAGAAGTGCCCGAACATAAAAAAGATCACATCGACACGATTATCAAAATAGAATTCTAACTATTTCGAGATCTTAAGGACAGACCCGGCAATGTGTCGGGTCCCCTTTTCTTTATTGAAATAATAGACCACAAGGGCGCGATTATCATCCAGCTGCACTGCCCATGGATATCCTAAATCTGTGGATCCCCCATCTTCTCTCACAATAAATTCAGGTGCAGTACTGAAATCCGTACATTCCGGATTCAGGATCTTCGCCCGAATACCATACGGTTCATGTCGATATCCATAAGTCAAAAGTACCCGGCCATCTTCCAGTTTCAGAGCATGAAAAGGATGTCCCTGAAATCCCATTTTCTCCCATGGCTGAAAACTTTTACCCCCATCTGTTGACCGGGCAATACAAGCCTGATCCTCAAAACCACCTGTTCTCAGGAATGCTACCAGGTCTCCTTTGGGCGTCTCATAGATAGAAGTCTCATTAAACGTCACCTGATCATCCACAGCTACCGGGCAAGAGTACTCCCAGGTCAACCCTTTATCTTCAGAGATAAGTAAATGTGTAGAAGTTGTTTTAGCACCCTCCATACTTGCAGCCACCACCCAAAACAGCCTACCATCGTTACCTTCACACATCGCTCCCCTGTTATAGGCAGGCAAAGGCCTCCCCAACGCATCAAACCGATTCTCTACAGGGAGACTAGGTGGATAATAAGGTCCCTGCCAGCTCTTTCCTTCATCCTGAGACTTGAGCACATACCCTCCCAGAAATACAACACCATCCTTATTTTCGGAGTAAGGTTTTTTGAGATTTGGCATCCCATCAGGGCGAACAAATGCCCAACCATAACTCGTACAAACGATACTTCCATCACTCAATCGCACCATACACGGGTCCTGGGATCCCCCAAAAGGATGGGCATACAGTAAAGAAGGCTCTCCCTCCCATTTCACACCATCCTTCGAACGCATCATCACCATGTAGCTATTCGGATCCACGTGGTTATTGCCTTTCTCTCCAAAAATCATCCTGTTGGGAGCTCGTCTAAAGGAAATCAGAAAATCATTTTCAGTTCGAACGATTGATGGAAAGGCAGAGTAAAAGGCCGTATCCTCATAGATAATGACATCCTTAATTTTCTTAAGCGGGGATTTCTGGCCATATGCAAAACTGGAAGATATAAAAACTGCCAGCAGAAATATTTTTGTTCGAACACTCATATACTTTCTTAGGTTTTTGGGTTGACTTGGTTGTTTATTAAAACTTTCATTAATGATACCCACTATTGATGGGGTAGTACTATTAAATTCAATTAGTTTTATATTTTTTGGATATCCTCATTAACTTACCGGTATGACCGACCTTCATGAACTTGCACAATTGGCAGTCAAATATGTCAATACCACGGGAAGACACATCTTCCTGACGGGTAAAGCAGGTACCGGTAAGACCACTTTTCTAAAATACATTGTAACACATACATTTAAAAAAGCTGTGGTAGCAGCACCAACCGGTGTAGCAGCCATTAATGCTGGCGGCGTCACGCTGCACTCATTGTTTCAACTCCCATTTGGCACTTTCATTCCGGAAAATATCCGGTTGGAAGAAGCCTCCTCACAAATCACAACGCCGGGGACTTTATTGAAAGACCGTAAATTCAGTGCAACCAAAAGACAGCTCATCCAGGAGCTGGAGCTACTCATCATCGATGAAGTGAGTATGTTGCGTGCTGATCTGCTGGATTGCATAGACCATACCTTAAAATTGCTCAGAAAAAACAGGTCGGAGTCGTTTGGGGGTGTTCAGGTACTGTTTATTGGGGATCTTTTGCAATTACCACCGGTCATAAAAGACTATGAAAAGTCGTTGTTGAGCCCGTATTACGATAATGCCTACTTTTTCCAGGCTCAGGCGCTGAGAGAGGTCCCTCCTATTCGCGTGGAGCTGCAAAAGATTTATCGCCAGTCTGATCAAAACTTCATTGACCTGCTTAATCGCTTGAGAAACAATCAGCAGACGGGCGATGATATTCAATTGTTAAATGGTCATTACAGAAAAGACCACGAAAGCCTGGCAGATGGCTACATTCACCTGACCACTCACAACCACAAAGCAGACCGGATCAATCAAAAACGCCTGGATCAACTGGATGGAAAGCTGATCACATTCTCTGCTAACATCGAAGGAGAATTTCCGGAAAACATGTACCCGGTTGAATATGACTTAAAGCTTAAAGAAGGTGCACAGGTGATGTTCATCAAAAACGATCCTTCCGGCCAGGGCAGGTTTTATAATGGGAAGATTGGAAAAGTATCGGCATTAACTTCTGATGATATCGAGGTGGAGTTTGAAGATGGTAGTGAAGTGACTGTGGAGAAATACCTGTGGGAGAACAAAAGATATGCATTGAGCAAGATCAGGGATGAAATCATTGAAAAGACTTTGGGCAGTTTTGAACATTATCCGTTGAAACTAGCCTGGGCGGTGACCATCCATAAAAGTCAGGGTCTCACTTTTGAAAAGGCCATTCTTGATCTTTCTGATACATTTGCTCCTGGCCAGTTGTATGTGGCCCTCTCGAGACTCACCTCACTCAATGGCCTGGTTCTTTCCTCCCACATTGGTGATTCTATCCCAACCATTGATAGTAGTCTAAGAGATTTTGTGGCTTCTTTTCCAAGTCAGGAAGAATTAGTGAGTAGCCTGACCAATGACCGGAAAAATTTCATCTATCAATTTGCTTCAAAGGTTTTTGGTTTTGATAGGATACACCATGAGCTAATATCTCATGAAAGGAGTTTTAACAAGGACGAAAAACGATCTATCAAGCAACAATACCTCACATGGACCACCGAGCTAACCAGTGAATTTCCACCTTTGGTTACTGTTGGAGTCAACTTTATCCGGCAGGTAGCCAACATTCTGCAGCAGGAAGACTATTTAAGCTCTCTTGAAGATCGTGTTGATAAAGCAAGAGGATATTTTCAACCCAAACTAACTGAGCTTAATAACAGGATAAAGGACCACAAAAAGACCATAGGAAAGGAAAAAAAGACCAAGAACTACAAGGACGAGCTGGAGGTGATCCAGGCCATGTTTGAGTATCAGATCAATCAAATGGTCAAGTTCTCCATGTTTATCACAGAAGCAGCTCAAAACAAAGAACTCACCAGGAAACAACTTCTGGAAACGGACCTGCCTAAAACTGCCACTGAAAACAAAGGGAAACGCACACCCAGAAAAGACAAGATACCTTCTGCAAAGATCTCTTTTGAAATGTATAAAGACGGCAGAAGCATAGATGAAATCGCTAAATCACGGGGATTGGTCAGGGGTACAATAGAAAGTCACCTTGGGAAATATGTCGAAACTGGTGAGTTAGAAATCACAAAGCTTGTGGAGGAATCCAAGATCAAAAAAGTGATGGAGTATGTGGAGAAAGGCCAGCTTCGGGGAGGTGACATCAAATATGAATTAGGTGATGACTACAGCTTTGGAGAGGTAAGATTGGTTTTGGCCCATGCCAGATGGCTTGAAAGCCTCGAGGTAGAAAAGTAAGAAGCTATCTAAAGATTACGTGCTCCATGTGTGAGTAGGTGCCGTTTGTCACCTCAAGCAGATAGGGTCCGGTCTCCAGGTGTGTAATGGTCAATTCCACTTTTTGCTCCGGGGCATTAAAAGAGTTATTCCAGACAATCTTTCCTGTAATATCTCTAATCACGATATTCATACTTGTCCCGCTAAACCTGCGTCCCAGATAAATAGTGAGCATATCACTGACAGGATTTGGAAAGATCGTCAGGTCATCTTTAATCTCATAAAAAGTTACGATGGTCTCGCTTACTTCATTCACTCCGTCAAAATCAAATTGCCTTAGACGATAATAATTCGCGCCCTCAAGTGCACCCCTATGGATAAATGAATAAGAGATCTCTTCATCCGTCGTCCCATTTCCTTCTACTACACCAACAACTGAAAAAGTACCATCTCCGGAACTATGTTCAATTTCAAACCGCTCATTATTGAGCTCACTGGCGGTCACCCAATCAAGGACAATACCTTCTCTTGTAGCTGTGCCCACAAATGAAATTAGTTCGACGGGGAGTAGGGAAAAATCACATGAAGAGCCATCCGTTCCATTCAAAGCAGTCAAAGTGAGCTCATTGTTTACGATATCAGCCGCGCTAAACTCATAGGAATACATCTCGACTGTTCCATTCTTTTCAGGAAAGGTGATGTCTATGGTATAATCATCCGTCATATTCGGTAGATGAAAAACAGCTGTTGGAGGATTTTGGGCTCCGTGTCCTGCGGAGTTACTCCCACTTTGAGCAGAAGAGACGATATTTCCACCTGTATCCTTGATAATTACCGTTGCACCCACTACAGGTCGGTTTGAAGGGGTTCCGTCTACACAATCCTCAATAAACACTTTCATATAAGAACATCCTCCACCATCGCACAGGTCATTTTCCCAGATCTGGTTGGCTCCCCCATTCACGTTCACATAGATGTCGTAATCACCATCATCGTCGTAGTCTACAAGATTCACGCCTTCCGCATCGGCATTTACGTTGATATTCTCCTGGGTGAAGCTAAGGGCAGCCACACTATTGGGTGTTGCCGTGTTATTCTTAAACAGGAAACTATTAGTGCCATCATTTCCCAAAAACAGATCCAGATCTCCATCACCATCCACATCCGCACAGGCACATCCATCAATGTCAGATCCCCCAGTGATAGTTGGTTTTCCCGTTGCCGTAAAGGTACCAGTTGGATGCTGTAACCATATCTGGTTGGTACCAGCATCAGTCCAGTAAATATCCAGGTCACCATCCATATCAAAATCACAGAATATCACCCCACCTTTATTACCATTTTGTGCATTCGTAGAGCCATTATCAGAAAATGTGGTGTTGGCTGTAAACGTTCCATCTCCATCATTCTCCCATAAATCATAAGTACCAGTTGGCTTTCTGACAATAAAATCGACATATCCATCCGCATTGTAATCACCGGTAGCGAGGTAATCTCCGTTGTTGGAAGTCAGTGGAAGTCCAAGCGTATTACCAGTGACAGAAACATGTCTAAAATAATTATGTGACGTGGCTTCTGCCTCCGTACTCATATTACCATCACCAAAAGTGGTATTGATGGTGGCAGCAGCATTTTGTTTTCTATTTTCAAGTATATCTATACCACATTCTCCATTCTCGATAATAATATCAAGCCACCCATCATTGTTATAATCAATCAAACCCAGACCCTCAGAATTTAAACCATCACCCTCGGAACAGCCATCTCTTTTGAGTTGGGTAATAATCAAGTTTGGATTCATTGGACCACCAACTCCAAAATTGAAATTTGGTGAACCCCTGTTGATGTAAATTTCAATATTGCTATGTGCATTCCGTACAATGTCCAGATAGCCATCATTATTGAGATCCCCCCAAATGATTGATCTTTCAGCAACACTGGACCGTAAGCCCCTTGCATCAGCATTTGTAACATCAGTAAAACTTGGATTGGCCGCCCCATTACTTCTAAAAAGCCTGGTTCTGCCACTGGTATTATCCCAATTGGTATTTACTAGCAAATCCAGGTCTCCATCATTATCATAATCTCCCCAAACGGCACCCCCATCCTTGGCATTACCAATTTCCGCACCTGTTCCGGTCTGCTTTGTCCATGTCTGACCAAAGCATAGCTGTGACATTACGAGTAAGCATGTTAGTATAGCTGGTCTAAGCATACTATAATACATAATCTTGAATCATTAAGGAACTCGTAGCGGGGCTGGGTCACAAATAAAGCTAATTATCAAGAAAACCCCATTGTATCTTAAATAATTAACATTTAATCTGTACTAAAATTATACAAAAATTGTTCTAAACTGAACACTTTTGAAGCTAGAGATTTCCCCAATTACCTCAGGGTCAACCCCTTACTCAAGATGGCTTGTTTTTTGATTCTCTACAATGCAACCTTTTCGACTTAA
The DNA here is from genome assembly GCA_019192515.1 of Cyclobacteriaceae bacterium SS2. Lineage (GTDB taxonomy): Bacteria > Bacteroidota > Bacteroidia > Cytophagales > Cyclobacteriaceae > UBA7330. The sequence continues at coordinate 22,288 of JAHCMM010000168.1, forward strand.
TAAACATCTAATAAATGAACCTAACGGAAGAACTCAAAACCATTAAGACTATGAAAAAACTCATCAACTTCTCAATCATCTTTGTCATTGGCATTTCAGTAGCCTGTAGCCAATCGAAAGATGTGCGTCGGGTCGACTTCTTCAATGCCATTCACTCTGCCGGAAGCTGGGATGTTTACATCAAAAAGGGCAATTCGGAGAGTGTGACCATCGAAGCAGATTCAGGCCCAATCGAAAAGATCCAGACTGAGGTGGATAATGACAAGCTTACCATCAAAATGGAAGAACGAACCTGGTCATTGAGCAATAATTTCAGAAATGTAAAAATCTATGTGACCTACAGAGAACTTGGAGAAATCCATGGATCGGGCTCTGGCACTATCAGGCTTGAATCCCCATTAGACAGCGAAGATATTAGCATCAAATCGAGCGGATCTGGAAACTTCTATGCTGAAAAAGACCTGAAAGCAGCTGATGACTTACGTATTACCAACAGTGGATCAAGCACCATTAGGCTGATGGCTTCAGTAAATGCCGGAGATGAAACTGAGATCACCAACAGTGGATCGGGGGATATTGAGATTCAGAACCTTTATGCTGAGGAATTGGAAATCAACAATTCTGGATCAGGAGGTATTGAGATTGGGGGTGGAGAAATTGAATCACAATCTATCCGATTGAGTGGATCAGGTAATATACAAATGGAAGATATGAAAAGCCGTAGCTGTGAAATTAGGAAAAGCGGATCCGGCAATGTGTATGTAAGTGTCTCTGATGTGCTGAGTGGAAGCAGCTCGGGTTCAGGCAACGTGTACGTGAAATCGGGTAAGCCAAAACTTGATTTTCATTTTTCAGGATCGGGAAAGATCAAATATTTGTAGTCACCAACCTTGAAGCCCGGAAATTTCGGGCTTTTTTATTTTTTTGAAAACTGAATTATTGAAGTAAAGCATTTGTTTCTTTGAGCAATGACAAAGTTTGCTATCTACCAGGTGTTCTCCGCCAAAGCTCAGGGTCTTAAAGGCAATACTGCCGCGGTTGTACAATTAGAAAAGCCCATTATAGCCAGCAAAATGCAATCACTGGCAGCTGATTTTAACCAACCGGCTACGTCCTTCATCTGGCAGGAAAACAAGGAGTGGAACGTCCGGTGGTTTGCCCCGGATGAAGAAATTGGTCTTTGCGGCCATGGAGCGTTTGCCAGTTTTTCTTTCCTGAAAGATGAAGGTGTGATGAAACAGTCCCTGGCTATGCAATACGAAAAAGGAAAAATTGAAGGATCTCTGGAGAATTCTACCATCACGATAAAGCTGGATGCTATTCAACGAATCAGGCAGATCAATCCACCTGAAGCAATCGTAAAGGGTTTAGGCATTCCCATCACTGAAATGTACGAAACTGACAACAAACACCTGATCCTAACAGAAAACGAATCGGTGCTTCGTTCAATGAACCCGGATTTTAATATGCTGAGACAGAGTGAGATTTTTGGATATGCTGTAACAGCCCCGGGAGACAAAACGGATTTTGTGAGCAGAACGCTTGTGCCACATGTGGGACAACTGGAAGATCACGCAACTGGTTCGTCCCATGCCTTTCTTACTCCATATTGGGCAGAAAAACTGAACAAAAATTCAATGACAGCTATACAACTCAGCAAAAGAGGTGGATATTTTGAGTGCCAGTTAGACATTAATCGGGTGAAGCTTACCGGGGGCTATGAAATGATTGCAAGAGGCGAAGTTTCCAATCTATAAAATCTCTATCAGCTCGCAGATCGCTTTGCCAAACTTCATTTTTGCTTCTACCCGCAAGGGTAATTTCCGCTCATCAGCTGAAACCCACACCTTGACCATATACTTCTCTGGAAATGTTCCGCTGATCGGAAACAATATGTAAGCCTTGTGGCAGGTTTTTGTTCCAAATTCTGTATCAATGTCCTCCAAACCGACATATTCAACACCAAATGGATAGTATTCATCCTCATAAAACATGTTCAGCATCACAGAGTCCCCCTGATTGAATACCTCCCAGGGCTGAGATCGGAGATACATATAGCTGCTTAGCATATCGAAAGTGGAATCTCTTAAATGATAGGATTCGGAGATGGTCCGCTCGTGCTTTTCAGCTTTCGTTTCGAATACACTGATATACACCGTGTCTTTTTCAAAATCAAACTGGTCTTTCTGTTTCCGTTGATACTTTCCTTCGCTCCTGTTCATAAATGAGTAGCGCGGCTTGAAGGTCTTGCCGTCAATTTCGGTATGGACAGAATCCTTTAGCCTGGCGATCCAGTTGATGATACCCGTTGTATATGCCAGCACGTCCAGGGACACTGTAGTTTCTCTTCTTTGATGCATCAATTGTGCTTCCCCTATTTTGATCCATCCATATCTGATCTCATATACAAACTCCTCACGGTCAGCCTTAAGTAATGATTGCGCCTCTGCAATGTAGATAGTTAGAAAAATCAATATACAAAAAACCGATCCCTGGCTGCTCATAGAGTTTCAGGCACCTTCAAATTCGTACCAATCTTCTCATTTAGCTTTTCAATGAAGTATGCCGATAACAAGGGTGATTCTACTTCGATATTTTGATGAACAAAAAAGTAAAGCTGCTGCAGGCCGGCATCTTTCCAATCCTGCACCCGATCAACCCATTCATCCAAACGGGAATAATCACTTTTATGATTAGCCCCTACCCATCTTATAAATGCCGTGGGCGTACTCAACCTCATATGCAGCATATCACGACGACCGGCAGTATCAACAATGATGTTTGATTTATGATGATTTCTCAAAAGTTGATACAGGTTATCATTGTTTGGATGTTCAAACCACTCCGGATGCCTCACTTCTACAGCCAATGGCACTTCCGGTGGAAAATCTGCAATGCCCTTCTCCAGTCTTTCAAACCTTTTGGGACTAAAATTTCCATGTACCTGCAAAAAAACCATACCCAGTTTTTCTTCAAAATGGAGGATCTCTTCGCAGTAGGTATAAAGCAAATCCTTTACCTCCTTCAGCTGCTTGAAATGCGTTATGGTATTGGTGATCTTAGGAAAGAATTTAAATCCCTCGGGTGTCTTGTCCTTCCATATTTTCACCTGTTCCCGCTTAGGGAAATGATAGAAAGTGGTATTCATCTCGATGCTATTGAACTGCCGGGCATAGTAAGGCAACTCATCTTTTGTACCACGTGGGTAGAAGCCTTTTAGGTCTCTCTTATTCCATTTTGCACACCCGACATATACTTCTAGTGGCTCTTTTTCCTGCATGGAAAGCAACTGAAAGGTGTCATTGTGCGTTTCAGGAAGTGAAAAATCGATCAATTCTGGCTGTTCAACCTTACCAAATTTCATTTAAAACAAGATATAATTAAATTTTTTATTGGAATTATACCAAAATAAGGAATTATTCGTATATATGGTACAAATGTGTAAATTTACCATTCATAAACATCTTCAACCTTTCTTATAGACCACCATCTGAAGATTTTTATTGATTGGTCCGATGTTTGCAACAATAAAATTAAAATGGTTGGTTATGAAAACGCTTTTCATTGGCACTTTAATATACTTAACAATTGTCTCAACTGGTTATGCCCAGGAAGAGAACAAAACACTTGGGAAAATCATTGATGATCTCACCTACAAGTGGGATGATGAGGCCAAGGAATTGAATAGTTATGAAGGATTGGCCAAATTTTGCATCAATGAAGAGTACCGATTAGGTGTAATCAATCTCCTTAAAGATATTCATCACTATGATTCTGTTCTTTACGACCGGTTGATCAAGGCAACACGTTTTGGAAAAGAAACGCACGAGATTAAAAAGACCATTGAGGAGATTCAAAAGTTTGAAGAAGGATATGACATGAAAAGCTTTATCCATTTTCTACACACAGAGTGTAGTGCAAGAAATGAGATTGAGCACAATGCCAAAAACCTGAAGGATGAAATTGGATTTTACTCTTATGACGGACAGATCTATGTCCTGGAAAATGAGCTAAACAAATATGTTAGCCACATTACCAAAAGAGTGGATCACATCCGTGAGCATGTGCACCACCTACACATAGAATAACCTTTTTTCCTATTATTCGTGAATGACCGCGATCCTTTTAGGTTCGTAGATCACATCCCCATTCGTCAATTGTATCAGGAACACTCCACTTGGAAGTTGCTTCGTTTCAATATCTATAGAAAGCTCTCCACCTGGCAGTTGTCCTTTTAAGACTTCTTTTCCCGTCTGGTCAAACATCTTCCAGTCCATGGCATCTTTCACTGGATTCAGGATTTCCAGTTTAAACTGGTTGTCTACCGGGTTTGGATAGATCACAAATGGATCTCCATTTCTGAGCTGATCCAGCACACCCAGGATCAGTTCTTTGTTACTGAAATCCCCATTGAGTACGGCTGCCTGGAATATCTCCCTCCTGCCATTGGTGGCATTTTCATTTTGAATAAATGCAATTACATCCAATTGTGTAGGATCATATACATTATTGATCTTCCACTCTACGGTCTCTGTGAAAGATGTACCTAGCGTCATAGCACCTTGCTTGACGATTCCACCAGCCGATGGCAAGATCTTCCTCAGGACATTTCGCAGGGTGTCATTTTCGCTAAACTCTCCTACCGTCACACCTGTAATTTCCTTTTCAATAACCATAAACCTGATAGAAAATTCGTTATTCCCAGGGAAGTCCTGTACCGCAGTAAAAGTGGCAGAAGCCCGTAAAATATCCGACGGAGCAGAAGTATCCAGGTGGAAATTGGTAATGTCAAACTTCTTACTTTCCAATCCGGCTACGCCCAGTGCCGACGGGGTAAATCCTCTGATATACAGTTCCGACTCAGTATCTATTCCTTCAAGCTTTTGTACTTCCCCTTCTAGTGCTGATCGCGGTGATTCATTAATGCCATAGTAACCTACCCTGGCACTGGGATCGACAGAGTTTGACCGATTGATATCATCCCGTCCGGATGATGAGGTCATATCAAGCTCCGTAAAATAGTTGATCCAGGCCACACTACCGACAGATTGATTGTCTACCTGCTCCCGCAGATCCTGATATGCTGTCACAACACCGGTTTCAGTCGCATTGTAGAACGACTCCAATAATGTGATTTTATCACTGTTATATACTCTGAAATCATCAAAAGCGAAACCTTCATCTTCATCACCACCACTACTTGATAAGGCAAACCTGAATATCACCGTGTCAGCATTGTCCATCTTATTGATGGACAACAACCATTCGGAGACACGATCCTCTTCCCTTTGAACAGGCTGTTGTGTAGATGACCAACCAAAGGAGGATGGATTGTATGATTGATTAAAGTCTACTGAGTTGACATTGTAATATCCTGGCTGTGTTGGAATGTCAGCATGCGTGTACCAGTTTAGCCCTGAGGTTTCCACAATACCACCTGCTATTTCACTAAAGTCTCCCAGCTTAAACCAGCTGGCTCCATTGTCGGTCGAATACTGAAATACGACAGCATCTCTGTTGTTGAACAACCAGTGCTGATGGTAGAAGCTCACGATCGGTATGGTCAGATTGGTGATGTCAAATGCAGGTGAATACACCCAGGAAATCTCATTTGAAGTATAATCGCCATCCAGGTTGGTGACCCAGGCATTGTCTCCACTAAAAGCAGCATTTAATGTTGATGTAGATGGTTTACCAAGCTCCCATGAATTTACCTGTGTATCTTGTTTACCATTCAGTGTACGGTACTCTGCAAACCACCCATGATTTGGGTCCTCAAAGGTTTCGAGCAAGCCATCTTCTGGCACCTCTATGATATCAAGTACGGTCACTGTCCTGGTCACTGAGTCACGACATACATCAGATGTTCGCATAAACAACTCCACTGTATATTCCCCGGCATCCATGAAGGTAGTTTCATAGACTTGATTGTCAGCATATGAAAATGCATGATATGGAATATCAACACCTACAGTAAACCTTACCTCATCAATATCTGATGCATCAACTTCCGGGTTGTCATTGATGAAGGTGAAATCAACAGGCTTTCCTTTCATCAACCCATCCCATGTAAATGCCACGTCAGGCGCTTCACCCACAACCATGTCAAATCTTCTCACGGGACTGTAGCATTCGGTTGATTCCTGAGATCTAACATACCGCGAATATGTTCCCGGGGTCTTTGCCAACTGATCATCATCTACTCCACTTATGCCTAAGTTGGTAAATGCAATGCTTTGATCGGACTCATCAATATTCTGAGTGATAGGTTCGGTAAGGCTTTCATTAAAATACCACTCATAAATATTTCCAGTCTGTCCATTAGAAATTAAAAGTGTTTCACCCGAGACATCCTGATCCCTGCAGTAGATAAACTCATATTGAGGGTTGATCAGCGTACCATTGCTGGCAAGATCAAACTCAGGAGTAGCCGGGGTATCATAGATATTGAATGTGACTTCGTGCAGTTCACTCTCGCAGCTATTGATCGTTTGTGAAACATAGAAAGTATAGCTTCCTACACCACTGGCTCCTGTGTTGATAAATGTTTCAGCAGACAATGTACGATCCACGATTGGCGTCATGCTCTGATCATACCAGGTAAACAGCGCATCCTCCACCCCTGAATAGTTGATAATAACAGCTCCTTGCAAGACATCCACGCAGAATCCTTCTGATGAATTGATATAGTCTGATGAAAACCGTATGTCATCCATTTCAGGAGGAACCTCATAAACAGTGATCAAACGTGGAGCACTCTCACAACCTTCAAAAGTAGCAACCCCATCACCAATATTTTGGGTCTGCGTAACCCAGAACAAATATCTTCCGGTTCCATTGTCTCCCAGCAACCCTAGCTCAGTGTCATTGGCAGTACTTCCAATATGGAATGGAGTGGATTCCATGTTACCATCTACGTCCGCCTTATACCAGTTGAAGGTAACACCCGGTTCTCCTGTGAGTTCAATACCATTGGCTACCACGTCATCTTCACAGTAGGTATAGTCATTGTCTATTGTTTGCGGCATTGCTGGAATGTCATAAGTATTGATAATCACAAATGCCATCTCATCCAGTTCGGTCTCACAGCCATCAAAATCTGCTCCCAGTGGCTGGCTGTTGTTGGTTTGTGTCACCACAAAATAGATCACACCATCTGCTTCTTCCGCATCGGTAATCTTCAGCTCACTGGTTTTTACAGGCTGACTGGCAATGTGATCATGTACAGAGTTACCGATTCTGGTTGTTCCTGTTGCATCGGATCTGTACCAGTTGAATTCTGCATCCGTATTCCCATTTAAATTAAGCTCGATACTTTGCCCAATGTTTCCTTCACAATAAGAGATCTCCAATAGATGAGCATTGGCGATATCCCAATCCATATAGGTAACTCCCGGATCATCGAATGTGGGTGCCCCTGGATCAGGGAATACCGTAATGGTTAGTTTACTTGGTTCACTTTCACAACCTATATACCCTGTCTCGTCATTATAATCCTGGAACTGGGTAATCCAATAGGTGTAGGTTATCGGACTTGTCGTGAGGTTTTCATTGGAGAATCCCACAAATTCATTGGCAAGACTATTCTGAACAATAAACCGATCATCAAACGCAGCTACTGTCATCCTGGCTCCATAATCAGGTGCCGTACCACTGCCATCGTCTTCATACCAGGCATATCTTGTATCCTGCTCACCTGGTGAGGTAATTGTTCCCAGGTCTTCACCTGAACAGATATAGTAATCTGTTCGGCTAGTAGCAAACAAAGTAGTATCAGGTGCCGGCGAGGTTTCGTATACTCTTATTTCCAGTTCGATGAATCCACTTTCACAACCTGAGAATTGCGCTCCAGAATCAATCCAGGTGCTATCATTTAATACCCGGGATATAAATATGGTGGTATCTGTGCCAGGCATACCTGAAAATCCAATCTCTGAGAATTCAAAAGAACTTACCGGCCACCCGGAAGAATCAGTTGGCAGATTTGCCTGAAAGGTCATCGAAGCATCGAAAAACCTGTAATATGACTCTATGTCTGGAAGTGTTGAGCTAAAAGTCACATTGTCTCCCCCATAGGTATCACAATACTCAAATAAATAACTAGTGGAACTTAGTCGTGTTGCTGCATCCTGGGTCACATCAAGAGCCGGAACAGAAGGTTCTTCATATACCCTGATATTGATCACTTTTGGAGGAGATTCACAACCTTCAAAGCCAATACCATCATTGATATAATCAGTTTTCGTGATATAAATATTGACATTAAAAGCACTATTCGGTTGATCGGTACCAAAGAGCTCTTCAGCCTTTAATATCTCACCCTGCGTACCAACAGAATTATAGGTAGTATTTAATAAGTTACTGGTATACCAGGTGATCTGTTCGTCAGGATCGGCACTGACCACTAGGTCAGGTATTACATCCCCAACACAAAACTGCAAATTGATCCGGTCTCCATCTTCACCGCCGATACCAGTCAGGTCATTAGTTAGCACAGGCAGATCCGGTGTGGCTAACACTTCCACTTCTCTCACATATGTATTTTGACATCCTTTACTATCGACAGGAGTAGGTTCATTCGGATCATCACCAGCTTCAGACAAATATGTAATTCTGTATGTACCGACAGCATCAGTACCATTACCCAACGGGTTAGCAGGATTAAATTGAGCAGGGGATCCACTTATTGTAATAGGACCAATGGGAGCACCGACACCAGTCAGTTTTTCAATTCTGTAAGAATTCACATCCACAACGACAGATGTTGAATTCATGCTAAGGTCTTGATTTGTAACCCTCGCGGTCAGATTCACAGGTAAGCCGTCTTCGCAATAGTAATCCTCTAATTCATTGATGGTTACAGTCGGTAGAGGAAACACATTGAGGTCGGCCTCAAGTAAAGGGTAATTTTGGATTGATGGAAACAAGGCGGTTTCAGCAACAACCAAACGCTGGATTGCATGAACACCAGGAGTCAGATCATTCAGGTCAATCATCCAATCAATCGAATCGTTTTCAGCCCTATTAGGCAGAAACCCGGGATGGGGGATTATTACGTTATCCAGAGCAAAACCGTAAAATACTTCTCCTGAAGGGATATCATCAAGATACGCTGAAAATACCAACACCCCCTCATCCTTACAGTAGTCTACATCCAATTCTGTCCCCTCCTTAAATATTTTTGCCGTAGCAGTAACAGTCAAATCCCGAGGTAAAGCGACACTCTCACCAGTATAATTATTGGTTGTAATAATCTCTATAGGATAAGAACCTGCTCCTACCGAACTTGGACTAAAAGTTATGGATGTACTAGGTGGAGTATCAGTGATATCTGTTATCCCAAGACCTGATGTAGTCACTTCATGATTGTCCGGCTCTGAAACAGTATATACAACATCTGATCCATCATCTACAAAACTAAATCCTCCGGGTGTTTGTAAATATTCCAGTACGAGGATATTTCTCTTGAAAGGATCACTCTCACAGGTCCCATCATTATCGGTAACATAAAAAGTGTAAAGAGCAGGATCTTCATCCGCAAGAACAAATGTACCGTACGAGTTATCAGGATTAAGACCCGGTAAGGAAGTATACGGAAATGAAGCCCCGGAAGTAGCCGAAGCACTTACGGAAAAATCATTGTTGTACCATGTAATACTTCCTACTCCCGTAGCTGTTACATTAAAACCAGGTACGCTTGATGGTACCAATAGGTCTTCACTTCCATCGGGCTGCCAAAAGGTAGCTGACACAGTTGGAGGGGCAGGAGGATCATTTACATCAAACACAAAATGCGGTTGACCATGAACGACATTGTTCCCTTTCATATTTGCCGTTCCACCCGTTCGATAAGCGTTATAAATACCAGCAGTAGAACCTGTATACCTGACCTCAATATTTGAAATAGTAATTTCATCCACTCCCCCTGACTGTCCATCTGTCGTATAAGTAAGTGTCATAGTGTTTAAACCAACCACAGCTGATCCTGCCGAGAGATCACTACCTGAAATATTTACTGAGGGTGTCAGCAAGGTATTAAATTCAAACTGGGCTGGAAGTGTAATAGTAATGGTTCTTCCTGTGCCAACAAGGAAGTCAGTGTTGCTGGTCTCTGTAATCACTAAATCATTAAGTGCTACATAATCCTCATTAACACATATTACCGTGTTTGAAGCCGTGACGATTGTTGCATTGCCTACATCAAAAAACCAGGATATCAATGAATTGGTGTTTCCGGAAGGGTCTTCGAAAGCCCCGGCAGGCACAGTTACAGTATAAGTCGTTCCATTAATCAGACTTTCGGTGGGATTGATTGAAACCACGTTGGTTCCAAATCCGGTAATTTGAGTTCCATCGAGAACATTGATGCTTATTGTTTGACCTCCACCCGAAATGGTAATTTCTCCGGATCCTGCATAAACGCGTTCGTTCAAAGTAATGGTGATGGTTGGATCAACAGGATTACCCGAAGTTCCATTGGCTGGTGTGACACCTCCGCTTGCGGATGGTGCAACTGCATCAGTACCAGTGAAAAATGACCAGCTTCCATCACCAGTGATTCCCGGAAAAGCATTAGGAGAGCCGTCATTGTCTTCGAAAAATCCATTGTCAACAGCAACATAATATTCAGTCATGCCATCCAACACGCCATAAGGACCAATAGTAGCCACTGTATTGCCATTGCTAAGTATTACATCCCCTGTTGTAAAGGTTTCAAGCGTCACCCCATCATCATAGGACAGGACAACATTGCCACTACCTAGCACTACGGGCTCATTAAATGTCATCACAAGTGAGGCAGCACCTGTAGCAACACCAGTGGCGTCATTTGCAGGAGAAAGTGAAACAATCGAGGGTGAAACTCCATCATCATCAGTGGTAAAACTCCAGTCTGTGCTGCCGGTCAATCCGATAGAGTTGTTACCAGAATTATCTACAAATGCACCAGCATCCACGTCAACGTAATACAAGATTCCTCCCGAAAGGTCCTCATCCAATTCCAATGTATGCACAGTTTTACCCATACTTGATTCAGCGCTCGAAACAGAGATAATCTCAACAATTGTCAAATCAGCATACCTGACGGTAATGTTGCCAGCATTGGCTGTGACGGGTTCCGGGAATGTAAGCGTAAGGTCTGTCGAAACGGCCACACTTGCACCAGTAGGGGTTCCTGTAGGCAATGGTGCCACAGCATCACTGGTGGTGGTAAAAGACCAGTTTCCATTTCCTGCTACACCTGCAAATGCCAATCCACTAAGGTCTTCAAAGGCAGTATTGGGGATTTCAACATAGTATATTGTGTTTCCTGAAAGTGTGATACCTTCAGCATTCAGATCAATTGAGGGATTAGCATTATCAGAGAAATCAAAATCACTCAGATCCAGCTGATGTGCCAGACTACCATCAGTATATAAGAGATTTACAACTCCGGATCCCTGATCAACAACCGATTCCGAAAAACCTATGGTGATCACCGGACTTAACGCAACCCCGGTAGCATCATCATCAGGTGATAATGTGAGTATGAATGGATTTGAAGCATCTGCTCCTGTCGTGAAATTCCAATTTCCATCGCCGCCCACCGCAAGTGAGAGATTGCCTGAAGCATCTTCAAAGGCTCCAGCATCGACCACAACATAATATTCTGTGAGAAACGACAGATCTGAAGATGGATTGATGATCACCTGATTACCACTCACGGTAATTTCAGGATCGGTTACATCAAACTGCTCTATCAACATATCATCACTTTCGCGACGTATTTCAATGTTATTTCCAGCAATCGGACTTACCACTTCATCGAAGTAAAAAGAAATATTTGTACCCACGGAGGCACCTGATGATCCGTCCGCCGGAGAAAAAGTACTCGTCACGCCGGAGGGTGCGATTGCTTCCGATGCAGTGGTAAAGCTCCAGGCAAAAGAGCCGGTAATTCCCGGAAACTTATTGTCCCCAAGGTCAGCAATTGCGTCCTGATCAATATTTACATAATATCCCGACAAACCACCAAGCTGTGACAATGGGATTGTCACACTGGTACCATCAAAAGTGAAGCTGGATGAAGGAATAGTCTCCACTATGTAACCATTAGAAGATAGTCTGACATTAAGATTTCCCCCGACACCTTCTTTTACCGGCTCATTAAATACCATGACCAGATCAGAATCTACATCAACCCCGGTAGCGTTATCTGCCGGAGAAAGTGAACTGATCTCCGGTGCGTTCAATTCAGGCTCCATTTTGAAGTTCCAGGTGGTTTCATCTGAAAAACCTGCAAAAGTATTTCCTATGGCATCTGTAAAAGCGGAACGATCTATTTCTACGTAATATTCAATATTACCGGCTAGTGTAATCCCCGAAATATCAATCTCAACTGACGCACCAATACCTCCCGGACCGTCTATGATACTGACCAACGGACTGCTTGAAGGAATATTCAGTGCCAGCACATCCGGATTCACATCGGCGTACAGCCTGATATTACCAAACCCAATTCCCATAGGTTCATCAAAATTGATAACCAATTCTGTTGTAGTCTCTATATCTACATCAATCGTTGCCGGCTCAGAAGGGTCATCAGCTGGCAAAAAGGATAATACAGTTGGTCGGTCTACATCACTACCATCAATCTGAAATTCTATCTCAAAGCCATCGGAATCGTTATCCCCTGTATCCTCAAATGCATCTGCATCAACTGTGATTTCGTAAAAAGAACCGGGCATATAGGATCCGCCATTGTAGGAGGTTTCCGAAATATCAAAAATCTTCTGCTTGGTATAATTGGAAGTATTGCTTGGGTATGGTAAGATGAATGAAACGACAGGGTTACCATTATAGTCAATATCTTCATCAATAACATTATTATCAAGATCAGAGCCTCCAAACCCGTTGATCCTGTCCATCCTTAATTTTTTATTTGATGAATTCTGCAATCTTACAGGTTCATCATAATAGAAATAAATCAGGCCATAAGGTGCAACAGTTGTTGTATTATGCTGTGGGCTATATACATACCGTGGTCCTCCCGTATTGTCCATACTCCACTCCCACTTATTATCACCCGAATTAAGCAATTCATCTGAAGGTAGGTTGCCTGCAGACTGATCCTCAAATGCTCCTGCATCAATTCCTACTGCAAAGCTCTCTCCCTTGTCAAGCAATTCATTATGCGACCAGGTGACAGTACTTCCTGTTACATCTACTTCAGCATCAGTTACATCAGCTGAATAGATTGGATTGACCAGGTCATCTGTATTATAGATCGAAATTAGATTTGAACCAATAGCATCCACATTCTCACTGAAATCAAATGAAAATGTACGGGCACTGTTTACGGATACACCAGAGGCATTTGCTGCTGGAGATGTAGATGCTAATAACAATACCGGAATAGCACCATCCACAGTACTTCCAAACAGCACATTTGATCCAACCTGATTGCTCGCAATACTTAGATCCTGGACCTTATTTCCGATAAGTGTCACATCAGGCACTGCATCTGTATCTGCTGAGCCTTCTTCATCAAAAGTGATAAACAATATTGCATCATTGCCGGTATCGCCTGTAGAAGCTGTTGGGTTGTTATTATCATAGGGTGTTTCCAGGTCGAAAGAGGTTCCATCAAGGGTAGAACCAGTATCATCAACAGGCTCAGACATTACAAGCTCGATCCCATCAATTTGACCATTCAGATCATCATCTACAGTAGTTGCAGAAACGATAACAGGGGCGGCGCCATCTTCTGTAGAAGAAAATATTTGATTGGAAGCAATTGCATTCAGGTCTGCATCCACCACTTGTCCACTGAGCAAGGTTATGGACGGTGTGGCATCTGTATCAGGGCTACCTCCCTCAGAGAAACTAATAATTACTTCAGCATTGTCATCGTCACCGGAAACCTTGGCTTCTCCTGTATAGCCAGCTATATCCACAGTAGTGCTGGTGAATCCGCCGGAATTACCATCATCAATATTCTCTGAAAAAGTAAGTGTAATTCTATCCAAATAACCATTGCTGTTATTATCAGCAGTAACTGCCTGAATAATAACAGGTGCAGCAGCATCCACCTCTGTTATGGTAGCATCATTGTCTGCTTCATTCCCTGCCAGGTCTGCCAGCTGTAGGGTTGCTCCCCCTGTCTTGCTATAGTCAATATTCGCAGTTCCTGTTCCTGTAAGGCTTGCTGTTAAGGTCACATACTGGTCTGCATCGCTAACATCCAGGCTGTTGCTCGCCGCCCCGGATGACTCTACCCCACTGATTGATCCTCCAGTCAGCGTAAAATCAGCAGCCTCTGCAGTCGTGTGATCCACCGGTTCACTCATCTCAATAACTACCTCGTCGATATTGCCATCTCCATTCGTATCAAAGAAATGGGCATTTTGGAAGGTCGGGAGCACTCCATCTACCACTAAATTCTTATTGGCAGACAAACTGTTTAACGCACCTGGAGTGGGGAGTGTCAGGGTTGCGTTTAATAGACCGGTTGCATTGTCTTTTATGGAGCCGGTTGGTCCTAAAGCAGCAGTACTTGCATATGCCAGATCACTGCTGATCTCTCCCGTACCAATAGTGTAGTTAAATGTGAGCGTGGAAGTTCCCGATCCTGACGTATAATCAACCACTGCCCCTGTGGATAAAGTGAGTTGTGGTGCCCCGGTAACCTGTACTGCACCACTAAAATTCACCTGTATACTGATGACCTCACCTATGATATAGGTGCCATTAGCTGTAGACGAATTAACACTTGTTACACTCTGACCTATGAGTGAGGAAACGGTCAAAGTGAAAAGTACGAATAATACTCTTCTCATAAATTCAGGCGACGGTACACCAAATTTCGTTAATTTTTTAAATATTCTAAGGTTAAATATCATTTTTTTAACCATTTACTCCTTTATTAATCCGTCTGCATTCATTTTCATTAGGGTAATGAGGGTAACACCACTACCAAAATCCGAGGTACCCAAAACAGCTATTGAGCCATTTGGTAAGGTC
>JAHCMM010000169.1 GCA_019192515.1 Cyclobacteriaceae bacterium SS2
AGACCAGTTAATATTTTAATCCATTCAGAGGTAGAATCATGAGTTTTACCAGTATTTTGATTAAAACCATGTTATCCTAACCCCCATGACAAAACTTATCGTGGTTTTTCTTCTTGTTGCGCTTATCTCTCCGATTGCTCACGCCCAGAATCCCGTTGAATTGGGAGATCGAAGGGAGATCTTTGTGGACCATTTCTTAATAGACCAGCTGGATGGATTGGAAATCGTTAAGCATGCACCCAGGGATGAGGGTGCCGTGTTCCCTTTTGATAAACCATGGGAAGGACATTTTAGTGCTTACGTTACGATTCTCAAAGATGGTGAACTATATAGGGCTTATTATCGCGGACTCAGAGAAGCCGGCAAAGATGGAAATGAGGATGAAGTGACCTGCTACGCCGAGTCCAGGGATGGAATCCATTGGACCAAACCTGATCTGGGTTTATTCAAAGTTCAGGGCACCAGCCAAAATAATGTTGTACTGGCAAAAGCTGCTCCCGTCACACATAATTTCAGCCCTTTCATTGACAAGAATCCAAATGCAGACCCATCGCATAGATACAAGGCACTGGGAGGCACGACTAAAAGCGGACTGATTGCATATGTATCTGCTGATGGGATCCACTGGGAGAAGTTATCGGATCAACCAGTGTTTACAGCAGGCAAATTTGATTCTCAGAATGTCGCCTTCTGGTCAGAATCGGAGAATCAGTATGTGTGTTATTTCCGCACCTGGACAGAGGTGGGTTTTAGTGGTTTTCGAAGCGTTGGAAGAACCACTTCCAAAGACTTTATCCACTGGACTGAACCCGAACAGATGACATTTGGTGATACTCCTTTGGAGCACCTATATACCCAACAGACCAGCCCCTATTTTCGAGCCCCACACATCTACGTGGCTATTGGAGGCCGATTCATGCCCGGCAGACAGGTACTCACGGATGAACAAGCCAAAGCACTCGATGTCAATCCCAAATATTTCAATGATTGCTCGGATGCTTTTTTCATGACCACAAGGGGTGGTAGCAGCTATGACCGACTATTTATGGAAGCTTTTATCAGACCTGGTATTGGACTTGACAACTGGGTATCGAGATCGAACTACCCGGCGCTCAATGTGGTGCAGACAGGTCCCTCTGAGATGTCCGTCTACGTCAATCAGGATTATGCTCAGCCGACTGCACATCTGCGGAGGTATTCTATGCGATTAGATGGATTCACTTCTCTCCGGGGAAGGTACCAGGGTGGTGCATTTATCAGCAAGCCCTTCACTTTTAAGGGCAATAAATTAGAGATCAATTACTCAACATCGGCGGTAGGGGAAATAAAAATAGAACTTCAGGATGAGCAAGGTGATCCGATTCCTGGCTTTGCCCGAGATGATTCTCAAGTAATTATTGGTAACGAGATCTCAAGGGTGATAGAATGGAATGGGAATAATGATGTTTCAAGCCTTTCAGGAAAAACTATCCGCATGCGGATTTACATGAAAGATGCGGATTTGTATTCCCTTCGATTTAGAAATTAAGCTGATTTAAGTGATATGTCGCCCAAATGTCGTGTATATGTAGTTGAACTGCATTCATAATTGACCCATCTTTATCCTTAAAAGGATCATGAAGTCTGGTAAATATATTAGAGAACAACGTTTAAAGCTAGGAATGACCCAGGAGGATTTAGGAATTAAAACGGGTATATCCACTCGTTTAATACAAAGAATAGAAAATGGTGAAGTGATTCCAAGGTCAGACAGTCTTCATAAAATAGCTAAGGCATTAAGTATTTCGCTTGAAGAACTCAATGAAGAGATCTCCGATTCTGGGGCAGATCAGATGTGGATAACGGCCGTTCATCTAAGTGGATTATTGTTTATTGTGATTCCATCAATCCTTATATGGAATCTAAAGAAACGATCAATCCCTGGCATTGAGACTCATGCAAGGGACAGCATAAACTTTCAACTTAACTTACTTCTGATTATTGTTCCCTGTGGTATTCTGGCCATTTTGGTAATCACTATTCCGATCCTGGTAATTACAGCAATAGTTGGTAGTTTTATTATTATCATCAATACCATCAGGGTTTTACTTCATTTAGATTATCATTATCCTGTAGCTTTTCATATCCTGAAAAAGTGAGTCCGTAAAGAAGGATGGATTGTATTCAGGTGGATTTTCAGTACCTCTTAATAATACAATAAACAGTGCAGAGACACGTGCGGTACATATTCATTAAAACCACACGTTATTCGCCTTACTATTTCATCGAATAGAATCCATCCCTGAACACGTTTTTCCCGTTATGATATTTCATGAAAAAAGAAGGTGCCTCTGTTGTAATCACCCATCAGATCCTGGAAGGAAAACAGGAAGCGTATGAGGAATGGCTAAAAGAGATTGATCCGATATGCAGACAATCTCCCGGTCATTTAGACAGCCAGTTTATCCGACCAATTCCTAACCTTACTTTTACTTACACCATTATCATCCGATTCGACTCAATTACAAACCTTAAGAATTGGATGAGTTCCGAACAACGAAAAAACCTCATTGCCGAAGCACGACCATTACTGACAAAAGATGATCAATATTCTATCAACAGTGGACTAGATTTCCTGTTTTCCAATCCGGGTAATGTAAAAACACCAGTCCGCTGGAAACAATACCTGGTCACATGGTCGGCCATATACCCGCTTGTGTTGGTGATACCAATTATCTTATTGCCATTGCTTAGAATGATACATATTCCCCAAACCATCTATTTTGATACGCTTGTGATCACAGGTATCGTGGTAATGCTCATGATTTATGTTATCATGCCCAGATACACCAGGTTAATTCGTTCCTGGTTGTTTAAATAGAACCACGTCCGGTCCAGTTTTAGGTACTACCGGAAACAGATTGATCGCGACTTACGGAAAATCAATCTTCCAGTTTCAATACAGCATACTTTCCTTTATTCCATCCATGGATCAAGACATATAGTTGCTCCGACCCGTCGGCAGATTTTACAATATGAGGCCATACCTGGTGAATATTGGTCAACACGGGAATCTCCAAATCTCCCGGCACCAAAGTAGACACCAACTTTTCACTGGTGTGCACATAAATAGGAGCAGATTTTTGATCACCTAAGGGGCTCAGTGCATTGAGGAAGTAATGATCAGATTTATATGACACATTACAAATAAGTGCGCCCTCAGGAATATCATCAAAAATCTCCACATACTTTCCTTTAGCGGTAAATTTCACCACCTGCCCTGCTGCCCTGTTGGCAA
>JAHCMM010000170.1 GCA_019192515.1 Cyclobacteriaceae bacterium SS2
AGACCCGCCACTGGTCCCAAAAAAAATTTCATTGTCAATATCTCCTCTTGATTCCAAATAATCTTTCTCAGTAGAGAAATCATCATACCATATCACACTGGGATTATTTTGGTGGGGCTGGTTTTCAGCCATTTCCACAAAATCTATTCTGGGGATTTCGGGATCACCTGATTGGATGTCTACTTCTTTATTGCAGGAAGAGACCACATAAATGCCTAAAACAATGAAACAAAAAAGAATTGTTTTTTTCATAAATCAAGTGTAAGTTTTCTGTTATACAAACTGATTAAATGATGTTGGCGACAACAATATTTTAAACTAAAGCTCTAAAAGAATTGAGCTTTTATTCTGGTGTGCCACTTCTAGTTAAGAATGAATAAAGCCCCGCGGAAGACGGGACTTTATTAAAAATGTATACTTTCCGGAAGAACTAATATCCAGGGTTATTGCCTGCTTGTCGCATCAGAGCACTGGTTTCTATTTCTTCAGCCGGAATTGGAAATAAAACATGCGTATCCACATCAAAACCAAATTGATTGGCTGGATTTGGATAAGAAAAATCTGAGGCTGTCCAGCTTCCTAAATCAACAAATCCTGCCGCATGCCACCTACGTAGGTCTTCCCACCGGATACCCTCCTCACCGGCGAGTTCCAAAAACCTTTCATCCATGATTTCCTGCATAGTCACAGCACCCAGATCTGCAGGGGCAGCAGCCTCACTTCCGTCACTGGTAGAAAGTCTGGCTCGTTGTCTTACATGATTCACCTGAGCTAAAGCCTCTGGCGCATTACCTGTCTGTAGATATGCCTCAGCAGCTATCAGTTTCACATCCGCCAAACGAAGGATACGGGTATTAACTCCTGAAGAAATAGCACAACATCCTCTCCCATCTTTATTGTCCAACAAATTTCCTCTTTCGCCATTGATATATTTAATGAATTGGTATCCGTTAAACCTACCCCATGAGTTTGTGCCAATGGTTTCTGAAAGTCTTGGGTCCAAAGGATCGAATGCATTGATCAACTTTACCGTTGGGCCAACAGACCCGCCTCCGGAGCCATAATTGCCCCAGTGATCTGTAAAGTACCCATAATAAGCTCCAAGAGAACCATTGCCTCCACCATAATCATTATCCAGCCATGGATTTTCAGAATTATTGATGCTAGCCTGGAATTCAAATAAAGACTCCGAATTATTTTCTGTCCTGTAGTCAAAGTTTTCTCCAAAATGAACACCAATGATCGTGCTCTCTGCATCATCAATCGACTCAAAAGCTGAAATTGCTCTGCCATAGTCACCTGATCTGTCACCTCCGTTATAATCATCAGCATAGTTTGCCCTAAGTACATATGCTTTTACGAGAAGACCATAGGCGCTATTTTTGAAAACCCGTCCTTTATTGGAAATATCCCAGGAATCAGGTAATAAAGTTGCTGCCTCTTCAAGATCATCAATGGCAGCATCCAACATATCAAAACCTTCACTTGGAGGGTTGGTAGCTGTTTCGAGTGACTTGATCCACTCCAGTACCAAAGGGCCTTTTCTCCATCGTTCCCATATTTTCAAATGAGCCCATGCCCTGAGAAATAAAGCTTCTCCCCGGTTGTAGTCCTTGAGACCTTCTGTCTCATAAACTGCTGCAGATGCTTCGATCTGTTCAAGCATGAAATTCGCTCTATTTACGATGATATAGTAACGTTGCCACATCATGGCGTTTCGATCATCAGATGCTGAAAATCCTGAGAAAGCTTCATAAGCAGCATTTGAATTACCGCTATTGGTGAGATCGTCTCCCTGCAATAACCAGTATGGGTGAATGGTTATTCCACGTCCAATATATCCTGTTCCCAGATTTGCAGTATAGATATTGGTTAATTCTGCATAAATGCCTCCAATACCCCTTTGAACCTTCCCCTCATTTTCAAAAAAGGTTTCTGCCACCTGGTCCCTTACCGGAACATCAAGGTGTTCGTCAGCACATGATCCTATGACAAATGTAACTAGTGCCCATACAGACACGATCAATACTTTTCTTAACTTTTTCATGATATTGTATCTTAAAAGTTTATTGAAAATCCTGTGTAAATCATCCTTGGAGCCGGATTACTATCAGACTCAGGATCAAGACCGGAATAATCAGTTATTGTGAAAGTGTTTGAAGACCCGACATATAAGTTCAGATTACTCACAAAATTCCCTATCCTACTATAAAATGTTTTTGGGAAATTATAGCTAAGCCGAACGTTTGTAAGCCTGAAGTAGTCTGCATCTTCTATGAACAAACTGGAATACCTGAAATTGTTAGCAGGGTCCCCCCAGATTGACCTTGGTAAATCAGTATTTGTGTTTTGAGGAGTCCATGCATTCAATACAGCAGTACTTCTATTCGCACCATTTACACTAGGATTTGAGAAGCTTCTTACCGAATTGTAGCGCTGAATATCGCCTACACCATAAAATACCATATCCAATGTTAATCCTTTATAGGCGACATTGACATTCAGTCCATAATAGTACCCTGCTATCTTTTTCCCGAGATAAGTCTGATCAAACTGATCTATCTGTCCATCAGGGCTTGTGCTGAAAAACTCTGATTCGTCTCCGGGTGCTCCGTATAAATCAACAAAATAATAGTCCCCTGCAGTCACCAGTGGTTCATTGTACTGGACATCAGTTGTCTCGTCCATCCATTCCTGAGCCTCCTGGTTCGTTTGAAATGTACCTCCATATAGAGGTCCCCTGAAAAACCCGATTGACTGACCTTCTTCGATACGTCCGTTGGATGTTTCTGTAGGAATTCCCTGAAATACTCTCAGCACTTCATTACGTTGAGTGGTTAAATTACCCCCCAGGGTCAGGGTAAACTCACCCAAAGTTTTTGTATAACTCAAACTAGTTTCAAACCCTTTATTGCTTACATCTCCCACGTTTGCCTCGGGACCATCAATGATACCAGAGCTTGGTGGTATTGTCACATTCTGCAATAAGCCTTCTGTAAGCTTATCATAGTATTCAAATGAAAACGTAAGGTCATTGAATAGCCGGGAATCAAATCCTATATTGAATGTAGTTGTAGTCTCCCAGGTAAGCGTTGGGTTTGGAAGACCAAATATGGTGGCAGCATCATTTTTCAACCCATATCCGTCTGCTGTTGTCCCCCAAACATAATTTGGCCTGACGTTGACTGTTGATAAATAGGCGTTTGGAGTCACTTCATCATTTCCTAACTNACCATATCCTGCTCTGAATTTCAGATCATTGATAATGGCAATATCATCCATAAATGATTCTGTTGATAGCCTCCAGGCTACAGAAACAGCGGGGAAATATCCCCAACGATAATCCGGAGCAAAGCTTGTTGACCCGTCTCTCCTTATTGAAAAATCAAGATAATACTTCGAAGCATAATTGTAGCCTGCCCGTAAAAATGATCCAAATCGAGCTGACTCCTTGCGTCTATTAAAAGCACTGTTTGTGATTCCTGGTCCCAAAGTAATCAAATCGGGATCGATTGTAGTGACATTTTCTGAATACAACTCCTGGTATTCATAATAGTGATTATTTCCCATCGTCCCAATCAGAAAATCAATCTTATGATCATTAATTGATGTCTGATAGTTTACCGTGACATCAAATTGCCTGGTAAGGTTGTTTCCTGTAATTACATTATAATTCCCCAAAGACCCAGGCTCTGAGTTTCTGTTTGGATCTGACCCTTGTGGGTTAAACCATCCAGCTATAAACGGATATATCTTATCTATACCTGTTCTGGTATTATCGAGACTTAAAGCCCCATTTATCTTTAATCCATTGATTGGCTCAGCTTCAAGGAAAACCCTTCCTGTACCCCTCAACCCTTTATACAACACATGATCCAGATCAAATCTTGCCGGGATATTAGATGTCGTAGCTGTTCCGTAGAGCCTTTCACCTGTCCAATTTCCACTATCATCATAACCTGCCAGAACGTGAGCATAGCCATTGATGCCATTGGGGTCATATATTGGTTGAAAGGGAACACCCGTTGCTGCACTAAGTGTACTTGAATAAGCATCACCACTCTTTGAGGATGCAATTCGTCCGTTGAAACCTGATCTGAGCCATCGATTAATCTCCAGATTCAACTTAAATGTTCCACTGAGGCGATCGAGATAGTTTCCGATATATACACCATCTTGACTACTCTTGCCAATAGAAGCAAAATAATTTACATTCTCTGTGCCTCCGGAGAAGCTTAGAGAGTAGTCCTGGGTCATGGCATTTTGATTTTCTACTACTGATTGCCAATCTGTCGTGGCAGCATTTCCACGGTAATCCGGACTGGAAGGGTTAAAAACTCTGTCATCGACTGGCAGAATCTCCGAGTCAGGACTGCTGGCCCATAATGCATTATTAAAATCAGCATATTGTTTTGAATTCAATACATCAATATGATTTGGAAGATTTGTCCATCCCAGGCGTGAACTAAAGGAAACCTTGGGTTTACCGGACCTTCCGCTTTTTGTGGTAATCAGCACAACTCCGTTTGCTGCCCTTACACCGTAGATGGCAGCTGCAGAAGCATCTTTTAATACCGTTATGGACTCGATATCATCAGGGTTTATCAAAGACATGACATTAAGGTTTCCCCGATAATAATTTCCATCCTGCGTCTGGCCTTCAATTCCAGCACCATACTCCTCGAGCATTACACCATCCACAACGTAAACCGGATCTGCTACACCCCAGGTGTTAGTTCCCCGAACCCTAATCGTAGGCCTGGACATCGGGTTACCATTGTTGCCAGTAACCTGGACTCCGGACATTTGTCCCTGCATGGCCATCTCAGGCGACATGGAAAATCTCTTGGTTATTTCCTCACTTGATATCTGAGAAATCGCTGTTGTAACATCACGCTTTGATCTTTCGCCATACCCGATCACCACAACTTCAGAAAGTTCCTGCGCATTCGGTGCAAGCGCAACATTGATTTGAGATTGGTTACCCACACTGACTTCTTTGGAAAGATATCCAACAAAGGATACTACCAGAACAGCATCTTCCGGAACACTTAATTTGAAGTTTCCATCCAGATCGGTCGTGGTTCCG
>JAHCMM010000018.1 GCA_019192515.1 Cyclobacteriaceae bacterium SS2
TGGCGAAGTGCAGAACAATGGCTTTGAATTATCTCTCAACAGCAGAAACATCAGCAATGCCAATTTCCAATGGTCATCAATGGTAAACTTCTCACTGAATAGGAATAAGATTAACAGCCTATATGGTGACCTGGATGAAAATGGAGAAGAGCTTAGTGACCCGACAAACCAATGGTTTATTGGTGAGGATATTGATGTTCTATGGGGACAAAAAGTGTTAGGTATCTGGCAGTTAGGTCAGGAAGCTGAGGCTGATGTCTATGGAGTAGTCCCTGGTGATTTCAGGATTCTGGATAAAAATGATGATGGTGTATTTACCATAGATGATAATGAATTCCTTGGCTATTCCACTCCGAGATTCAGATGGACACTCGTAAATAGTTTTAATTTCTTCCAGAACTTCAATTTAAGTTTTGAAATGTACTCAATGTGGGGAATGAAGAGAGTATTTAATGAAGCTAAGAATCGAGACGGCTTTATTGATAGGACGAATTCAATACAGTACCCATACTGGACAGAGGAAAATCCTCAGACCGAATGGGCGAGATTGTTTTCCAGTGAAGGTGGTGCCAACTTCAATGTATATAGGAATAACTCATTCATAAGACTTCAGAATGTGACGTTGGCATATACAGTACCCCAATCCATACTGGACAATATAAATATTCAAAGTATTCGCATTTATGGAAATATCAGAAATGCAGCAGTTTGGGCTCCTGACTGGGAAATCTGGGATCCGGAAGCATCTAATGTAAATGGTGTTGGTGGTACCGGACCATCCCCAAGATTCTTCACACTTGGATTAAATCTGACTTTATAAGCTCTAGAGAAAGAAATTATGAAAAAGAACATAGAAAATTTGATGAAAGCCTTTTTGACAACAATATTGATTGTTGGTACAATGTCTGGCTGTAATGATGAGTTTCTGAACCCTGATCCGCTTTCATTCTATACACCTGATAATGCGCTGGGTGATGCAAATGGTATGTACGCATTGTTAATGGGTGCAAGCAGAAGAATGAACGCAGAATGGTATGGGGATGGTGCTCCCATAATTACTGAGAATATTTTTTCTGAAGTAGCTGTTGAAGGTACTACGGATAAAACTGGTCCTGCTCAGGATCTGAATTTGCTGATTCTACCCGATGCTCCCCTGAATAGTGCAGACAGAAACAGGATTGGATGGTACTGGCAGGAATTTTATGAGAATATCAAACTGGCCAATACAGTTGTGAGTAGAATTGATGTGCCTACGTACCAATCAGAAGAGGAACGTAACGCAGTATTGGGTACAGCTTACTTTCACAGAGCTTATGCTTATTATCGATTGACACAGCAATTTGGTGATGTCCCTCTTTTACTTGAAGAGCTTACCACTCCAAAGCTGGACTTCAGGTCTACTGCGAGGTTGACAATCTTACAGAAAATGCAGGATGACCTGGAATTTGCTGCTCAGTGGGTTCCTGCAAGCGTAGCTGTTGGAGAAGTAAGCAAAGGAGCAGTTAACCACTTATTGACAAAAGTGAGCCTGGCGCTAGCGGATTTTGATGGAGCCATTGCTGCAGCAACTGCCGTTATTAATGGTCCTTATTCTCTTCAGACTGCCAGATACGGTGTAGATGCCAGTGATGCAACTAAAAATGTGATCTGGGACTTGCACAGACCAGAAAATAAGGCCACTAACCCTGGAATGATCCTCTTGAGTGTTTCCAGGTTGGAGTTTGATGGCAATGGTAGCCAGACTTCTACCAGCGCGATGCGACAAGCTGTTCCGCTGTGGTGGAGGTTTATAAATACTCCGGATGGTTTCAATGGCATGAGTGATAGTCCAGACGCGGAAATTCCGTATGTACTTCAATTTGGTAGGGGGATTGGCAGGAACAGAGGTGTACCATACAGTACACAATATATCTGGAATGACCCGAATGATCCTGGCGATCTGGATTTAAGGCATGCACCGGGAAACTGGATGGACATGGAGGATCTTACCTATAATGCAGAATCCCTGAAAACAAACGGAAGTACATTCTACAACCAGAATCTTCAGCTTAAGAATAATGTTGGTACAGTATTGTGTTCTGATACTATTCGTAACTGGTATGGATGGCCTCACTACAAATTGTTTATTCCTGACCCTACAGCATCTCGGCCAGCAGGTGGACACTCAGATTGGTATGTTTTCCGTTTGGCTGAGACATATCTGCTTCGTGCGGAAGCCTACTTCTGGAACAACCAACTACAACTGGCAGCTGACGATATCAATATGGTGCGCAACAGAGCGGGTGCACCTGATATGCCAGCAGGGGATGTGAATATTGGTACTATTCTGGATGAAAGAGCCAGGGAATTATATTATGAGGAGCCTAGAAATACAGAGCTCACCAGGATAGCTTTCATCTTGGCTATGACAGGTAAGACAGCCTATAATGGAAAGACCTATACCATGGGGAATTTTCATACGGATAACTTCTGGTATGACAGGATCATGGAGACCACAGATTTTTACAATAAAGGTGTTATTACCATCCATGGTGATGAGTATACCATGAGTCCTTATCATGTGCTTTATCCTATTCCAGCTTCTTCCATCAATGGAAATACGCAAGGGCGAATCAATCAGAACCTTGGTTATCCGGGGGCTGAGAAAAATGTAGAGCCATTGACAACTATTGAAGAATAATTGGTTTACTTCTTTGAATCTAAGGGTACCCTTCTCTGAGGGGTACCTTTTTTTATGCTTTTTTTCAATGGAATGCTGCTCAGACACGTTAGTTGGCTTATTTTTAGCCCTCTAAATTTCAAAACCCAAGACCTAAAATGAAATATCTTCAAATACTGACCCTGGTTGCACTCATTACATTTATTGGTTGCAAACCATCCGATAAATCCACAGAGGAAAGCGCCACTACCGAGAAACAGGAAACTGTTGCAGCATCCAATGAAGGCGAATGGATCACATTATTCGACGGGAAATCTTTAGCCAACTGGACCGGATGGGAATCAGCCGAGCCACCAAAGGTTTGGTCCGTCACTTCAGATGGTACATTGTTTTGTCGAGCCCTTGATAAAGATGATGCCAAACCTGGTGATAAAGGAATCATTGTGACAAAAGATCAATACGAGAACTTCCACTTGAAACTGGAATGGAAAATCTCCGAAGGTGGGAACTCTGGTATTTTCTATCTGGGGAGCAAAGAATATGAATCCATTGTGCCCTCCGCACCTGAGATGCAAGTGCTGGACAATGACAAGCATCCCGATGCAAAGAAGGGAAAGGATGGCAATAGAAAAGCAGGTTCGCTATACGACCTGATTCCAGCTACTCCTCAAAATGCAAAAGCCGTTGGTGAATGGAATACTGCTGAAGTAATCGTGAAAGACCGGCATGTCATTCACAAGCAAAACGGTGAGATCGTAGTAGAAGTGGATTTGGATACGGATGCCTGGAAGGAATTAGTGGCAGGTAGCAAATTTCCTAAAATCCGAGAAAACTGGTATCAGGTACCACAAAAGGGATATATCGCTTTGCAGGATCACAACAATGATGTCTGGTTCCGAAATATCATGATTAAGAAGTTGTAGATTAAAACTTGAGGTCTCTTACAAGGGCTGTCCCTCATCACCATTATCTTAGAATTATCCTATCACAGTTTCAGTGAATAATGGAAGAGTGTGGGGAAAATAGTGTTTTGATCAGAATAAAAACATCTCTCAGTGCTCTGAAAGGGCTATTTTGTGATGTCTTTAAAAACCTGCGCAGGTTTTGCTCAAAACCCGCGCAGACTTTACTCGAAACCTGCGCAGACTTTACTTAAAACCCGCGCAGGTTTTGGCCGAAGTCCGCGCAGACTTTGAAGGACTTCTGCTGTATTGGAATAGTGCAATTGGAGTTGGATGTTTTTTAAGTGGGTAAGCTTAATGTAAGTGTTGTCACTTAAGCTTAATGACGGTGTTGTACCGTCATAAACGTTTTAGAAAGTGCTCCAAGTAAATTCCTGTTGGTAAAAATGCATTAGCCAATCCATCCAGAAAAGCATTCTCAAGATCAGGCTCTCCGGTTTCCTGTATTGATCTATTCATCTATATTTGAAATTCTGAAACAGGTTATACCTAAATACCCATGGATAGACGAACCGCATTAAAACAATCAGCCTTGATGGCGGGGGCATTTGCCCTTTTACCTTCCTGTAATTTCGGCCCCGATCGGGAACTGGTTGCACTGGATAATCTTCAGATCGACCTGGATCATCAGGACCTGTTAGCGAAGGTGATCGAAACGATTATCCCTTCTACAGAAGCCGAACCAGGCGCAGAAGCGTTGAACCTTTATCGCTTTGTGCTGGTGATGGTGGATGATTGTGAACCAAAAGAAACACAACAGGTATTTGTAGATGGATTGAAGAAGTTCAAAGCCCTCGTAAAGAATAAGGTGGGACAGTCTTTTCCTCAAAAGGAACAGCAGGCAAATGAAGAGATTTTGACAGCAGCCACATCATTGGAGGGGCTGTCTGCTGAAGAACAACCGGTCCAGGAATTTCTTGCCATTGCCAGACGATATACCATTCAGGGCTACATGGGTTCAAAACATTATTTGACAGAGAAATTTCCTTATCAACTGGTGCCTGGGCCTTACCAGGATTGTGTGAATTCAGACGGATTAATTGTGATGTAATGGCCAATTTTAATATAGATAGCGAGAAAGAAAGAACCTATGATGCCATCGTGATTGGCTCGGGAATGAGTGGAGGCTGGGCAGCCAAAGAGCTGACAGAAAAGGGATTGAAGACCCTTGTTTTAGAACGAGGTCGCAATGTAGAGCACATCAAAGATTACCCTACCACCACCATGATGCCATGGGAATTTGAACATAATGGCAAGGTGGAGCAGAAGGTGATCGATGAAAATCCCATCGTGAGCAAATGCTATGCCTTTAGGGAGGATACTCAGCACTTTTTTACACGAGATGATGTCTCTCCGTATGTCCAGGAAAAGCCGTTTGACTGGATCCGTGCTTACCAGGTAGGAGGGAAGTCACTTTTATGGGCAAGGCAGACCCAGCGATGGAGCGACTTTGACTTTGAAGGCCCTGCCCGTGATGGGTTTGCCACCGACTGGCCCATTCGTTATCAAGACATTGCTCCGTGGTACAGCCATGTTGAGAAATTTGTTGGGATTGCTGGTGACAAGGACGGCTTGCCAAACCTTCCCGATGGTGAATTTCTTCCTGCCCTGGAGCTCAATTGTGTAGAAAAATATTTCAAAGAGAAGCTGGAAAGCCAGTTCAAAGGTAGAAATGTGATCAGCGGCAGATGTGCCCACCTGACTCAGCCCCAGGAGATCCATCTTCAGCAAGGCAGAGGCCAGTGTCAGAACAGGGTATTGTGTCAGCGAGGATGTCCTTTCGGAGGGTATTTCAGTGCCAACTCATCCACCATTCCCTGGGCAGCGAAGACAGGTAACCTGAGCCTTCGCCCGGACTCAGTCGTACATTCAATCATCTATGATGAAGAAAAAGGACGAGCTACCGGTGTCAGGGTGATTGATGCCAAAACAAAGGAGTCGATCGAGTTTTACGCACCTGTGATCTTTGTGAATGCAGGCGCTTTGAATACGAATCAACTTTTACTTAATTCAACTTCCAGCCGCTTCCCGGAAGGCCTGGGTAATGACAATGGGTTGCTGGGAAAATATGTCGCCTTTCACATCTATCGTGGTAAGATCTCCGGAAAGTACGACGGTCACCTGGATAAAACCACAGTAGGAAGGCGACCAACGAGTGGATACATTCCGCGATTCCGAAATGTATATAAGCAGGAAACCGACTTTCTAAGAGGCTATGCAGCAGGCTTTAGTGCCAGACGGCAGGTAGTCAGGTCTTATGATGGCATTGGTGAAGAGCTCAAGCAAAACATCTTGAATCCGGAGTGGGGTATTTGGAGTGTAGGTTCTCATATGATGGGAGAGACAATTCCAAAAGAGACCAATTACGTCAACCTTACCTCAGACAATGATGAGTTTGGTATTCCTCTACTCAATGTGAAGGTGGATTATGATGACAACGATGAGAAGATGATCCAGGACTTTTTCGAGCAGTTTTCAGAGATGTACGAAAAGGCCGGTTTCACAGATATTAAGACTCGGGACACTCACCAGGCACCTGGTCTGGATATCCATGAGATGGGTGGAGTGAGAATGGGAAAAGATCCAAAAACCTCCCTGCTAGATAAGCATCACAGGTTACATGCCTGCAAAAACGTATTTGTCACCGATGGTGCCTGTATGACATCTACCAGTACGCAGAACCCTTCGCTTACTTACATGGCTTTTGCGGCACGAGCAGCAAATTTTGCAGTGGAGGAGGGTAAGAAGGGGAATGTTTAAGAATACCTTGCAAGGCCTGTTAAACTAACCATGAGTAAAGTCCTGATAATCGGAACATTCATTCTCCTATTCATCTGTGGATTTACTAATCCCACGGATTCCAATGATACTGACTTTCAGGAGAGAGGGGGCCTTAACAATCTTTTCACCAGGCTCAAGTCACAGGATACGGTGCGTGTGGCTTACCTCGGGGGTAGCATTACAGCCCAACCTGGTTGGAGGGTGTATTCCCGTGAATGGCTGGATCAGCAGTTTTCCGAAACTGAAGTGGTCGAGATTCATGCTGCTATCGGTGGGACAGGATCTCCATTTGGAGCTTTCCGGTTACAGGACCATGTGCTAAGGCACAAACCGGACCTGGTTTTTGTAGAATTTGCGGTGAATGACTCCAATACAGACCCGGAAACCATTACCCAGTCAATGGAAGGTATAGTGCGGCAAATCTGGGAGCAGGATCCGAAAACAGATATATGTTTTGTCTATACAATAAAATCTGACTTCATTGAAATCTATGAGTCGGGTAACCTTCCAGTTTCTGTCGAAACAATGGAGAAGATCGCTGATCATTACCAAATCCCAACCATAAATTTCGGTCCTGAAGTTTTAAGAA
Organism: Cyclobacteriaceae bacterium SS2; assembly: GCA_019192515.1. GTDB lineage: Bacteria > Bacteroidota > Bacteroidia > Cytophagales > Cyclobacteriaceae > UBA7330. The sequence goes on from JAHCMM010000018.1 coordinate 6,992, forward strand.
GGGTCAATGCTGGTAAACTGCTTTTTAAAGGAGATGAGGCAGCAAAGGATACGATCGAGGTATTTAGTCCGGACAATGTTCATCCCTATACCGATTCAGGACATAAAGTCTACCATGAAGTGTTTGTAAAGGCGTTCAGCCAATTCAATTCGGGGAAGACCTCAAAGTTGAAAAAGCATAAAGTCAAGAAGCCTCTGCATTCAACACCCCTGGTACATGCTAAAATGATTGATTGGGAAGCATTAAACAATCAGGGAAAGCTCGATCCCGTCAGGACAGATGGCCATGCACAGTTTGATAAATTCACCAGGTTTTTTGAGTCTGTGGGAGAGGGGCAGCCTGATGATCTCATTACATTCAGTTTCAAAGGTCGGGCATTTGGTTTCTATGATGTGATTGGCCCCGGGTCAGGCAGTCTGATTGTAAGCGTTGATGGAGAGGAGCAGGTTTACCCGCGATTTGATCCATACTGTACCTACTGGAGGATTAGCTATAAGACCATTGGAGGGTTGTCAGATACTTTACACAAAGTCACCATAAGGGTGTCTGATCAGTTGCTGGACAAAGAAGGTATTCTGGCCAAACGGAACAATCCATTGGAACCTATCGAGAATTACAAAGACCACAATTGGTACCTGGCCAGGCTGCTACTGGATGGGGAGTTGGTGGATTAAAAGGAGACCTGGGCCATTCCTTTTCAACGTATCCCAACATTATCTTCTATTCAAATAATCGCATTTGAGAAGTTAAATTTCAGGCGATATTATGTAATTTTCAAAATTCATAGCACTAAAACCCGAACCTTGAAAACCCTAAAGCTAACCGATCAAAACGCTGCTAAATCTGCTTCGGAAGCTGGATTGAAGGTTCATCCTATTAATCCTTTCCAGTCATTATCAGATGCAGAGATCTGGAAAGCCATAAAGTCCGGAGATCAGAAAGCATTAGGGCATGTCTATGAAAAATACCTCAATGATTTGTTCCGTTTTGGATGTCAGTTTACGCAGAACAGAGATCTCATCAAAGATTGTATTCAGGATGTCTTTATAGCCATAGGGTATAAGGATAGTGATAGTTCTGTAAATTCAATTAAGTCCTATCTATATAAGACACTTTACCGGGAGCTGATCCGGAGACTGAAAAAGGAAGGAAAGTCAAAAGATCTGAAGGAGGGCAGTTTTGAGATTGAGTTGGACATAGAATCTGCTATGGTACTAAAAGACCATCACCTGGAAAAGCTTTCCAAAGTTCAGTCAGGCCTTAAAGCACTTTCCCCTAAGCAAAGGCAGGTGATATTGCATTACTACTACGATGGACTCACCTATGATGAAATAGCACAGGTGATGGGAATCCAGCATAAAAACACCATTGCCAAATTGATGACCAGGGCCATCGAAATGCTCAAGCAGGTTACTATTAGTATGATTTTACTGCTCCTGACGGGTCTCTAATAAAATTTTTCAGTTTTTTTCAAGTTCATGGGATACTCCTGGTTTTGAGATTACTCATTAGAGTAAAGGACCGAAACCCAATGGTGAAATACGAACATTATGATGTATGGGATTTTGTGAAGGATGAATATTTCCTGAGCTGGGTGAAGTATGGGGATCCTGAGGCAGAAAAGTTCTGGAAGAAGTGGTTGACACATCACCCACACAAAGAAGAAGATATTCTTCTGGCCAGGAGCATTGCTTCAAGCATGCAATATGCCTCAGATGATGCACCTTCTGAAAAGGAATCCATCGAGATGTTTGAAACGATCGTGAAGGGTCGCCAAAAAGTACAGACACAAAAGCAGATCACGATCTCTCAATATATCATGAGATATGCTGCGGTATTCATTCTAGGTATTGGGATGATCGCATTCTACATGTATTCTTCCCGGGAGTCTACACCTATTGTCGAGGAAGTTCCGGTAAAATGGATTCAAAAGGAAAATCCACGAGGAATGAAATCAACTATATGGCTGAGTGACGGTACAAAAGTCAGGTTGAACGCTGAAACAGTCATCAGTTACCCTGAGCAGTTCTCAGATTCGTTGAGGGAAGTGATTGTAGAGGGAGAGGCTTTTTTTGAAGTGAAACGCAATGAGACCAAACCTTTTGTAGTAAGATCGAATGGAGTGGAAACCCGTGTGCTGGGAACCAGCTTCAATGTGAAAGCCTATACGGGAGCAGACCGGGTTGAAGTGGGTGTGACTGAAGGTAAGGTCAGAGTGACCGGTACAGCGCTTGGTGAGCAATCATCAATGGATCTACTCCCCAATCAAATGTCTGTCATTGACCTGGAGGCACAACGTATGGAAAAAGTCAGTTTTGACCCTGCTGAATTGTTGGCCTGGAGAGACTGGACACTCAGGTTTCAGAAACAGCCTCTAAGGAATATTTTCTATGAGATTGAAAGGTGGTATGCAGTGGATATTGAAGTAGGGCCATCTGTTGACCTCAGTCAGTCATATTCGGGTGTTTTTGAGAACGAGCCCCTGGATGCTGTGCTCAAAGGACTTGCCCACAATGCTGAATTCAGTTTTACCATCAACGAGAATAAAGTGAAAATCAAATAATAAACATTAACCCATCATGATACCCCAACTAACCCCATTCGACACAAGCTAAATAAGAAATGCTCCGATCGCTCTGGATGAATTGAAGCCTCTCCAGGGAAACCGAAGCATTAAAATCTGCAGCTCTAATTACTTATTACAACAACTAAAAACTTACAGATTATGAATTCAAATCTACGAAGAAAAATTATAATCATGAGTCAGGTTACCCTGGTGATATACCTTCAGTTTTTTCTTTGTTCGTTGCTGTTTGCCAACAGTACTTCGGCACAAAGGATGAAGGATATATACGTTACGGTATCTTTCTCTGAGGCCTCTATAGATGAGGTTTTTGAATCATTGAAAAGAGAGACTGGTTTTAACTTTCTGTATAATGACAGTAAGATCAGACGTATTGAAGGAATCTCATTTCAAGCGAATAATGAATCCCTTGAGGAAGTACTCAAAAGCCTTTCTATTACGAGTGAGCTCCAATTCAGACGGGTAAACAATACCATTTCTGTGAAGCGATATGAAGCGCAGGAGTTGGTTCCCCGTATTGAAGAAACACTTGCCATAGATGTATCAGGCAAGGTGACCGATGAAAATGGAGATGGCTTACCTGGAGCAACTATCCAGGAAAAAGGAACAACAAATGGAACGATCACTGATGTGGACGGGAATTTCACTTTAAACGTTTCGGAGAATGCTATTCTCACAGTTTCGTTTGTGGGGTATGAAACCCAGGAGATACCATTAAATGGTCGGTCAAATCTTTCTGTGAAGATGGGCCTTGACGCAGAGCAGTTAGAGGAAGTGGTTGTAGTAGGGTATGGTACGCAAAAAAGAGCGGATCTTACAGGATCTATTTCTTCCATCAGTTCCGAAGACTTGCAACAAGTTCAGGTGTTATCTCCGGATCATTCTTTACAGGGAAGAGTGGCAGGTGTGAGCGTGACACAGACGTCTGGGCAGCCCGGAGCAACAAACAGAATACGTATTCGGGGTGGTAATTCCATTTCAGCAGGGAACGAACCTCTCTATGTAATCGACGGATTTCCAATTTATAACAACAATAATTCCTCGAACACCAATGCCGCCAGATCTCCAAATCTGAATGCTTTGGCAACCATAAATCCTGGAGATATTGAATCTATCGAAGTTTTGAAAGATGCTTCAGCTACCGCAATTTATGGTTCAAGAGGAGCTAATGGAGTAATCTTGATAACTACCAAAAGAGGATCTTCAGGAAGAAATAACATTTCATTTGAAGGTAGCTATGGTATTCAGAATGTAAGACAAACCATTCCAATGCTAAATGCAGCGGAATTTGCCGCTTTTGAAAATGAGATTTTCTTATATCAAAGAGACATCCTGGGACAAAGCAATAGGGTTCCAGTGTATACGGACGAACAAATAGCTTCCCTTGGCGAGGGTACCAACTGGCAGGACGAGCTTTTCCGCAGTGCACCAATCCAAAACTATCAGCTGTCATTCACCGGGGGTGATGCGGATACCAAATATTCGATTATTGGTGGATACACAGATCAGCAGGGTATTATCCTGAATTCTGATTTCAAGAGATATTCGCTAAGAGTAAACCTGGATAAAACCATTAATACCAGAATAAGAATTGGAAATAGTTCTTCGATAAACAGAACCACTTCAAACCTTGCTTTTACAGGGGCTGCTGGTGGTATCCAGGGGTCGGGTTCAGGAGTTGTTGGAGTTGCGATGCACTTTAACCCCATAGTGCCGGTACATGATCCAAACACAGGTGAGTATTCATTTGATGATTTAAATGTTGGTGAATACCCTGGTGCTGTAAATAGGTCAGTTCCATTTTATAATCCTGTGGCATTGGCAGAATTGGCTACCAATGTAAGCCAAAGCTTAAGGTCTTTAAACAGTGTTTTTGGTGAAGTTGATCTGATGGAAAACCTGACATTTAGGACAAGTCTTGGAGCAGATTTTATGACAACCAAACAAAAAAGTTATATGCCGGCTTCTACAAAATTTGCGGCAGCAGTCGGTGGTTCAGCCAGGATTGGGCAGGTAGAAACTTTTACCTGGTTGAATGAAAATACCTTGAATTACAGGTATCTAAGTGGAAAACATAATCTGAATTTTTTGATTGGTTATACTGCTCAATCTTCCAGAACCGAAAGGTTTGAAGTAAATGATGCCGGGTTTGTAAACGATGTATTGGCTGAGAATAACATTGGAACTGGAAATATCAATGCCAATCCCGTGCCACCGGGAGTTTCCGAATGGGGACTGCTTTCTTATCTGGCTCGTGCCAACTATATTTTCAGTGAAAGGTATTTATTTACACTTACTGCAAGATATGATGGGTCTTCCAGATTTGGAAAAGACAACAAATGGGGGTTTTTCCCATCTGCTGCATTTGCATGGAGACTTTCAGAAGAAGGGTTTATTCAGTCTGTTGATGCCATTTCACTTCTAAAACTGAGATCCAGTTATGGTTTGACGGGTAATCAGGAAATAGGGATTTATCAGTCTCTTGCTCAGATGAGTAGCTCAATTTATACAATTGGGGGAAGTTCAGTTGCGGGATTCTCTTCAACACGTATAGCTAATCCAAACTTGAAATGGGAGACAACCTCCCAGTTTGATCTTGGTTTCGATTTGGGGTTATTTAATAATAGGCTTTCAATTGTGGCTGATTATTACCTAAAAAAAACCGAGGATCTGTTGTTAAGTGTTCAAATCCCATCTACAAGTGGTTTTACTTCGTCACTTCAAAATATTGGAGGTGTTAAGAATGAAGGATTTGAATTAAGTATTAATACAATAATCCTTGAAGGAGACTTCAATTGGGATTTTTCTGTAAACTGGGCAACAAACAAAAACACTGTTACTGATCTTGGAGATGAAGATCAAAGACTTATTTATAGTGGGTGGAACGTACTCAAAGGTGCTCCTGCTTCATTGCTTGAGGTGGGTCAGCCAATTGGGAATTTTGTTGGATGGAAAACAAATGGCTGGTTCCTGACAGATGCCGAAGCAGCTGCTGCTCCGGATCAAACACCAGCAGATCAGAACCCAAGGCAGCTTGGAGGTAATATCCGATATGTAGACATCAATGACGACGGAGTTGTAGATGATGACGACAGAACAACCATCGGAAATGCTCTCCCAAAATGGACAGGTGGATTTTCATCTTCTTTTTCCTTTGGTGGCCTCTCGTTGAGTACTATATGGACTTTTTCTGTTGGAAATGACATCATGAATTTCAACAAGATTGAAAACCATTTTGGGATCGGAAGGTATAATGCCAGTAAGAATTTTGCCAACCGTTGGTCATACATGAATTCTGAGGAGGAAAATCTCAATGCTACTGCACCAACTGTTTTGGATTCCCGAAACTTATTTTCAGTAATTGATTACTGGGTAGAAGATGCATCTTATTTGAGGATGAGGAATATTACGTTGTCATACGATTTTCCTCTATCCAAAATGAAGTTACCATTTATTCAAAGTGCTCAAGTCTATGTGAGCGGTCAAAACCTTATCACATTCACCGAATACTCAGGTTTTGATCCGGAAGTAAATCTTGGTGAGCAGGATAATTTGTTGCTCGGGTATGATTACGGTGCTTATCCGGCAGCCAAATCCTATACGCTAGGTTTCAGATTTAATTTCTGATGCACCCAGGTTATTGAAAACATTAAAAGCTTGAAAAAATGAAAAATATACTAATAATACTTATCGCTTTGACAATGGCGGCTTGCTCCGGGTTACTTGAAGAAAATCCGGAAACTTTTATCTCGCCTGATGCTTTTTACACTACTGTTGATGAGGCAACCGCAGCTGTTTATGCAGCCTATGATATTTTGCCAGCCATGTATAGAAACCCGTACATGACATCATTTAGTGATGTTGCTTCAAACAGTTTCATTGTCACTTCTGCATCAGCTACAGATTTTCAGCCATTTGATATCCATACTATCAGCCCTTCAAATTCGAGGTTGACTGATTTTTGGGAGTTCTCATATCGAGGAATCAACAGGGTAAATGCAATTATTGACAGGGTTCCTGATATAACAGGAGACGAAGGAGAAAAAAATGAACTAATTGGTGAAGCCAAATTTCTAAGGGCCTTCTTCTATTTTAATATGGTGAGATTATTTGGCGATGTTCCTATTGCCCTCAATGAAACAACTTCATTGAATAACCTTAAGCTTCCTAGAAGCCCGAAGAGCAACGTATATCAGCAAATTGTTGCTGATCTGGAAGATGCTATATCAAAATTACCTGATGAGCCTAAAGAAACTGGTAGGGCTGATATTAATGCTGCAAGGGGAATACTGGCAAGAGTTCAGCTGACCCTGGGAAGCTTTTCAGATGTAGTAGACAATACCAGTGATATTATTAGCTCAGGCGAATTTTATTTATGGGAATCTTACAGTGAGGCATTTCTTGAAAGAAATGACAATGGGAAGGAATCCATATTTGCTATCCAATTTGAAAAGAACATAGATGGCAATAACCTTAATAGCTGGTCGATGCCCCCGGTACTTAATGCTTATGTAAATGATCCGCCGCTGTTTGATCTGATGGAAGTATCAGCCGAGTTGGAAAATAGCTATGAAACAGGAGATCAGAGAAAGTCGCTAAATGCAGTAACTGAATATGTTACCAGTACCAATGATACCATACGTTTTCAAGCCATGAGCTTCAAATACAGCGATGGGATATTTAAGGACCAACCGGGAGGAGGGTTCAATAATGCCGGTAATTCTGGGGTAAACTATCCGATTTTAAGATATGCGGATGTTTTATTGATGCATGCTGAAGCAGTAAATGAAGTAAGTGGACCCACTACTGAAGCATTTGAGTCATTGAATATGGTTCGAAGAAGAGCTTTTGGGGTAGATATATCTTCAGCTTCAGCATATGATCTTTTGGGTTTAGATCAGGATGCATTTCGTCAGGCAGTCTGGCTGGAACGCTTCAGGGAATTACCTCATGAATCACATCAGTATTTTGATTTGATTCGAACAGGTCGTGCTGAGAGCACATTGAATGTATCTGCCTCGAAACTGGTCTATCCGATTCCGCAACGTGAGATTGACGTGAATGATCAACTAACCCAAAATCCCGATTACAATTAATCTATGGTATCTATAAAAAAAGCCTTTTGGTCTTGTTTTCTAACGGGCCTATTCTCCATCAGTTTTTGTTTTGGCAGGCCCCTGGAAGTAAAACCAATAAAAGTAGATGTATGTATTTATGGTGGGACAGCAGCTGGTGTAATAGCTGCTGTCCAACTAGCCAAATTAGGCCACAAAGTAATCTTAGTTGAACCCGGGTGGCATGTTGGTGGCATTGCAGTAGATGGACTTGGGGGGACAGATATCAACAACCATCGGGAATTCAAAAACGATGCGGCAGTAGGGGGTATGTCATTAGAGTTTTATCAGAAAGTTGCTGATCACTATGGGATTGAAAATTTTTTGGATAAAAGAATTGATCCCACCAACTGGAGATTTGAATCCAGTGTAGCAGACAGCATTTATGATTCATGGCTATCAATGTATGACATACCAATTTATTATGGGACAGAGATTATTTTCGATCAAGACGCTGTTGAAAAGGAAGGAAATGTATTGAAGAAGATCAAAATGGATAATGGACTGCAGGTGGAGGCTAAGTACTTCATGGATGCCAGTATTGAAGGTGATCTTCTTCATTATGCAGGGATTAGTACATTTATTGGAAGAGAATCAAACTCACTGTATAATGAGACTAAAAATGGTATCAGGGTTGAGAATACATTTGCTCAGTTTAAGGTAAAGGTGGATCCTTATAAATTACCTGGGGACCCAAAGAGCGGTTTAATTCCTACAATATTTAATGAGCCAATTGGCGAGGCTGGATTTGAAGATAAGAGGCTGCAGGCTTATTGTTTTAGGGTGTGTTTAACGCAGGATGCTTCTAATATGGTTCCGATCCCCAAACCAGAAAACTATGATCCTGGTCAGTATGAAATTTATTTAAGGTACTTTGAAGCTGGTGGATCAGCGCATGTGCCACGGGCAAATTTACCGAATGGTAAAACTGATTTTAATGGGGGAGGCGATCTTTCGCATAACCTGTATGGATACAGTCATGAGTACCCGGGTGGGTCTAAACAAAAGCGAGCTGAGATTTATGAGTATCATAAGAATTTTACTCAGGGTTTATTTTATTTTCTGTCGAATGATCCGAAAGTCCCATTAGATATCAGAAATAGATGGAGCTCATGGGGGTTGTGTAAAGATGAGTTTGTTGACAATGATCATTGGCCTAGAAAACTATATGTAAGAGACGCCAGAAGAATGGTTTCTGATTATGTGATTACAGAACATCACACTCGTAAAATAGACCCTGAATCAGTTAAGGACCCTGTTGGAGTAGCATACTGGCCACCTGATGTTCATCACGTGAGGAGAATAGTAAAAGATGGATATGCATATAATGAGGGGTTTGTATTTGGAGGAGATGAGTGGGTGCCGTTTGGTATTTCATACAGGTCTCTGATTCCAAGAAGGGAGGAGGCTATAAACATAATAACCCCAACATGTCCATCCTCCAGTCATATTGCTTATGGAGCCATACGCATAGAATGGACCTTTATGGTACTTGGACAATCAGCAGCATTAGCACTGGATATGGCCATTAAAAATGATTTACCCGTTCAGGATGTTCCTTATGATCGATTGAAAAAAATCTTATTGGAAAATAATCAGGTATTGGAATTAAAAAGAATGTAAAATAAAGCCGTATCGTAAATGATGAGAAAGCCGGATTCGTCCGGCTTTCTCAATTTAATTCGAGGAATAATACATTTACTTGAAAAGAACTCATAATGAATTTTTTATTCTTGTAGTTAAACCCATAATACGCCCTTTATATCATGTCAAAAGTTTTTTTCATCCCTCTATTGTTAATTAATCTTATTTTCCATTCGATATCTGTACAATCCCAACCCATCAAAATCGCCTGTGTCGGCAATAGCATCACTTATGGGGCCCGGGTAGAGAATCGGGAGCAAAATAGCTATCCATCACAACTGGCTACTATGTTGGGAGAAGGATATGAGGTGGGGAATTTTGGTCGGAATGGGGCAACACTCCTGAAACGAGGGAATCTGCCTTACTGGGAGACGGAACAGTACCAGGAGGCACTGGCATTCAATCCTGACTGGGTGTTGATCAAGCTGGGGACGAACGATACCAAGCCTGTCAACAGAGTTTTCCTAAAAGAAGATTTTCTCAATGACTACCGGGACCTTATTCAATCATTTCGGGATTTAGCCTCTAAGCCTAGGGTTGTACTGTTATTGCCGGTACCTGTGTTTACTGAGGACACCACCGCTATTACCGCTCGTGTGGTGAGAGAACAACTTATTCCGATGATACGCCAACTAGCCTATGAAACAGAATGTGAGGTCATCAATCTTTACAACCTGATGATCGATAAGCCTGAACTGCTTCCGGACAACGTGCATCCCAATGCTGCCGGTGCTACAATAATGGCCAACCGCATCTATGAACATATAGTGATGAAGGGAGCTGAGTTTGATATTTCCAGTTCACTCCCAAGCAACAAGCAAGCTTTCAATTTTCATGGATTTGAAGGGTACGATTTCGAATTCATGGGCAGAAAAGCCAAAGTAGTTAAGCCCAAGGAAACTGCAATAGGTAGACCCTGGGTCTGGAGAGCCCGATTCTTCGGGCATGAGCCACAAGCGGATATTGCTTTGTTGGAAAGAGGTTTTCACATTGCTTATTGTGATGTGGCAGAACTGTTTGGCAATGATGAATCCATGAAGATATGGGATGGATTTTACCAGTTTTTAACAGGGGCAGGACTTTCAGATAAATCCGTCATGGAAGGCCTCAGCAGGGGAGGTGTTTACATTTATCGATGGACCACAAAATACCCGGAGCGCGTCGCCGGAGTCTATGCCGATGCCCCGGTGTTAGATCTCAAAAGTTGGCCTGGAGGTCAGGGTACAGGAAAAGGAAGCCCTGAAGTATGGGAGACCTTCAAAGAGGATTATGGATTTAAGTCTGATAAAAAGGCGCTGAAATTTAAAGGTAACCCCGTCGATCTGGCGGAAAAGATTGCTAAAACAGGGATTCCAATGCTTCACGTAGTTGGTGACGCCGATGATTTGGTACCAGTAGCAGAAAACACTTCCGTTTTTGAAGAGCGGGTGAAAGCTGCCGGAGGAGACATACAAGTCATTCATAAGCCGGGAGTCGGACATCACCCTCACAGCCTGGAGAACCCTCAACCTATTGTGGACTTTGTGCTGAAGTGTACGGATTATCGGGTCTCACAAAATCTCATCCCAGCTGGCAACTGAAATAATTTTCTTAAACCTAAGTCCTGTTTTACCATATCATTCTCCAAATAACATTCGAAAGCACACGGCATCATCCTCAAGAGTCACGTCCAAAGGGGCATAAAACTTATCAAGAAATGAGGATACTGAGCCCCAGGAAGTGTGGACCATGCCTTTCAGGTGTTGAGCGATTTCCTCCTTTGAGTTTTTCTTAAGGGTTTCCATAAGTGCCATCTGCTCTTTTGCTACTGCTCCTTTACGCCAGGAAGATGTGACCACATCAAACCCTTTTATCGCAAAATAAGCTGCAGTGGGATCCACTCTTTGGTAGTGCCAGTCGCAAATCATGATGTCTTTTGGAATCATATCAATAGCTCTATGGGTATTGTTCATACTTGCCTCCCACATTCCCAATCCAGTGGTTTTTCCATCTAATAAACGATCACCCCAGATCCATAATTTTTTATTTGTTAGAGCCAGGTGGTTCCGGATTTTGGTCAGCTCACCTGCAAAAAGTTCAGCTTTATCTCTCCCGTTGCAGCGGGGGCATTCTTCATGTCCGATGTAAAAGACCTCATCCATGCCTGCATGGAAAGCATCGGCCTGAAAAGCAGCTACTATCTCATCTACCAGGTCAAATACTACTTGATGTACCTCTGGATGAAGAGGACAATAGCTTTTACAGTAAAGGCCGTCTTCATTTGGCCATTCATATTTTTCCGGCAGCTGCACACCGGGCGTTTCATCAAATTCCGGATAAACTTTCAGGAGCATTCCTAACTCGGAATGCCAGGATTGATGACCAAGCAGGTTTATCTGAGGAATCAGATCAATGTTATGTTTTTGGCAAACCCTCACGATTTTATTGACATCTTCCTGGGAGAGGGCGCCATCCGTTACCAATTCCGGATGGGAGCGGTACTGGTATTTATAATCTACCCTCAATACCAAAGTATTGATCTTACGCGGAGGAAATTCCTTATCGATAAACTTCACAAACCGATCTACATTTTCCTTGTCCGGAACAGCAATTGCCAATCCTCTTATTGGCAATATCTCCTGAGCAAGCATCAGTTGACAGATGCAAAAGGCGAAGATGAAGAAAAGTGTCTTTTTCATTCCATTTAAAGTTTAAGTCGAATATTTATTCTTGAAAGTAGTGCGGCGAAACCGATCATCGTAAAAGCCCATACAATGGACCCGGAAACTGCTAACCAGGGCATATCCACCTGTTTGTAGAATAAAATGTTTAACCCAAGTCCCCAGATAGTATAATACAGGATGTCAGGAGCTAAATATGTAGTCAGAGAATTTTGACCTGCTGGTTTGAATAGGATACCCCATTTCTCCCATTTCTTAATATCCAGCACATAAAACAATAAGGAAAAAAGCAAAATACTAATTCCATTGCATAGCATGGACCAGGATGGTGTTCCCATTATTTTCGAGATGATAAACCAATTTCTCAACACAAAAGCCAGGGCAATGGCTGCCAGTCCCAGAGGGACTGAGATAGTTAAAAACCGCTTATAATTATTTTTATATTTCTTCAGAAGCGTCCCGATCAGCAAACCTGACAGTACAATTGATGGAACATTTCCACTCAAAATAACCCCAAAAAACGGCTTGATGGGGTTCAAAAAATCTAAATACGATAATTGGGATAAGACATTTAATGCAATAAAACCAATCCAAACAGCAGCTATACCTGTGATTCGATCCCTCAACCACAGGTAAGTGAAAGCTGAGACCATATAGCCCCAGCCAATCAACCCCAGGATTCCCCACCAACTGGTACTCATCCAACCTATATTTTCTGGAGTGCCTGATCTGTATAATATAGCCATAAGTAGGAGACCTGAAATTCCAAGAAATTTTAATCCCTTAAACACCAAGATGTATGGCCCTCCTTTTGGGTAGCTGTTCCAAATCAGGAAAACCGATATATACACTAAAATGGCCCACAGGTACTTGTTTATTGCTGATAATTCGGCATTGAAATCCTCAATATTGACCATGTAAATGCCAATGATCAATAAACTGAAAGTTCTCATCAGGATATGTGAAATCATCCGGATGGTGGACTGTCCACTCTTTTCACGGGCAACAAAGGCAAATGGAATTGAAAGGCCCACCATAAACAAAAAGCCCGGGAATACCCAATCGGCCAAACCCATCCCATCTTCCGTTGCTGCAGTATGCACCAACCATTTAGGCACCCAGGGGACATACAAATCATTTACAAATAACATTAAGAAGAGCGTTAATCCTCTCATGATATCAATGGATAATATTCTGCTGTTAATGGCCATGTATTTAATACATCAGGTTGAGAATGGAAGGTTTGAAGTTAGAGGTTGATAACATTCCTTAGCTTGAAGATAAAGTTATTGAATTGTGGTTCCTTTTTAGATATTTTCGAATTATCCTGTGCTTTCACTTTCATTAATTGTGAATATTTATAAAATTGAAGGTTGATTTGTGATAATTGAAAATCCCTAAACCATCTCCAATCGATCATCCAAACCTTTCCCATTCCATGGAAAAGACGGATGCTGTTGATAGTAAAACATGGGAAAGGTTTAAGGAGGGTGATGAAGATGCCTTCATCCAGATTTACCAGGAATACTTTGTAAGCCTCTATAAGTATGGTTCACAGTTCACAAGATCCAGGGACATCATCAAAGATGTGATCCAGGATTTGTTTATCGATCTGCGCCGCCAACGAAATAGGTTGGTAATAGCCAGGATCAAGCCCTACCTTTTTGTCTCCTTTCGGAGGCGATTGATCCTAAAGCTGAAATCACAAAGCAAAGAGTTGGCGTTGGATGCCGAGACTATGAACGGGTATGATTTTACTGTTGAAGTATCCAATGAAAGGAAAATAATTGATCAGCAACAGCAGGAAATTGATCAGGCCAGACTAAAATCAGCGATAGAAAAGTTGCCTGACCGCCAGCGTGAAGCCATCTACCTGTATTACTTTGAAAACCTTTCATACCAGGAAATGAAGGAAATGATGGCCTTGAAAGATATTAAGTCTGCACGTAATCTGATTTACAAGGCCATTAATTCTATGAGAGACATTATCCTGGGGATTGTATTGTGTTTTTACTAAAATCAGCTGCCAAATATTGCTAAATTATCAGTTCTCTATTTAGAATGCTGATAATTATGTAAAAGATTAAAAATACTTCTTTTTTCAAGGTGTCATTTCAATGTAATCGCCCTCCTATACCTGAAACGTATGGAATACAGCAATTACGAAACAGAAGATTTCCTTACTGACGAGGATTTTAAAAGGTGGGTACTCCATCCAACCGCTCACTCGACAAAATACTGGCAGAGTGTGAGCATGGATGATGAGCAAATGCAGGCTAAAATGAAAAAGGCCCGCCACCTGATTTTGCAATTAGATTTTGTGCATCTTGAGCCTTCCGAAGAAGAGATCTCCAGTACTTTAAGCAAGGTCTTAAACGCCTCAGGAAACGGGGTGAAGCTTTCTGATAGAAAACAAAGTAATAAGACTTATTATGCCATTGCTGCAACTGTTTCAATTCTCCTGGCTATTGGCTTTGTCTTTTTCAAAAGAATAGACTCGTCTGATACTCCATTAACCAGTCAGGTAATAGTGAAAGAGAATCCCATGGGGCAGAGATCTCAGACTTTCCTGCCTGATGGTACCAAAGTGTGGTTACATGCCAATTCCCGGTTGACTTATTCCATCCCCTTTACGGACAGCATAAGGTTTGTTAAGATCACCGGTGAAGCCTTTTTCGAAGTGGCCAAGGACCCTGAGCATCCTTTTGTTGTAGAGAGCCAGCTGCTGAAAATTGTTGCACTGGGTACTGCATTCAATGTTTTCTCCAGAGAAAATAGTGAAAAGATCTCTCTTGTTGAGGGAAAAGTTTCCGTTGATACCAGGGAGTCTGGATTGGATCAGGTGATTCTGGAGCCCGGTGAATCAGGAAAGTACTCGGACCAGGATCCCAAGATAGAGAAAGGCACTTTTACTCCAGGTGAGATAGCCTGGATAGACGGAACATTGAATTTTGATAACGCCTCCTTTGATGAAATGCTCAAAATGCTGTCGACCTGGTACGGAGTGGAATTTGATGTGGAGGGTAGGAGACCAGCCAAAACAGTTTCCGGTCAGTTTTCAAATCAAAACCTGGAAAACGTACTGACAACCATCGGCTTTACCTATGAATTTGACTTCAAGATAAAAGACAAAAAAGTATCATTGACCTTTAAAGAACAGCCTATGTAGAATACATACAAAACCCCAAAACAAAAGGGTTCTGTTACGAGCAGAACCCTTCTAAATAACAAATTTCCTTGTTAACAAACTTCTGACTTTCTGCAACAAGGATCATCATTTATCTAATTAACCAAAATTATGAAAAAACATCTAGAGACGATTAGGATGCTTTCTAAATTTTCCTTCCAGATATTTTTATTGCAATGCGTGTTTATGAGCGCATTATTTGCCAATGAAGGGAATGCACAAATTAAGAGTGTAAATGAAGTGACAATTACGCTCAAAGAACACCAAAAGACCATTGTTCATATCCTGGGTAAAATAGAATCACAAACGGATTTTGTGTTTGTCTATTCCAGCGAAGATTTCAACACCTCTCAGCTGCTGGATCTCGAGATAAAAAACAAGAGTGTAGCCGAAGCCCTGCGGTCTATTTCCAGGCAGGCGAATGTGAAATTCAAACAGGTTAACCAGAATATAGGGATTCAAAAGCTTCCGGATTTAGCATCAGGAAAAGGTGAAGTTCTGGAGGTAATCCTGGAGCAGGTAACCGTCACTGGCCGCGTAACTGACGAAAGCGGAGAAGGGTTGCCAGGTGCAACAATCCTGGAGAAGGGCACGTCAAATGGCACAATTACTGATGTGGATGGCAATTACCAGCTTTCTGTGAGCGAAAGCGCCACATTGCTGGTCTCATTCGTTGGGTATCGGTCGATGGAGCTGCCAGTGGATTCGCGGAGTACGGTCAACATCCAGCTTCAGTTAGATTCGGAGCAATTGGAAGAGGTCGTCGTCATTGGCTATGGTACACAAAAGAAGAGTGATCTCACAGGCGCTATATCTTCTATTTCGGGAGAAAAAATGAATGAAGTTCCGGCTACTTCACTTGACCAGGCCATCATAGGGAGGGCAGCAGGTGTCCAGATCACCCAAACATCAGGTCAGCCTGGCGGAGCGATCAGTATTCGTATCAGGGGAGGCAACTCTATCTCTGCTGGTAACGAGCCCTTGTACGTCGTTGATGGGGTACCCATCGGGAATTCTGAAGATGCAATGAATGCGGGTGTCACTGCTGGCGGAAGTCAAAATGCTCTGTCTATGCTCGACCCTAAAGACATCAAATCCATTGAGATACTGAAAGATGCATCAGCGACAGCTATTTATGGTTCCAGGGGAGCCAATGGCGTTGTGCTGATTACAACCAAAATGGGAAACAGAAATCAAAACAATGTCTCTTTTGATATGAACTACGGTTTCCAGGAAGTACGAAAGAAGTATCCGGTATTGGATGCTCAGGAGTATGCCCGTTTTGTTAATGAGGCTGAAAGAAACGGAGATATCTACTTGCAAGACCTGGCTGATCCAGGAGAGTATTCTATCTATACCGAGGAGCAAATTGCTGCCATGGGAAAAGGTACCGACTGGCAGGATGAAATATTCAGAGTTGCTCCACGGCGTGATTATAAATTGACTTTTTCTGGTGGAAACGAAGATACCAGATACCTGATATCAGCCAGTTACCTGGATCAGGATGGAATCATCATCAATTCAGATTTTAAAAGAGCTCAATTGAGGGTAAATCTTGAGAAAGATATCCTGCCCGGCCTGACAGTTGGGAATAACCTGGCCATTAGCCAATCCTGGTCCAATCAGACCTATGCTGACCAGGGGTTTAATGTTGGAAATGCATCTTCTATAGTGTTAGTAGCACTGGGATTCAATCCGGTATTACCAGTTATTGATCCTCAGACGGGAGAATATACTTTTAGAAACACACATGTAAACGAAGGAGGTGGAAATGTGCAGGCAGCCGTTCCATTCTACAATCCTGTAGCCTATGTTGACCTGGCTAAAAATGAAAGTAATTCAGGTAGGATACTAGGCAGGATGTTTGGAGAATATACAATAGTGGAAGGTCTTAAACTTAGGTCCAGCCTGGGATATGACTTATTAAATAACAAACAGAATCAGTTTGTTCCCCGCACGATTGCACTGGCTGCAGGTCAGGGTGGTACCGTTCAGGTAGGAACGGTTCAGAATTTTTCATTTATTTCTGAAAATACGCTAACCTACAACAAAGCTGTTGGAAACCACAACATGGACTTCCTGGCGGGCTTTACGAGTCAAAAATACCAGCAGGAACGACTATCTGCTTCAGCAGCTAATTTTTCTACGGATGCCACTTCCTTCAACAATATTGGAGCAGGGGAAACACAATTCCCATCTTCAAATGGAGCATATGGCTGGTCATTGCTTTCATATATTGGAAGGATCAACTATAAGTTCATGGATCGGTACCTGTTGACACTGACTGCCCGGGCCGATGGTTCGTCAAGGTTCGGAGCTGGAAACAGGTACGGTTTCTTTCCATCGGGAGCATTGGCATGGAGGGTTTCGGAAGAACCTTTTATGCAAGACCAAAATGTAGTCTCTTCGCTGAAACTTCGAACGAGTTTTGGGGTAACTGGAAACCAGGAATTGCCTTCGTATCAATCTCTTGCCTTGTTGGATGAGGTTAGGACAGTATTCGGAAGTTCTACAGCAGTTGGATACCGACCAATACGTGTTGAAAATGAGGATTTGAAATGGGAGACAACCAATCAGCTTGACCTGGGACTTGAATTTGGAGTGTTGAAGGACCGACTGTTTTTTGTGACAGATTTCTATTACAAGAAAACAACTGATCTGTTACTCCAGGTATTTCTCCCGTCTTCCTCAGGATTTTCCTCTGCATTTCAGAACATAGGAAGTATCGAAAACAAGGGGATTGAGCTATCAATTGAGGGAGAGATTCTGACTGGTGAGTTGACCTGGACAGCCGGGTTTAATATCGCCTTCAATAGAAACAAGGTACTTGACCTGGGATTGGAAAAGGAAAGATTTCTTAATGTTCCCAGCTTTCATTCAGCAAGCCAACCAGTTTCTGTACTGAGAGAGGGAATGCCATTAAGCAACTTCTATGGATATAAGTCAGATGGCTTTTTCGATTCACAAGCTGAAATTGATGCGTCACCGGATCAAACTGCAGTCACTGGAGTAAGGATGATCCCAGGAACAGCCAAATTTGTGGATACAAATGGAGATGGTGTTGTAGATGTAGACGATAGAGTAGTACTGGGTGACGCTAACCCGGATTTTTCTGGTGGTTTTTCCACTACCATGTCCTACAAAGGTTTATCTCTAAGTGCTATCATGTCCTACTCATATGGAAATGAAGTTTACAATGCGAATGCACAGTGGTTGGAATTCGGCAATGGCAGACAGAATTCTACCGGTGCCTATCGAAACAGATGGTCCCCATATAAGTCGGAGGTTGAAAATGCCAATGCAGAAGCCCCGATAGCCATCAATCCTAATGCGGTTAATCCATTCAGGGCATATGACAGATGGGTAGAAGATGGGTCCTACCTAAGACTCAATAATATCATCCTTTCATATAATCTGCCAATAGATAAGATGGGATGGCAGATCAGCACATTTAGGGTATTTGTTAGCGGTCAGAATTTATGGACCTTGACAAACTATACCGGATTCGATCCTGAAGTAAATCGCTTTGGGCAGAACAATATTTACAGGGGTTTTGATGTGAATACTTACCCTTCATCCAAGTCTTATACCCTGGGATTAAGTATCGGCATTTAATATCATTTTGTGATTAAAAAGAAATTAGAAATGAAAAAGTTTATCATATTATTGTTTCCTCTGGCCTTTATGATGTCATGCCAGGATTTTCTGGATGAGCCTCCAAAAAGTCAGGTCTCTCCTGATAACTTCTATCAGAATATTGATCAGGCCAGGGCAGGAGTCAATGCCATCTATGATGCATTGCAAAGTTTATATTCTAATGGTAATAATATCATTACCCTTGGTGACATCGCAGGGAATGGATTTCATGGAGATGTTACCTATAATGAACATACTGTGAATCCCACAGATGGGATTTTGTCTTCATTCTGGACAACTTCCTATGATGGTATCAACAGAGCAAATTCAGCTATCGACAATATCCCCAGAGCTGAGGGTTTGGAAAGTGCTAAAGATGCCCTGATTGGAGAAGCCAAATATCTGAGAGCACTTTTTTACTTCAATCTGGTCAGGTTGTTTGGTGATATTCCTTTGATGGATCATGAGTTAACTTCTCTGGAAAATGCATTTCCAGCACGATCTCCGATTGCAAATGTTTATTCACTCATTGAGGCAGATCTTGTTGATGCTGGAAACAATTTACCAAATACACAATCGGATAAGGGCCGTGCTACTTCTCCAGCTGCCAGGGCTTTGTTGGCAGAGGTATATCTTACCCTTGGAGATTTTGTAGGAGCAAAGACCGAAGCCGAAAAAGTAATGGGCCTGGGTATGTTTGATATGTGGGCCAGTTATGAAGATGCGTTTAAAGTAGCCAATGAGAATGGCAAAGAATCGATTTTCGAGGTTCAATATCATTCCGGACTTGGTGGTCTTGGAAATAGCAAAGCATTTCTTCTGCCTGATGCACTGACAGATCTTGTGGCAAATGGACCCGTTTTCAGAAGCTATCCGGTAGATGAAGATTTATTAAATACCTATGAGACAGGGGACCAAAGAAAAGAAGTAGATGCCATTACTGAAATGATTGTTAATGGTGAAACAGTGGTGCTGGGTGATGAGCCTGTAAGCATCAAATACATAGATGAAAGCTTTACTGTGAATATCCAGGATTCCAACAACAACTGGCCATTGAGAAGATATTCCGATGTACTGCTGATGTATGCTGAGGCTGAAAATGAGGTAAATGGACCTACCACAGCAGCACTGGATGCAGTAAATATGGTAAGACGTAGAGCTTT
>JAHCMM010000171.1 GCA_019192515.1 Cyclobacteriaceae bacterium SS2
ACGAGTGGTGGAGTTACTAATCATGCTGTCGCTCCAACAGAGCTTGACAACGTATTCTTTGACAGTAATTCATTTTCAGGGAGTGGACAGAGCGTGACCATTGATGGAGTAGCGGTTTGTCATGACTTTGACTGGACCGGTGCTACGAACTTTCCAGCGATAAATGCATCTNATCAACTGGATATTTATGGTTCTGTGATCATGAACACGGATGTAGACTACAACCTGGATGAAGTTTATTTCAAATCCTCTGACATGGGGGAGACTATCACCACAAGCGGAGTCTCTTTTGGTACTTCCTGTACAATCAGGTTTGATGGTACAGGAGGATGGTCACTGAATGGGAACCTCAATACTTACAGGATTTATTTCATAAAAGGCACTTTCTCAACTGCTAACTATGCGATCACGACTGCAAATACAATTTATGTATCGAGTACATCCGGCAACCTGCTTGATCTTAGTCTGGGGAGCAGTACAATTGATTGTGGTACATTTTGGAACTCCAGTGCATCAGATCTGGTATTTGATGCTGGAACCTCTGAAATAATCACTGGGCAGCTACGAGGGGATTTAAATGGGAATGGACCATTCACCTATTACGACATTATTTATGAAGAGGGAGGTTCGTTGTACAACACCAATAATATCAACACTGTGACTTTGTTGGATGGGAGCCTGGTAGTTGAGTCAGGCTCTGTGCAACATCTGAATGGCTTTATTGCTGATGGCGATAAATATTCAGATCTTGAGATCAGGACTTTCAGCGCTGGATCAGAAGCCACTTTTAGTATCAGTAGCGGTACTATAGATATCGATTTTGTGAGCCTTCAGGACATTCATGCTACAGGTGGAGCCACCTTCAATGCCACCAATTCTATTGACAATGGTAATAATACAGGTTGGAACATCACGGCCCCTACAGGTGATGATTATTTCTGGGTAGGAGATGGTGGCGATTGGGATGATCCGACTCACTGGGCCACTACTTCAGGAGGGAGCACATTCCATACAGATTATCCCAGCAAGTATGACGATGTATACTTTGATGCCAATTCTTTTACAGAGCCCAATCAAACAGTAAATATTAATATTCCAGAGGCCAACTTTAAAGACATGGACTGGTCAGGAGTAACCAATGATCCGACATTATATGCTCCATATGAGAGCCAGGTAAAAGCTCATGGAAATGTATTTTTCACAGAAGATATGACCAAATCCATTTATAATGGTGGAGCTTATGGTGATGCGACAGGGCTTGAATTTCATTACGGTGGTGGTAGTATTCAGAATTTCTCATTTAGAGGTGATGGTGAATACACCATGTATGATGAAGTGAACTGTGGTAATTTCAATGTATATGGTGGTTCTGTGAATCTTGGAGACGTCACTATCAATGTAAATTTTACTTTTAACATTCAATCTTCGGATTCCAATGTTGACCTGGGGAGCGCAGTCATCAATACACGTGATTTTAAAGTAGTAGCTTCCGGTACCACTTCTATTGTTCCGGGTACATCTCAGATCATTATCACCAGAGATTTTTATGGCGATGATTTTTCTTTCAATCAGCTTACGATGACTGGGAATGGATCTATCAGCGGTTCCAACACATTCAGTACTTTGGAAGTTGAGCCGGGTGTCAATGTTTCACTAATTGAGGGAACCACCCAAACAGTGACAAGTCTTGTTCTCACAGGCACTAAGTCTTCTCCTATTAATATGAGTTCAAGCAGCCCTGGCATACAGGCTACATTGTCTGTTGCATCGGGGACAGTGGATGGCATTTATCTCATTCTTCAGGATATCGCTGCCACTGGAGGAGCCACCTTCAATGCTGATCAAACCATTGATAATGGCAACAATACGGGGTGGAACATCACTAGTATTACCAGCCAGGATTACTATTGGGTAGGAGGATCCGGAAACTGGTCTGATTTTGCAAATCACTGGGCTACTACCAGTGGAGGATCAACTTTTCATACAGGTGAACCGGGAGTACTTGACAATGTGTTTCTGGATGCTAATTCATTCAGCTCACCTGACGATGAACTCACAATTGACCATAGTTCGGTAAGTATGCACGACCTGGATATGTCCGGCATGGATGATGCAGCAAAAATTGTGGGAGATGTCCTGTTGAACATATACGGGTCTTTGCACATTTCTCCTATCGCTATATTCTATCCTGATGAAGTATTTTTCCTATCAGATGAGTCAGAAACAATTTCTGCCCGAAACCTGTCATTGTATACGAGTGGAGAGTTTCATATAGATGGAAGTGGGACATTCACCTTGGGAGATTCCCTTAGACTGAGAGAACTGTTTATCTCCGACGGCACATTCATCACCGATGGTCACTACGTGAATATTAACTTCTCTACAAACCTTGAAGATGACAAAGGTCTGATGATGGACCTTGGTACGTCTGAATACATAAGCAGATCGTTCGACTGTGGTAGTGCTTCGAATTACACAATCGATGCCAGTGAGGCTACAATGGTCTTCAGTTCATCATTTAATCCCGATTTTAGCCTGATCAATACTGTTGCACTGAATGACCTGGTTGTCCGACAGTCCAATGGTACGGATGATGGGAGGATAGAGCATGACATCACAGTGAATAATCTCATTGTTGAGAACAGCTCACCTATCACCATAAGGTCTGGTAAGACGGTTACAGCTACCCAGATTGAGATGATCGGTACTGTGGAAGATCCTATTTTGCTTTCGAGCTCAATAGAAGGCGAGCCAGGTACCTTGAGCCAGGCAAGCGGTACGGTAGATGCAGAATACTTAGAGATCAAAGACAACATTGCGACCGGAGGCGCTACATTCAATGCTTACAGCTCTGTAAATCTCGGTAATACCAGTGGTTGGACATTTTTTAAAACGGAGCAAACCATTGATTTTCCTGCTATATCAGACAAGGCTTTTGATGATGATCCATTTACCCTCACAGCTACAGCGAGTTCTGGGTTAGATGTTGAGTTTGAGGTGATTTCTGGCCCTGCCACAGTTGAAGGAAACCTATTGACACTGGACGGATCAATTGGTACAGTACAGATCAAAGCCAGTCAGCCAGGAGATATTGATTATTATCCGGCTCAGTCAGTGATTAATGAGTTTGAGGTAATAGGGTATGACCAGGAAATTACCTTTCCTGAATTATCCCCAGCTACTTATGGAGACGGACCAATTGATCTTTTGGCCACCAGCACTTATAACTTAAAAATTACTTATTCATCCAGTGATGAATCAGTAGCAACAATCGATGGGGCTACCAATGATCTGATCATTCAGGGAGCAGGAGAGGCTACTATCACCGCGATGCAGATTGGAAATGATTCAGTAAGTGTTGCAGCCGATGTAGAACAGATTATTTCAATAAGCAAAGCAGCTCTCACGATTACAGCAGAGGACAAAACAATAAGTTTTGGAGAGCCAATTCCTACACTGACTTACCTCATTTCAGGATTTGAGTATGATGATGCAGAGGGAGATTTAGATGTACCTGTCACAATTGAAACCACTGCTACTGAGGGTTCAGCTATTGGTACTTATCCGATTACTGTATCTGGCGCCATGTCAGGTAATTATGATATTACTTTCACCGATGCTATCCTGGAGATTGAAAAGAAAACACAAGTGATCACATTTGATCCTCCAAGCAGTGTAAATGTAGCAGATGGTACCCTGGTATTGGACGCATCCGTTGACTCTGAACTGCCATTAACCTTTGAGCTTGAGTCCGGACCGGCTACGCTAAGTGGAAATACACTCACTTTTACAGGTACAGGAGAGCTAGTGGTACAGGTGACTCAGGCAGGAGATGACAATCATTTTGATGCCGAACCGGTTGTTCGAACAATCATCGTGACAGATGGAACCAAAACCGATCAATCAATAACATTTAATACAATCTCCGATAAAAAATACGGAGATTCATTTTCGCTAGTTGCCACCGCCACTTCCGGCCTGTCAGTCACCTTTGTGGTGACTGAAGGACCGGGAGAAATTACCGGTAGTAGTCTGAAAGTTACTGGTGTGGGAGATATCACTGTGAGGGCATCACAGGTTGGAAATGATATCTTTAATCCTGCCCTTCCTGTAATTCGAAGTTTTGCATCAACCAGGGCTTCATTGACAATCACTGCGGATGATAAAACCAAAACCTATGGTGAGTCCAATCCGGTATTAACGATCTCCTATGATGGGTTTGTGAATGGAGATGATGAAAGCGATATTACCCCACCCTCTATAGGATCGACAGCTGGCTTGGCCAGCGATGCCGGGGAATATGCCATTACCCTGACAGGAGGATCCGCAGATAATTATGAAATCACGAAGGTCAATGGTATTCTCACAATTGAGAAGGCCGAAGCTGTGATTAACATTACCAATCTGGAGCAGGAGGCTGATGGCACAGAAAAGTTTCCCACTATCTCGACAGATCCTGATGGTTTGGCCTACAGTGTTACCTATGATGGGTCAAGCACAGCGCCTGTTGATGCCGGTGATTATGACGTTGTTGTAACCATTTCAGATACTAACTACCAGGGTGAGGCTACTGAAACATTTTCTTTGACATCGGTACTTGGGGCCTCATTTGTCGAAGCAGGGATTAAAGTATTTCCCAATCCAACTGTCAAGTATTTGGAGGTACGGGGTATCGAAAAAGGAAATCTCATCGTACTGGATCTTCAGGGGAAGGTGGTTTACACCAGGAATATCACACCCCGGATGGACCTGGGCGGGTTAACAGCAGGAAATTACATATTGAAAGTAGAAAATCTGATTACAGAAAAAACCTCACAGTTTAGGCTGATCAAGAAACACTAGGCAGAAGTCTGTCTGGCGTGTTGCTGGATTTGACTGCCGCCCCGGATTATCCGGGGCGGTTTTTTTATGTTTAACAAGTTCCTGCCTGACCCTGATTACCCTGATTTTTTGAGATCGGAATGTGAGAAGAAAACCCGGAGACATCAGCTGATTTTCGTAATAGCGATTTGGGCACTATCTTGCCCATCTATGCATGCAGGAAAATCATTTGGGTTGTTGGAAGCCATTCTATGGACCAGACGGGCAATATTCCGATTCCTGATCATTTCCACCATACCTACGGTGCTGTATGCTGTCTTTGAGGTGAAGCAAATCGGACTTCCTTGGGTACCCATAGCATTAATTGGTACAGCCGTTGCCTTTTTAATTGGCTTTAAAAACAACGCTACATACGACCGGCTTTGGGAAGCCAGAAAGATCTGGGGAGCTATCATCAATACCAGCAGGACCTGGGGAATCATGTCCAGAGATTTTGTCACCAATAGGCATGCCACCAAATCATTAAGCGAGCCCGAGCTAAGCAAGATTCATAGACGGTTGGTTTATCGTCACATTGCCTGGGTCAATGCGCTAAGATATCAACTCAGGCAACCTCGCACCTGGGAAACCCTGACCTCAAAGGAAAACAGGGAATATAAAAAGACTTATGTTGTTCCGGAGGAAGTAGTGAAGATAGAAGAGATACTGGGCAATTTTTTGGATAATAAGGAGCTGGAGGAAATCCTTAAAACTAAAAATCCAGCCACTCAAATTATAGCCAGGCAATCCGCAGATCTTAAAGAGCTGTTGAACAAAGGGCTGATCGAAGACTTCCGGCATATGGAAATGGAGAATATCCTGAAGGAATTGTATGATCATCAGGGTAAATCCGAAAGAATCAAGAATTTCCCCTATCCCAGACAGTTTGCCACATTAAACCTTTACTTCGTTTGGTTGTTTTTAATACTCATCCCTTTTGGAATGCTACCTGAGTTTCAAAAGCTGGGAGACTATTTTGTTTGGCTGACCATACCTTTCAGCACTTTGGTCTCATGGGTATTCCATACGATGGAAAAGATTGGAGAGGCAACGGAAAATCCATTTCAGGGAGGAGCAAATGATATTCCAATGGCTGCATTAAGCCGAACCATAGAAATTGACCTAAGAGAGATGCTAGGTGAGCAAGATCTTCCAGAACCATTGACCCCAACAAAAAGTATATTAATGTAACCTTAAAAATTGATTCTAATGCAGATTGATCAGATTTTCGAAAACAACAAAAAGTGGATTCAAGAGAAATTAAAAGTTGACCAGGACTATTTCAAAAACCTGTCTAAAGGACAAAACCCTCCAATACTCTATGTTGGATGTGCAGATAGTCGGGTGACTGCTGAGGAAATAATGGGAGTAAACCCAGGCGATGTATTTGTACATAGAAATATTGCCAATATGGTGCCTAATACTGACCTGGGGATCATGTCAACTATCAATTATGCTGTAGCCCACCTGAAAGTTGATCACATCGTGGTTTGCGGACATTATTATTGTGGGGGTGTAAAAGCTGCCATGCAATCTGCTGATCTAGGTATCCTCAATCCATGGCTAAGAAATATCCGGGATGTTTATCGTATTCACAAAGCTGAACTAGATGGTATCCAGGATGAAGAAGAAAGATACAGAAGACTTGTGGAGCTAAATGTGCAGGAGCAATGCGTAAACGTATTGAAAACTTCTGAGGTACAATTAGCTTATAAAGATCGGGGAATCACAGTCCATGGATGGGTTTTCGATATTCATTCAGGCAAGCTCATCGATTTAAAGATAGATTTTGAAAGCATCCTGAAAAAGATCATGGATATCTACCGACTGGTATAAACCCACCTACAGGAGTGTAATTTTCTTCTCCTCGTATGAGGGGATGATAGAATAGAGGCTCATTTCCATACAGAAATCCAGGTCCTTTTCAATTCCAAATGCTGCCAGTCGTTTGGCATGGGATGAATTGTGAGCCGCATGAAGGAGATCCATATGATGGAAATGATACAGGTCACCAGCCATAAAGGCCGAATCGCCTGATGGCTGGTGAGTTGCCTTGATCTCATTGATCAAAGCTCCGGCAAACAGGGTGTCTTCTATATTGACCATACCTTTCCATCCGGCACAATGAATAATCACGTTTTTATTCATGTCCAGGATATAGTCAGCCATAGCTCTAAGGTTGAGAAAAGCACCGATTAAAATTTGATCGGCTCCTATTGACTTTAATATTGCCTGCGTGCCATTGGTAGTTGTCACGGCGATATTCTTTCCCTGAAACTCGTCATTCATATATTCATATGGTGAATTTCCCACATCAAAACCATCTACCTTTTCACCACCACGTTCTCCAGCGATGATCATACCTTTTTTCTTAAAAGCTTTGCATTCTTCTACCGTAGCAACAGGATAAATAGCGTTAACACCATACGCCAGCCCGGTGACAATGCAGGAAGTGGCTCTGAAAATGTCAACAACGATGACCATCTTTCCTTTCAGACTGAAGTGCTGTATCAGGTCAGGGGTCAAACATACTTCAACAGTCTTCATAGAGATAGAAAATTAAATAAATGGTGTTTTTACAACCTTGGACTTAATGTTTTTGTTACGGATTTCAATGTTCACTTCCGTACCAGGCTTATGCAGCCCCGATTTTATGTACCCCAGGGCAATTCCTTTGTTCGTTACTGGTGATATGGAGCCTGAGGTGATGAGGCCGATGATGTTGCTTTCATCATCCACAATTCGATAGCCATGTCGAGGAATTCCTTTGTCAACGATCTCCAATCCAACCAGCTTAAATTCCGTACCTTCCTCCTTTTCTTTTTTCAACTGACCTGCATTGACAAAGTCTTTGGTGAATTTGGTCACCCATCCTAAGCCAGCAGCAATAGGAGAAGTGTCATCGTCTATGTCATTGCCGTAGAGGCAGAAGCCCATTTCCAATCGTAGTGTATCTCTGGCGCCAAGCCCAATGGGTAAAATATTGTATTCGGCACCTGCTTCGAAGATAGCCTCCCAAACCGCTGTCGCATCCTTTTTTTGGATGTATAACTCAAAACCACCTGCACCAGTATATCCGGTTGCTGAGATGATCATCTTCTTTCCGGCCAGCTGGTCTTCAATAAAATGGTAATACTTTACAGCTGATAAATCAGCTTTTGTCAGTTTCTGCAATGTGTCCTTTGCTTTTGGTCCCTGTACTGCCAGGAGCACAATGTCATCTGAAATATTTTTAAGAGTGGCACCTTTATTCTGTTCTGAGATCCAGGTCCAGTCCTTTTCAATATTTGAGGCATTTACCACCAGCATGTATTCCTCATCACTCATCTTGTAAGTGATGAAGTCATCAACCACTCCACCTTTATCGTTTGGCAGATACCCGTACTGGGCCTGACCCTCGGTGAGTTTCGAAAGGTCGTTTGAAGATATCCATTGCAGGGTTTCTAAGGCTTTGGGACCCGACACCATAAATTCACCCATGTGAGAGACGTCAAAAACGCCCACTCCATTTCTAACTGCCAGGTGCTCCTCTTTGTCGGATGAATATCTCACCGGCATTTCATATCCTGCAAAGGGAACCATTTTGGCACCCAGGCCCACATGTATTTCATGCAAAGGAATTCTTTTCAGATCCATCAGTGAATGGTTAGGTAAGTTCAGGTAAAATTAGGGGTTTTATATGATTTTAAAACCCAAGTTCGATGGATACAGGACAATGATCTGATCCCAGGTATTCATTGTGAATCTCGGCACTCTTCAAGTTGGACTTCAATTGTTCGCTCACCAGAAAATAGTCTATCCTCCAGCCTACATTTCTGGCGCGTGCATTGAATTTATAATTCCACCAACTGTATTTTACTTCTTCAGGATAGAAGACCCGAAAAGTATCGATGAATCCCGCATCCAAAATGTTGTTTATTCCGTCAATTTCAGTTTGGGTATATCCCGATGTCTTGTTGTAATTAGCCTTGGGTCTGGCAATGTCAATTTCCTGGTGAGCGACATTCAGATCTCCACAGATCACGACAGGCTTTTTTTCCTCCAGGCTTTGGATGTGTTGCAGGAAAGCATCGTCCCAGGTCTTTCGGTAGTCGAGTCGCTTCATACCTTCCCCGGAGTTGGGGGTATACACAGTTACGAGGATAAACTGGTCATATTCTGCTGTGATCACCCTGCCCTCCATATCGTGTTCCTCTATGCCGATATCCTCTGTTACCTCAATAGGTTTCGGTTTTGTGAGAATGGCCGTGCCCGAATACCCCTTGCGCTCTTTGGAGCTATTTACGTAAGCTTCATATTCTGATAAGATACTTAATGCTGATTTGGCTTCTTCAGGTTGTGCCTTGGTTTCTTGCAGGCATAAGATATCCGGAGACATTGATTTTACATCTTTGATAAAATCTTTTTTTAGCATGGCCCGGATACCATTTACATTCCAGGAAGCAAGTTTGATAGATGACATAGAAATTTGTTTGTGGCGAAATTATAAAACCAGATCGCCTTTGGTAAGTATTCCAGCGAATGATTTGCCCGGGGCTTTCTGAATTCCAGCTTAATTGTATTTTTTATTCATGTATGAAACTGAATTGCTGATCAATTCTTTCAAAATCTTCATGTCTACATCATCAAGCGACTTAATATACAAACAGCTTTTTCCGGTTTTATATTTCCCGAGATCAGCCATCAGCTTTTCATAGCGTTCGAAGCCTGGCATGATATAGAGAGTAAGATTTTGCTTTCTTGGAGAAAATCCTACAATAAAAAAATCACCTTCCCTGCCAGACTCATATTTGTAGTGATAGTTCCCAAATCCTATTATGCTGGAGCCCCACATTTTTGGTGATTCACTGGTGATTTCCTGCATTATTTTCAGTAGTTTGAAGGAATCAGCCCTTTTCTTATCTTCTGCTACCGAATCGAGAAATGCGTTGACATTGCTGTCGTTTGGTTGGGTTTTGTTCGTAGCCATGGTGATGGAATTTTAGATTTATTTTACAATTTTATAAAAAGTGGAACAATGTTTGATTTTAACCTAACAACATCAAAGAATAAGGTCATGAAACTCATAAGATTTTTAATAGTAGCCCCTTTGCTTTTGGCATTGGCCGGATGTAATAATAACGATGGACTGATTGGACCCGAAGGACCTCAGGGACCAAAAGGAGACCCGGGTCCACAGGGTGTAGCTGGTGAAAGTGGATTTTTATTTGAATACGTAGATATTGACTTTGTAGCTCCGGACTATGAAGTGCTGTTGGAGCTGCCCCAGGATTTTGAGGTTTTCAATGAAGATAAAGCGCTGGTTTATCTCCTTTGGGAAGTTACTTCAGAGGATGTAGATGTCTGGAGGTTGCTTCCTCAGACCATCTTCCTGGACGAAGGCATGTTTCAATACAACTATGACTTCACCATGTATGACGTGAAATTGTTTATGGATGCTACGTTTCCTTTGGCAAACCTGCAGGAGGGTGATCTTCTTAACCAGGTAGTGAGGGTCGTGATCATTCCGGCACAGTTTTGGGAGTCAGGCAGAGTAGATTTCTCAAACTACGATGAGGTAGCTGAGATGCTGGGCATCCCGGAGTTGAAAGTTGATAGAAAAGAATTTGTAAGCAGGAACTGACGCCTTTAGGACTTTTTATTAAGTCTGCCGATTACCGCCAAATTTGTTAGTTCCCTCAGGGCATCATTCGCAATCCATTTTGCTGAAGAGGTGCCCTGATTTTTTATTTCAAGAGCCACATCAATGGCTTTTTTATGAAGGCTAAGGTTTCTTTTACCTATCTGGCGAAGCGCCCAGTTCACACCTTTTTTTACAAAATTCCTTTCATCCCATGCCTCTCGGATAATGACCGGGAAAAAGGCTTCCATCTTTTGGTCCGGGGCTTTTTTGTCATGTATAGCCAAATTGACCATGGTAGCAAACCCAGCACGCTTCACAAATTCTTCTTTTCGTGATGCCCATATCGGCGCGTAATCGTAGGCATAGGATGTATCTGCGAGTGCCCGACAAAAGCTGTCACAGAGATCCCAGGAATAAATATCAGACAGCCATTTTTCCGCTTGTTCAATCGTCAACTTCTGAGGGTCGACCACATAGGTGGCCAGCAATTTGGCTTCATGGATCTCGGATTTCCATAATGCTGTTGCCAGGTCATGATTAATCCCCAGTACCTTGGCCAACTTTCGCAGGTTCCGACTACTAATCCCTATTACATTTTCCGTCGGGATACCAAATCTGCCAATGCCAGCAATCAAATCCGGGTTGGAGAGCTCTTTTAGCTCGTCTATTACCCATTCCACAGAACGACTCATTGATGTAGAAGTATTGATGAGGTCATAAATTGTACTAAGGCGCTAATGAAGTAAATCGTAGGCATTGTTTTTGCTAAATTAAGGTTATGAAAAGACAGTTGTTAATTGGAATACTTTTGATTTTTAGTGCAACTGCCATAGCCCAGAGAGATTTTTTAGAAGGGTATGTGGTGTTAAATCATGGAGATACCTTGTATGGTCTGGTGAAGGATAGAAAGGAAGGTTTTTCAGCTAAGCTGCTGGATCGAATCATACTCAAACACAACAAGAAGCGGCTTAAGTTTCGCCCGGACCAGCTTTTGGCTTACCATCGGGGAGGATCAAATTTTCATAGTGTGCCGTTTAGTCAGGGCAAAGATCTATTGGGGATTTCGAGGATTAAAATAGGACAAAAGCACTTCTTAAAGGTTTATATAGATGGTTATCTAAAATTGTATGAGGATGAATTTGTGGATCAATCAGGGCCACAGTTTGATGGAAATTTTTACATCATCAAAGAAGATGAATTGCAATATGTGCAGGTATCTATGCTCTTCTTCAGGAAGAGATTAGTGCCTTATTTCCAGGATGCTCCCCATATAGCCAAAGCCATTGAGGATAGAGATTATAAATATCGGGATATAATTACGATTGTGAGTGAATACAACAAGTGGTATTTACAATAGTTCCGGACTCTTGCTCACTTTTCGAAGTGGATATTAATTATTTTTTTGAGGTGTTGTCACCGTGATTAATACTTCTTCTTGCTCAATAATTTTTATAGCTAGCTGAGGGAAGATCTTGTTTAGATAGCCAACAGTTTCTTGTTAAGCTCCAATGGATTCAAAGTGATCTTGAAGGTGCTTCCTTCGCCTTTTTTGCTGAACACCTCCAGTTTGCCTCCATGCATTTGCACAAACTCCTGCGTAAGCATCAATCCCATACCTGTTCCTTTTTCTCCTGAAGTTCCAAGCGTACTGGCATTTCTGTTTTCTGTGAGAAGAGCTTCGGCCTGTGATTGAGTTAGCCCAATGCCATTGTCAGTTACCTTTAAGACTGAGTCTCCATACTCATTTTCAGAGATCTCAATTCCCACCAGTCCTCCTGAATGTGTGAACTTAATGGCATTGTTTACCAGGTTTCTGAGAATAAATGTCAACTGGTTTTTATCCCCATAGACTACCATCTGTTCTTTGATGTCATACGCAAGCTTGATGTTCTTTTTCCTGGCTGAGGTATTGCAGAGATCCAGGATCTCATTGACAAGCTCTTCCGGCTGAATGATTTCAGGATGGATATCAAAATCTTTCATTTGCGACTGAGCCCAGTTGATCAGATTGTCTGCCAGCTGAACTGTGCCGTCAATGGTTTCTTTAAGTTGCCTGGATACCTCCACCATTCGTTCTTTTGAAAATTCATCGGCATTTTCAACGATCATGTTTACAAAGCCACTCAATCCGCACAATGGGCTTTTCATGTCATGAGATACTACATTGAAGAATTTATTTTTAATAGTATCCAGTCGCTCCAGCTCTTCTTCCTGCTCTTTGATCTTTTCATTTTTTTCTTTCAGCTGAGCTTTGAGCCTGGCTATCTCACCAGACATTTCCCGAACCTGGCTGCTTTCAGAGCTGTATTCGCCTAGGTACCTTCTTTTAGGTTCCAGCTCTGCTACTCGTGTAGCTATTTTACCTTCATGATTTATTTGAGAGTTGACCAGTACAGTCACCTTGCTGTGATCTTTTCTTACCAGCTCAAATCTTACATCACTAATCTTACCATGAAGCTGAAGAAGTGGTGCGAATTGTGAATTGTAATAGATCTTGCCGCCCATCGGTAGAAGGTTCTGAAAATACATTCTATTGAGCACTTCCTCAGGGCTTCTTTGAATCAATGAAAAGAAATTATCATTGGCTTCAACAATAATACCTGAAGTATCGGCAATAAAGTTTGCAGTAGAAACTGGGTTGTCAGTTCTTTCTGATTTTTGTAACCTTTCTTCAATCTTTACAATTTCCATAATGGCTAGATATTAACGTCCGTTTTGCAACCGGATCGTTTGTCTTACAATCAATTTCATTGTAATAGTACGGTGTATGGAAATTGATTACCATAGGTTTTTTCCCGTAGATGAATCAATGAAATACGGGATGGTAATTTTCTTATTTTTAGAATTTAATTGATTTAAATAACTGTTAATCAGTTAGTTAGTTGTTTTGATTTGAGAGAATGCTCAATACTACGGTATTATACGTAATTTCTCCAGAATTCGCGTAACTGCCGGACAAATCATGGTGTTTTTCAACGTCAATTGGGTGATTTGGTGCATCCTTTTTCGGTTTGTGTGAGGATATTCTCTGCATGCTTTAGGGCGGTCTTCGTAGACTACACACTTATNGTCTTCCAATAGGAATGGGCAGGGAGATGATTTCAATACATAGTCGTTTTCAGCATCCACTTTTAAATAAGTGTCGATGAAAGTGCCTGTTTGCATCTTCATGCTGTGAGCAAGCCTTTCGATATCAGACATTAGGAAAATAGGGCTTGTGGTTTTACAGCAGTTAGCACATTCCAGGCAATCAATTTCTTCGAAAACTTCCTCATGAGCCTGATGAAACCTGTTGTCCAGATCTTTAGGTTTTTCACGACGATATTTCTCCAGCAGCTGTTTGTTTTTGCGCTTGAGAGATACTGCCCGATCCAGATCTGCCTGATATTTCAATCTACTGTATGTTTTAAGCTCAAAAAAGAAAAGCCCCCGATGTGGAGGCTTTCAAGATGATATCTATTGGAGATTATTTAGCTGCTGCAAACTTTTTAGCAACTTCATCCCAGTTAATTACATTAAAAAATGCAGTGATGTAGTCAGGGCGTCTGTTCTGATAGTTGAGGTAATAGGCATGTTCCCAAACATCCAATCCTAGGATTGGTGTTCCGTTACATCCTGATCCCGGCATCAGAGGATTATCCTGGTTAGGTGTAGAGCAAACAGAAAGTTTACCACCTTCTACGCATAGCCATGCCCATCCAGATCCAAATCTTGTGGCAGCAGCATTACTAAATTCATCTTTGAATTTGTCAAAAGATCCAAAAGCGCTGTCGATAGCAGCAGCCAGATCGCCTGAAGGAGCTCCGCCACCTTTTGGGCTCATGATAGTCCAGAAAAGCGTGTGGTTCCAGTGACCACCTCCATTGTTGCGAACTGCACCGACGTCTGAATGATTTTTCATCAGTTCATCAAGGGACTTTCCGGCCATTGGGGTGCTCTCGATAGCTGCGTTCAATTTTGAAACATATGCAGCATGATGCTTACCATGGTGTATCTCCATTGTCTTTGCATCAATATGTGGTTCCAACGCATTGTGCGCATAGGGTAGATCGGGTAATTCAAATGCCATAATTTATTATGATTTATTGTTCAAGTTTTTCAGTCTTCGAATATAAAACATTCTCCCTCAGGAATTGTTCCCTCTCAGCTGTTTGAAGAAGGATTTAATCAAATTGGATGATTCTTCCTCCAATAAACCACTCAGGATCTTAGTCTTTGGGTGGAGCAGGTTTCCTTGATTGCTGAAGCCTCGTTTTTCATCTTTGGCCGCGAATATAAGTTTTTCCAGCTGAGCCCAGTACAAAGCTCCCGCACACATGACACATGGCTCAAGTGTCACATAAAGTGTACACTGATCCAGGTATTTGCTTCCTAAATAGTTTTGAGCTGAAGTGATAGCCAGCATTTCCGCGTGGGCAGTGCAATCATTGAGTTGTTCCACCTGGTTGTGGCCTCTGGCAATGATGGTTTTATTGGATACGACCACAGCACCAATGGGTATTTCACCTTTTTCATAAGCTTTGTCGGCTTCTTTAAGTGCCTGACGCATGAAATGCTCATCTGAATGTATACTTAGCTCAGTCATCGATCCTGATACTTTCCATCATGCTTTTTGCTGTGGATTCCCATTGGGCGCGGACCCGAGCGGGTGCAGAAAAGTTGAAGAGTAAAACCTGATTATTAAACAAGGTATATTGAATGTAAGTGTATTTGCTAGTTGCCGAGGGGCCTCCAAATACATTGTCTTCATCTGTAACCTTTGAGACAAATTCCAGGACTATATATTCCCGACCATTGATCTCTTTTACTTCCTGCTGAAGAAACTCCACTTCGTTGTAAAGATTTCTGATCCCGGAAATATAAAACTGCATGAGCAGCTCCAGATCATTGGATGCCCAGCCCAGGTTGGTCAGTGTGATACCAAAATCAATGTTTCGATCATAGCTGGTATACATGACGAGAGGCTCCTTGGAGCTTACGTATTTATTGATCCGTTCCGACTTTGACATCAGAATGAAATCTTCGGGCAGTAACAAACTGATATCTTTATTGACCTGAACTTTTTCAAGCTTATGCTGGGCAGACAAAGGCCAATAACTGCATAACATTACTATGATCCACAACCTGATCAGTACTTGCTTCATCGGTTAAATTTTTAATTATCTCAAAGCTAAAACTATTGTTAAATTTGCGGCTGTTTGTTTCAATTAAACTTCAGATAAATGCTTAGAACACATACCTGCGGAGAGCTAAGGAAATCGCATGTTGGAGAAACTGTTACGCTTACCGGATGGGTACAAAGAGTACGGGATAAAGGAGGGATGCTGTGGATCGACCTTCGGGATAAATTTGGATTGACACAGCTTGTTTTTGAAGAAGGTAAGACGCAGGAAGATGTATTGAAGCAAGCCAGGAAAGCCGGGCGTGAGTTTGTGCTTTCTGTTACCGGAAAAGTATCAGAGCGCTATGCTAAGAATGATAAACTACCCACCGGTGACATTGAAGTTGTAGTAGAGACCTATTCATGTCTGAACGAGTCGAAAGTTCCCCCATTCATTATAGAAGATGAAACGGATGGAGGAGAAGACTTGAGAATGAAATATCGCTATCTCGACCTGAGAAGAAACCCGGTACGAAAGGGGCTTGAGCTCAGACACAAGATCATGTCTGAAACGAGAAGTTACCTCAATGAGCAGATGTTTATGGAGGTAGAAACTCCATATCTGATCAAGTCCACACCTGAGGGAGCGAGAGATTTTGTGGTCCCTTCAAGGATTCACCACGGAGAATTTTATGCTCTTCCTCAGTCACCGCAAACATTTAAGCAGCTTTTGATGGTTTCCGGATTTGATCGCTACTATCAAATAGTAAGGTGTTTCAGAGATGAGGATTTTAGGGCAGACCGTCAGCCTGAGTTTTCACAGATCGACTGTGAGATGTCGTTTGTTACCAGGGAAGATGTTGTAGAGATTTTTGAAGGGCTGATCAGGAGGCTGTTTTTGAAAACCCGTAATGTTGATCTGGGTACTTTTCCTCATATGTCATACGATGAAGCAATGAAGTCATATGGCAACGACCGACCTGATTTGAGGTTTGAAATGAAATTTAGTGAGTTGAATCACCTGACTCAGGGCAAAGGATTCAACGTATTTGATAGTGCCGAATTGGTTGTAGGGATCAATGCAACTGGATGCGCAGAATATACCCGGAAGCAGGTGGATGCCTTGACAGACTGGGTAAAACGACCACAGATCGGAGCCAAAGGACTTGTTTATGTCAAGTACAACTCAGATGGAACATTGAAGTCATCTGTAGATAAGTTCTACTCCGAGGAAGATCTGAAAGCCTGGGCAAATGAATTTGGAGCCAAGCCAGGTGATTTGATGCTCATTCTGGCTGGTGAGGCAAATGCCACCAGGAAAGCACTCTCTGAATTACGACTACACATGGGAAATGAGCTTGGACTGCGTGATAAAAACGTATTTAAGCCGGTTTGGATCTTTGATTTCCCTCTTGTAGAATGGGACGAAGAGACCAAGAGATATCATGCCATTCACCATCCATTTACTTCGCCGCATAAAGACGATGTGCATTTGCTGGAGACAGAGCCAGGAGCCGCCAGGGCCAATGCCTATGATGTGGTCATCAATGGATCAGAGATAGGTGGGGGTTCGATCAGGATCCACAGCAGAGATCTTCAGAATAAGATGTTTGACCTGCTAGGCTTCAGTAAAGAAGAAGCTCAAAAACAGTTTGGGTTCTTACTTGATGCATTTGAGTACGGTGCACCACCACATGGTGGAATTGCTTTCGGTCTGGACAGACTATGCGCAATTTTGGGAGGCAGCGATTCCATCAGGGATTTCATGGCATTCCCTAAAAATAATAGTGGTCGGGATTTGATGATTGATACACCTTCTGCAATTGACCAGGAACAATTGAAAGAATTGGGCTTGAAAATCACAAGTTAAATGGAAAAAAGGCCAGTACTCAATTTTAATAGATGATTTGATTAAATTCACCGGACCAACAGCATCAATAGAATGACCAGGAAATTCATTTTATATTCTCTTCCTTTCTTATTCCTCTTCCTATGCATGGCGATTTTTGAACCATGGATATATAGAAATCTGATTGTGAGCTCAAAAATTGATGCTGATCTCAAGAATAAAGATTTCGAGATCATTGCGCATAAAGGAGCTTCCGGAATTGCTCCTGAAAACACCATTCCCGCTATTATAAAAGCGCTTGAGATGGGAGTGGATATGATCGAAATTGATGTTCAGCAAACAAAAGATGAGCGCATAATAGTCTTTCATGATGAAACACTGGACAGGACTACGGATGGAGAGGGGTTTGTTCATGATTATACGCTTGAGGAGTTGAAGGAGCTTGATGCTGGTTTCTGGCACAGCCCTGCTTATAAGGGGACTAGAATTCCTACTTTGAAAGAGGTTTTAGATACCATAAAAGGCAAGTGCAAAGTGTTGATTGAGATCAAACATTCGGATCATCCTCACTACCATGATTTTGCTCAGAAATTAATCGATATCATCCGGGCTGAGGAGAATGGATTCGACTGGTGTATACTCCAATCTTATGAAATTGAGTACCTGGAAGAAGCCCACGCATATGACGAGAGAATACAGACTAAGAAGTTGCTGATTGGCGAGGATTCAACGCCCCTTTTTGCTTTTTATATTGAAACTAAAATGCATTTGGGACGGGCTACCAGTGAAGGAAACAGGTTATTGGCTCTGAATCCGGAATATACCACACTTTCTACGAGAAGGGTGTTCAGGATGCATGCCAGGGGATTTAAAGTCTATACCTATCCTGTAAATGACCGCGACGACATGGTGAAGATGCTTCATATGGGTGTTGACGGGATCATCACAGATTATCCCGAGAGGCTGATCCAGGTACAGAAAGAGATTGAGGCACTTTAAGTCTATTATTTCCCGGCCAGCTTTTTAATCATTCCTCCAAATACTATTCCATGGAGGGGATATACACCGTACCAGTACAATCGCCCGAGAATACCTTTTGGTCTGAAGGTGGCTGTTTGAATCAGTTGATTTTCTCTCACTTTAAACTCCAGCCAGGCTTCTCCAGGCAGGCGCATTTCAGCAAATAGTAATACACGTCCTTCCCGACGATCAGCAAACAGCACTCTCCAGAAATCAACTGCATCCCCTGCCTGAAGTTGATTATCATGCGTTCGACCTCTTCTCAATCCAACACCTCCAAAGAGTTTGTCCAGAAATCCCCTGATCAGCCAAAGCCATGTAGCATAGTACCAGCCTGTTTCACCTCCAATTCTCCAGATCCTGTCCAGCGTGGATTCTCTATTGTCGATACGTAGTGAACGGGAATCTTTGAAACATCCATGCGAAGGGACATTCAGAAAATCTGATATGTTGATATTCAATCTTCCGCTAATCAGGGAGTCTTTCCAGCTGGATAATACCTCATGACTTTCAATTTTTGATAAAGTTCTCTTAAGCGCTTCTTCATAGCCAATAGGTTGAATGTCGAGAATCGAATTGATATTGCTTTGTTCGCAAATCACTTCTATTTTCATGCTGTCTACCAATGCTGTGGCT
>JAHCMM010000172.1 GCA_019192515.1 Cyclobacteriaceae bacterium SS2
TTTTCATCCAGGTCACCATATAGGCTGTTAATCTTATTCCTATTCAGTGAGAAGTTTACCATTGATGACCATTGGAAATTGGCATTGCTGATGTTTCTGCTGTTGAGAGATAATTCAAAGCCATTGTTCTGCACTTCGCCAAGATTTGAAAGCACATTGGTGTAACCGGTCACATCTGGAAGCGCTCTGGATACCAGTAAGTCATTGGTAAGCATATTATACACTTCCATAGACCCATCTACTACACCTGAAAACAAACTGAAATCAAGCCCAAAGTTGGTGGCAGTGGTTCGTTCCCACTTTAGCCCTGAATTCTGCATGGTAGCAGGGTCAAGTGTGGCAACAGGTGTCACAGATCCACCATCGATAATCAGTGTTTTATTGGCTGACAGTTGGGAGAGGTAGGCGTATCTTCCGATATTCCTGTTACCATTGATACCCCATGAAACCCTAAACTTAAGAAAATCAATAGGGCCAACATCAAAGAAGCTCTCATCGGAAACCACCCATCCACCACTCAGTGAAGGAAATAATGCTCGTTTGTTTTCAGGACCAAATGCCGAATATCCGTCCCTACGAGCTGAGGCTGAGAATAAATATTTACCTTGAAAGCTATAATTAACCCGACCCATTAATGCATCGCCGGTATTTGTTTGATCTCCTCTAAAGCCTTCATCACCATCCGGATCCCCACTAACTATAGGGGCAGTCCCCAGTGATAGATTGTAATATCCCAACAAATCATTTGGGCTAAATAATGAGTTACTGGCATGGAGAAATCTTCCATCATATTGCTCTGCATATATCAGAAAGGTTGCATTAATCACATGGTTTCCAAATGTCCTATCCCATTTAAAGATATTTTCCAATTGCCATTCGTGGATTTCAGTATTTTCCCTGAAGGCCCTTCCTGTGGCCCACTCAGGACTTTCGGATGATTGATGGGTAAAATTATGATTCCACTCAAACCTGTTGGTAAAAGCCAACTGGTAGGAAAACCCAAGTGGCAACGTGATCAAAGAATAAACACGTGCATTTAGAATATTTTCTTTGATTTCGCGATCGGTATAGGTTCTCCTCAGGAAAGGATGCCTTGCACCAGCTCCCGGGTCATCCTGGGGACTGTATCTCAAGGTTGTTCCATCATCACTCAGTTCGGAACCCCAGGGAGAAGCCTGTCTAAACATCTGCCATTCGGCGGGCACTGAACTTTCATCACCAACAGAAAATTGTGCGTTTACACCCACTGACAACCAATCAACTACTTCCGCATCAAGATTTAACCGGGTTCTGATTGTTTCATATTTTTCTCCTGCCACGATACCCTCATTACTCATCTTGTTGATGGACCAGAAATATTTCAAATCCGATTTCTGACCCGAGAGGCTTAAGTTAAGATCACTTCTGGTACCATTCTGGAAGATCATGTCATACCAGTCCACACTTCTTCCAGCCAGATAATTACCAATCTCAACATCCTGGAATCCAATTCTATTTAACCAGGCAGTGGTTGGGTCTCCTGTTGCTCCATCATAAGCCAGCCAGTCTGCCAAAGTCACTCCTGCAGGGAGATTGTTCGGATTATCGAAGTAACCCGGCTGATCATCCACTCCATAATTGATACTTTTGAATACATCGGTTCTCCAGTTGGCATACCCCTCTGGAGAATACGGAGGATTGTCAAATGCTTTGGTGGCAACACCATAAGAAGTGGCCACATTAATAGTCGGTTTCTCAGAAGTACCTCTTTTGGTCGTAATGAGAATTACTCCATTAGCCCCCCTTGCACCATAAACTGCAGCTGAACTAGCATCTTTCATGACATCTATCTTATCTATGTCGTTCGGATTAATAGAAGACAGGTCACCATTGTAAATCGTACCATCCAATACAATTAGGGGTTGTGTACCTGCATTCAGAGAGTTATTTCCACGCACCTGAAGCTGACTGACACCCTTTGGTGAATTATTGAATCCGACATTCAGACCGGGAACATTTGCCCGTAGTATATCCGTCACTGAGTTTGGCGATTGATTAGCAATTTTGGTTGCATCAATCTGTCCTACTGCTCCAGTGAGATCTCTCTTTTTCTGAGTACCGTAACCAACCACCACAACTTCATCCAACTGCTCCGAATCAGGAACCATGGATGCATTAATTGTGCTTTGGCTACCAACTGTAATCTCTTGCGACTCATAACCCACAAATGAAATCTGTAGAATGGCATCATTACTCCCTACGGTTATGGAATAGTTTCCATCTACATCAGTGATGGTTCCATTTGATGTACCTTTCTCAAGTACTGTAGCACCAGGCAATGATTCACCTGTTTCATCCGTAACATTTCCGGAAATTCTGCGTTGTAAAGTCTCTGATTGGTTATTGGTTTTGGGATTTTTGTCTCCTGGGTTATCTCCTTTGGCAATCCCATCACTACCCAGAGCCAGACTTGTCGTCAGAAAGAGCATGATAAGCAACTTTCCCAACATATTAAATACCATAACAATGGTATGAGTAAATTTACTCTTCATATTTTTGTTTTTGGTTAAATATTTATTGTTTAACTAATTGATAGTCAACTCTCTATGTTGATTTGAGCGTCATTATTCAGAGTGGCTATCGCAAATATGTGACTGGGGGTCAGCATTGCTGATCCCTTCTTTTTGTATTAATGCTATATCATATGTTTTGGGGGTTTAGGGTTAGAAAACACTGCTTTGGCTTTTGTTCTTACCATCGCTATTACACCTACCATACCATTATTTCTTAAAAAATCAATGGCCTGGTTATTGGAATCATTAAATCCCAATCCTCTAAATGTGATTATGGCAGCAGTAAGACGACATAATCCTACTGGTACATCCTGGGTAATATTTATGGGTTTCTCCACTTGAATGTAAAGATCGGGTTAATTACAAGCATAAAGTTAGAAGTGGAAAATTGCGATTTCTAGTATTTTTATTGCAGAGGTGAATACTTTTATTGCGCATATAACAAGAAACACCAGAAACACTGTCATATTTTCGAACATAGTCCGGTTATGTACAGGCAATAGATGAGTTTTATTTAACTATTCAATACGTAATGTTTGTTTTTTCTAATTCCTCTAAGATTACCTTAGATTAACATTACTTAATTAAAATATTTGCAAACTAAATCAGGATATCCACCTATACCACATTGGCACTGTGATATTGATCCTGAAATTGAGTAGGTGTATATGACATTATTTTTCTGAACTGCCTGTTAAAATTGGAGAGATTATTAAATCCACTCTCAAAACAAACCTGAGTTATACTCAGCTTACCCTCTGTCAAAAGCTTGCAGGCATAGCTAATTCTCATCTCTATGATGAAGTCAGAAAATGACTTACCAGTTTTCTCTTTAAAATAGCGACTAAAGGCAGAGCTGTTCATGCCGATTTGATCTGCAACGTCTTCCAACCGGAGTGATTGCCTGTATCCCGAATTGACCAGGTACATAACCTTATCCAGACGGTTTCCGGACCAGTCCACTACATTAGGTACAAAAGATTTGCTGGCGAGCAATTCATACTGATCGGTGATAGCCATCTCATCTAGAATGGACAGAAAACTCAGCGTTCGCTCAAAGCCTTCCATCTCCAGTAATCCCTTAAGCTTTGGTCCTATGGCATTGGTTACACCTATATTGAAACTGATACCCCTCGCAGCACGACATAACAACTCTTTGATCCGATAAAATTCAGGATAGTTATTGATCTGCTCTTTGAAAAAATCAACAGGAAAATGGATCACCACTGCATTTACCCAGTATTGGGGATTGTTTTGATGAAACAATTCATCATTCTTCCAGAAATGTGGCAGATTACTTCCCAGCAGCACAAGGTCTCCAGCTTCGAAATGGCTGATATGATCTCCTACAAAACGCTTACCGAAACTCTGAATTACATAGACAATCT
The DNA here is from genome assembly GCA_019192515.1 of Cyclobacteriaceae bacterium SS2. Lineage (GTDB taxonomy): Bacteria > Bacteroidota > Bacteroidia > Cytophagales > Cyclobacteriaceae > UBA7330. Next base: position 3,941 of record JAHCMM010000172.1, read on the forward strand.
CATACTCTGAATGAAAATGCCATGGAAATGTAAAATGTGGGAAGTCATCCCATTTAATCCTGAAAGATCCCGAGCTATTGAAGCCGAGCTGCTCATGCATTATTTTCATAGCCAGATTATTTTAGTACTTACACCATATAATAAGAAGCGTTGGTTACCCTCAACCGGAATGCAATGAAAGTATTTACGTATGCAATATACATACTAGAATTGATTCAAAGACTGCCTTACTTTTGCTTTAACAACATTAATTAATATGAAGCTCCAACCCCAAATTCTTATTGCTTTACTATTCTTCATGGCCTTTGACTTAACGGGTCAGGAGGTGAAATTCAGTTTGAAGTTGACCGAATCTATTTCACCAGGCAACCCTGTCAGCCTAGACATCACATCATTTGGTTTAAATGTAAATGATACCACTTTTCAATTATTCAGGCTGGATAAAAAGGATCAAATAAGGCTTGCCAGTCAGATAAGTATAGGTGAAAGGATCATTTTGAGTTTTGCTGCCGATAAAATGCTGGAACCAGGACAGAAAAATGAGTTTGCACTGAGAGTAGCAGGCAAAACTGAAGCGAAATCACCGGTCGGAATTAAAAAGGACAATCAAGGTGTAAAATTGATGGCTGGTAGTAAACCAATCCTCAACTATCAGACGGCTATGACCTACCCTCCAGGTGGTGTGAACCCCATCTACAGGAAATCAGGTTTCATCCATCCTCTTTGGAGTCCGTCAGGTGAGGTACTGACTCGTATTCAGGCACCTGATCACTATCATCATTATGGTGTATGGGGACCCTGGACCAAAACACACATCAACGGAAGAGCCGTTGACTTCTGGAACTTAGCCAGCGGGGAAGGATCTGTAAGATTCTCAAAGCTGTTGGCTATCGAGGAAGGTGAAATATATGCTGGCATCACCGCCCTGCAAGAGCATCTTGATTTTGGGGCCAAAGGTGAAGACCAGGTAGCCATCAATGAGCAGCTCCAGGTAAATGCCTGGAATGTGGATCCTTCCGGAAACTCATATATGATAGACTATACAACGACTATCAATAGTCCACTGGATTCAGGAATCCTGTTGGATGCCTACAGATACGGTGGCGGAATTGGTATGCGGATGACTGAAAAGTGGCACAAAGACAATTGTACTGTTTTAACTTCCGAAGGTCATGACAGACTCACGGCGGACGGCACAAAAGCCCGTTGGTGTATTGTGGAGGGAGAATCAGCTTCCGGCCGAAGTGGTGTGCTTTTCATGAGTCACCCTGGTAACCGTGCGTTCCCTGAACCCATGAGGGTATGGCCAATCAATGCCAATGGCGATCGCGGAGACATGTTTTTTGAATTCTGTCCCATCCGCCATGAAAGTTGGATGATCGAAAAAGGAAAAAATTATACCTTAAAATATCGAATGGTAGTTTTTGATGGTGAAATGACACCCGAAAAGGCTGAACAATATTGGAAAGCTTTTGCTCATTCGCCACAAGCCATTCTTATAAAATAAGTGATTTCAGATCAGAAGTGATCTGTGGTTGATATTTAAATAAGACAAAACCCCCTTAAAGTATTCTAAGAGAAATAAAATACGTAACCTATGCAACGAAGACAATTTATGAAAAAGACTGCATCGGCATCTGCTATGGCATTGGCGGTACCCACAATCGTACCTAGCTCGGTTTTTGGAAAAAACGCTCCAAGTAACATTATCAATATTGGTCAGATTGGCTGCGGTAGAATTGCCAGAGGTCATGACATGGCCGAAACGCTAAAGTACGATCAGGCCAAGATGATTGCCGTCTGTGACCTTGACAGCAATAGAATGGAAGATGGCAAAAAGCTGGTTCAGGATTATTATGCCAAAAAGACCGGGAAGTCAAAAGCTGTAAATGTGAAAATGTACGCTGACTACAAGGAAATGTTGGCGGATAAAGACATTGATGCCGTGCAGATCAGTACTCCGGACCACTGGCATTCTCAGCCAGCAATCGAAGCTGCCCTTGCGGGAAAAGATATCTACCTGCAAAAGCCTACTTCCCTCACCCTCGAGGAAGGACGATTGCTTAGTGATGTAGTACAAAGAGAAGGTGTAATCCTCCAGGTAGGAACTCAGCAGAGATCTTCACCACAGTTCCGTATCGCAGCAGAGCTCGTAAGAAATGGTCGTATAGGAAAGATCCATACCGTGAAGATCGGACTGCCTGGTGATCCATCAGGACCTGATGCACCTGAGATGCCAGTGCCAAAAAGCTTAAACTACGATATGTGGTTGGGGTCTACTCCTGAAGTCCCTTATACAGAAATAGGTGTGCATCCCCAGGAAGGATATGGCAGACCAGGGTGGCTGCGTCTGGAACAGTATGGAGCTGGCATGATTACCGGATGGGGTCAGCACCACTATGACTCCGCCGCATGGGGAATGGATACAGAGCTTACCGGACCGATCTCCGTACAGGCGGTAGCACAGTTTCCAAAATCTGGCCTCTGGAATGTTCACGGCGACTTTATGGTAAAACATGAATATGCCAATGGCATCACTGTTTATACCAGTGGAGGTTATGATAACGGGATTCGCTACGAAGGCACTGAAGGCTGGATCTTTGTATCGAGAGGCAACTATACAGCCACAGCCAGTGATCCAGGGGCTGCAGAGGCTAGTAAAAAAGCCCTGGACGCTAGTGATCCAAAAATCCTTCAATCTAAGATTGGCGATAACGAGACAAAGCTTTATGTTAGTGAAGAGCAACATGGCAACTGGCTGGATTGTATCAAGACCAGAAAGCAACCTATATCTCCTGTGGAAATTGGGCACAGGGCTTGTTCAGTCTGTTTGATTAGCCATATTGCCATGAAAGTACCAGGAGTATTGAAGTGGGATCCTAAAAATGAAAGATTTACAAATAACGAAGGGGCTAATGCCATGTTAAGTAGAACTCAGCGTTATCCTTACGGAACACGGAACATAGCCAATCTAAATGGGTGATTTTGAAATAAAAGGGAAGGTCGCCATCGTCTCAGGCGGTGGTGGCGTCCTTGGAGGTAGTATTTCCAAGAGCTTACTGGAAGCAGGAGTCAAAGTTGCTATTTTAGATATTCGGGAAGAAAATCTCCAATCAAGGATTGATGAACTGTCGCCTCTGGGTGAAGTGGAAGGTTACACCTGCAACGTCCTGGAGGAAGAAAGTCTGATAGCAGTCCGTGATAAGGTGATCAAAAAATGGGGTGCTATCCACATCCTGATTAATGCTGCAGGAGGAAATATCCCGGGGGCCACACTTACGGAGGACCAAACCATCTTTGACATGAAGATCTCAGATTATAAAAAGGTCACAGATCTGAATCTGGATGGTACGGTGATCCCCAGCCTCATTTTTGGTGAAGCGATGGCAAAGTCTGGTGAGGGTAGTATCATCAATATTTCCTCAATGGCTACTTATTCCGCCATTACCCGGGTGATGGGGTATTCGGTGGCTAAGACCGGGGTCAATATCTTCACCCAGTGGATGGCTTCTGAACTGGCCTTGAAATTTGGTGAGAAAGTGCGTGTCAATGCCATTGCTCCTGGATTTTTCATTGGCGATCAAAACAGGGCTGTCCTGATCAATCCCGATGGATCCTATACCGAAAGAAGCAAAAAAGTGCTGGCTAAAACACCTATGAAACGCTTTGGTGATATCAAAGAACTGAATGGACTTGTACAATTCCTGTGCTCTGATGCAGCCAGTTTTATTACGGGTACCATCATCCCTGTAGATGGGGGTTTCAGTGCTTTTAGTGGGGTTTGATTGACCTGCAAGTATTTATTTTAACAACTGCTTGAATGAGATTAGAAAAAAGCTGGCGCTGGTTTGGTGAAAAAGATGCGGTAAAGCTTTCTGACCTAAAGCAAATGGGTGTGGAAGGTGTAGTCACCGCATTGCATCATATCCCCAATGGTGAGGTCTGGCCGATTGATGAAATACAAAAGGTTAAAGACAAGATTGAAAGTCATGGAATGCGCTGGGCAGTTGTGGAAAGCCTCCCGGTGTCCGAAGGCATCAAGACGCACAATGAAGATTATGACAGGCTCATTGCCAACTATTGCCAGTCGATTGAAAACCTGGGTAAATGCGGTATAGACAGGATCTGTTATAACTTTATGCCGGTGCTTGACTGGGTGAGGACTGATCTTCATTACAAGCTTGAAAGTGGTGGTGAGGTGATGCTATTTGACTTTCCAACATTCATTGCTTTTGATGCATTCATCCTGGAACGGCCGGGAGCCACAGAAGACTACCCGAAGGACTTGCTGGAAAAAGCCCGAAAGCTTTTTGAGCAGATGACGGATACTGAAAAGGAAAAGCTGGCTTACAATACCATTATTGTTACGCAGGGATTTATCAATGGTGCAGTAGATGGGTCCGAACCTGACTATAAGGGACGTTTTCTGGAGCTCATTGGCAAGTATCAGCTTATTGATCGTGACCAACTCAGAAAACACCTGGCACAGTTCCTTCAGGACATTATACCTACTGCAGAAAAGAGTGGAGTAAAAATGTGTATCCATCCGGATGATCCCCCCTTCCCTGTGCTCGGCCTCCCAAGGATCGTAAGCACTCACGAAGACCTGGAATGGATTTGCAATGCAGTGGATTCCCCCAACAATGGACTCACTTTCTGTACCGGTTCGCTTTCCGTAAACAGGGACAATGACCTGGTAGGGATCGTAAAAACTTTAGGAGATAAAATTCATTTTGCTCACCTCCGCAACAATACCTTCCTGAAAGATCGCAGTTTTCATGAGCAAGGCCACCTGTACGGAGATGTAAAGATGATCTCGATTGTAGAAGCCTTGCTGAAACAACAGCTCCAGCGTAAGGTCTCAGGTAGAAAAGATGTAAGGATACCTTTCCGACCTGATCACGGCATCAAGATGCTGGGCGATTACAACCGCAATGCAAATCCTGGCTACCCGATGATTGGTCGGTTGATGGGCCTTGCCGAGCTTGATGGGATCCAGTCAGCCGTGGAGTATAGCATGAATAAAAGCCCGAAGGAAAGGACGGCTGTCTAAAAAAGGAGTGGTAGGTGAGGACACCTACCACGGTGTTGTGGTGAAGGATCTTATGCAACCTTAAATGGGCGTCTGAAACTCCTGCCGATTGAAACCCAAAGACCACTATCAATCCGTAATCACTACATCCGCGATCACCGGCAGGTGATCAAGATCATTTAACCCGGTTCGCGGTGCCGATACATTCATGATCTTAATGTTTGAGCTGGTGATGATGTTGTCAATATTGGCGTCAGCAATTCCCTGCCTCCCCTCTAATGTCATCTTGCCGCCAGAGGTACCAAACCATCCCTGATATCCACCATTGGCCATATTAAAACCAGCTTCTCTAAAACCCATCTGTTCGGCATCCGATGAGTTGGTATCGCCAAAACAGATGAAGTACTCATATTGCTTCAGGTCTTCGATAAGTGAATGAAGAGCCGGCATATGCCAGTCCTCCTGCCAGGGAATGTGCATGGAGATAATCGTAATGGTTTTCTCCCCGATCTTTAGGTCGCCAATCAACGCATAATAATCTCCATAGGTGTATTTGGTTCGCAGATTTGTGAGTTTGTAATTCGTGGCTATGCCATTGTAGATCCATGTATGCGCTTTGCCAAAATAGATGTTGTTGTAAAAGGGCTGTAGTAACTCCTTCTCCGCATTAAATGCACTATCATAGTCGAAATATTGGTTCCATTCCTGAACGCACAAAAAATCCAGACTCTCCTGGCTTATCCATTGTCTCCAGGCAGCAAGCTGCTTCTCGGCTGCCCCCGCTTTGTATTCCTTATTTGAATTGGGATCCCCCATGAATCGAAATCCACCAGCCCAGCCCTGGTTGAAATGGCCAACATTGTAGGTCGCGACACGTAGCTTCAACGGAAAGGTTTGGCTGGAGGCGCAAAATGCTGAGGATAGCAAAAAGACCAGAATGAGTTTGCTTTTCATGCTTGATTAATTAATTAAAAAGTATGACAATATGCTCAAAAGTGTGGACATAGAGACTTTAGCAATCATACCAACTTACGTATACTCATCATGTAACCCAGATGTAGGCCTTCATGATAATTATTGAAGTGCAGGGCATCTTCCAGGGTAGCCAGGTGAAACCCCGTCCTGGTTGTCCTTTCTCTGAATGTAGTGAATTTACCTGCATGAAAATCCGCTTTTGTCTGGTCAATCAGTGACGTCAGTAGCCCTTTAAGTTCATCACATTCAGCTTGAGTTGTAAGCCCTGTTGGTTTGGTACCTGGTTTGTAAAGTTCCATCAGGCTATCGGGCAGGTATCCATCGAGATCAGACAAATTGTATATCAAGGATTGCTGGGCAACGATGATATGTCCGATGTTCCAAATCAAATTATTGTTGAATCCGTCTGGTATTTTATTCAGCTGATCCAAAGAATAGTCATCAAAGAATTTGAGATACAGTTTCCTGCTCGTCTCCCAGGTTTTGAATAATGATTCCATATAAATGTTGGTCTATCGTAAAGCCAGCCAAAACTATGAATTTGTTTTTAGCCCGGGGTAGATTATGCGATTTTCTTCAGCATTTAAAGACTCGGATATATCGACCTGCCACAACCTGGGGTCGGAGCCAGGAAGTTTTATCCTCACAGTAGCCAGATCCTCTACTCAAGGTCTTTGCCTTCACAAACCTCATGAGTCACCCTAAATTTGAGGCATCTCCCCTCTCACAGCATGCTCGACAACTTTGTTGATTCGCTTTGCACGGGTTTCAGCCTGTTTGGCAAAAAGGATCCACACGAGGATTTGCTTCTTTTTGCTATCGCTCAGGCTCTCATAAAAGACTTTGGCACGCG
>JAHCMM010000173.1 GCA_019192515.1 Cyclobacteriaceae bacterium SS2
TCTACGGATATGAGATTAAAACTGATCAGTTTTTGCTGTTCTTCATGTTTACGGTATCAGCCAAGGCCTTTACCGCTTCCCTAAAGGATGCTCTTGAAAATCCCGCTTTCAAGTTGTTCTTTTTACCATTGCCGATTAAAATACGTTTCGATATTCAAACCAGGATTGAGGGAGTGGTAAACGAGTTTGCTTCCCTCGCGGCAGGTGCGGCGCAGATGGGACTTGGGTTGCTGGTGTTTTTTAAGCTGATTCACTTTTCTTATTTCGTGATTGGACTGGCAGGGGTGGTTATATTCCTGTCTTACAAGTTGTTTAATGAGTATAAGATCACACTCAAGAAGACGCTGAAAGAGCAAAAAGAAGAGCTCCAGGGTGATGGCAGAAGAAATGAGCACAACACGGTCAATGTATTGAAACAGGAAATCAAATCAACTGATCCTGACCGTGTCATCACTGCTTTAAAGGTTTTTGAGAGGCTAGATCCCATTGAGTTCGAATTTTCTCTCCTAGATCAACTAAACTCTAAACGCGGAGTTATTCGGAAGTATGCTTATGAAAAACTGAATGAATACTTATGTTTTGGGGCATTGGGGATCATCAAGAAAGAGGTAAAAACAGAAGGAAATGAAGCTGTGCTAGAAGCAGCTGAAGTGACAATTGCCAATTTGCAGGAGGCTGCCGACTACAAACTCAATGACGTAAGCTTACGAAAACTGGTCAGGTCCACTGAAGCAAAAGATAGAATAAAGGGAGCAAGGTTGCTGTCTAAAATTACTGAAGACAAGCACTTGACCTTCATTATGGAACTCCTTCGCGACATCAACCCAGATGTACGCTTGGCCGCTATGGAAACTGCGGGAAAGATTCGGCGTCCCGAAGTATGGCCAATCCTGATCGAAAACCTGCATCTGGCTAGTTATGGAAATGCTTCAATGTCAGCTCTAGTGCATTCTGGAGAGGCTGTATTTCATAATATTGATACATCATTTTATAAGACAGGGCAGTACAAAGGAGCGATGCTCAGAACAGTACAGATCCTAGGTCGAGTTGGTGGGCGTCAGGCTACCGAGTTGTTGTGGAAGAAAATCGATTTCCCAGATAAACGCATTGTTTCAGAGATACTATTATCTCTCAGCTATATTGGATTTGAAGCCAGAGATTTTCAGGCTGCCAGGATCAAGATCATAGTAGAGTCGAGGATAGGAGATATTGCCTGGAATATTAAGTCACTTCAAGATATACCTCAGGAGAAAGACCTAGACCGATTGATTCGCAAGTCAATTGAGGAAGAAAATGTCCTCAATCATAATAACATTTTTATGCTTCTTGGGATGATGTATGACGCCCAGAGCGTACTCCTGGCCAAAGACAACTTGGAAGCTGGCACGACAGATTCTGTCACTTTTGCTATAGAAATGATGGATATCTTCCTGGATGAAGAGCTAAAACCTAAGATATTCCCTGTTATGGATGATTTCAAGGTAGAGGAACGGCTAGCCAAACTTCAAAATTTTTACCCTCCAGAGTACTTTGCTTCCTATCATGACCTTCTGTTGCAAATTGTAAACAGAGATTATAATAGAATTTCAAGATATACTAAGGCCCTGGCGATGTATCGCATAAGCCAAATGGGTGATGTTGAGGTAACTGATGATCTAATTGCTAACCTGTTTAATCCTGATCCTCTGCTCCTGCAGACTGCGGCGTATTGCATCTATGTCATCAACAAAGAACTTTATACCACTAACACCAAGCGCTTGAAATCCGCGGTAAAAAAGGAACTGGATAAGGCAATCTTACCCCCAGTATTCATTGAGGAAGGCGAAGAATATCATCAGAAATTGCTGTTGATACAGAGAGTGATACTGTTGAAATCATTGCCGGCTTTCGCTAATGTGCCAGGAGAATTGGTAACTTATATGGCGGAGGTTCTTGATGAGATCCGTTTGAAACCAGGCACCAGATTGATTGAAAAAGGAGATAGCGGAGCCACACCATTGTATATTGTATTGGATGGAGAAGTGGAAATATCGAAAGGTGAGAAAGTTGAAACCAGAAGTAGGTATGCGATGATCGGAGAGTCATCAATTTCAGATAGCGATAAGTTTGATTTTGATGCCGTAACTAAGTCGGTGACGACCCTACTTGTATTTAGAAAAGAAGAATTATTGGATCTGATGTCAAAGCACTTAGAGATAGTAGAAGCAATATTGAAAGTATTGAATAATGAGGTCGCCTTGGAGAATGAGGAAGTGAGTGAAGAAGACCTGGAAATGAGTATTTTATAAGAATTGATTTTGAGGAACTTATTTTCCTTAGTTTCAATTACGAAAAAAAAGTTGTTTTTTAGCAATTGATTTTAGATTGCCATTCTGACCTATAAATGAATCTAAATTCCGAAATAGTAATCCTGTATTCAGAAGCAGATGATCGACCCATTGAAGGGGGGGTGAAAGGCTGGGTTACAAATTTTCATAAATTCCTCAGAACGTTATTGTCTCAAATCAACCGACAAGAGCCTGAGATTCTTTTGATGAATGAGATGGATTTTGATCTCATGAGGGTTCGAAAGGCTGCGGTAGTCATCAACATACTTTCTCCGAACTTTGTACAATCAGAGATTATTGTCAATGCACTCAATAATTTCGGTAAAGATGCCAAGAAAAATGATGAGTTGATAATTGACGGTGTAGCTCGTTATTTTAAAGTATTAAAAGCACCCTTTGAGACAGATGAAATCATGCCTGAGTTTCAGGAGTTGATCAGTTATGATTTTTATATGATCGACGCCTTAACGGGTGAGGCCCAGGAGTTTACGCGGTTTTTTGGTAATGAGGCTGAGCGTGGATACTGGATGAAACTGGTAGATATGGCTTACGATATTAGCCAGATTCTCACTGCACTGAGACACGAAGAGAAGTCTGAACGAAAGGAAGAAGTCAGCAGGGAAAAAACAGTTTACCTGGCAAGTACCGGTGTTGACATGCTTATCCAAAGAGATATTATTAAGCGTGAGTTGCAGCGTCATGGGTATACCGTGCTTCCAAAACATGCCCTTCCTAAAGAACTGAAGTCACTGGAGCAAATGGTTCTTGAGGACCTGGCAAAATGTCGCTTGTCTATTCACTTGATAGGAGAGGACTACGGTTACAGGCCCAAAGGTTCTGACCTTTCAGTGGTTGATCTTCAAAACAGGATAGCCTCGGAGCATACTGAACAGATTGCTGCTTTTAATAGAACAGCTAAGGTTCCGGAACCATTTAGTAGACTGATATGGGTTTCTCCAGATTTAAAGAACATTACCGAAAGGCAAAAGATATTTATTGAAGATTTGAAAAGTGACGCTGCTAAGCTGGAGGAGGCAGAGGTCCTTCAGATTACTTTGCAGGAGTTGAAAGCCATTATCAGGGAAGAACTAGTCACCGGAGGACGTTTCAACCTACATCGGGAAGTTGAGGGATATACTCCTGAACCAGAGGACGATACCTCACCAATCATTTATTTGATCCATGACAAACGTGATAAGAATGATACTAAAATTATTGAGGATTTTTTGATCGACAAAGGTTACCGAGTGGTCGGGCCCAGCTATGAAGGGGACTTGATAGACATCAGGTATATCCATCAAGAAAATCTGCGGAGATGCGATGCCTCACTAATTTTTTATGGTAATACTACGGAAGATTGGATCAAAACTAAGCTTCAGGACTTGCTGAAGGCCCCGGGATTTGGCAG
>JAHCMM010000174.1 GCA_019192515.1 Cyclobacteriaceae bacterium SS2
GGTGGAAGATGCCTTTTTTCAGTTTAAGGCTCCGGAGGCCCTCTATGATATAGAAGCCGATCCATTTGAGACGAAGAACCTGGCCAATGATCCTGAATACCTGGTCACCCTGAAGGAGATGCGAAAGGAGCTCAACGGCTGGGTGAAAGGGATGCCCGATCTTTCTTTCTATCCGGAGTTTCACCTGTTACAAAATGCAGCAGAGAACCCCACCTTATACGGGCATCGTCAGAAGGCTCAAATCAGTAAGTATGTAGACATCGCGGACCTGAGCCTGCTGCCATTTGAAAGTGCCAAAGCTCAACTCATTTCCGCCTTGAAAAGCAGCGATCCCTGGGAGCGATACTGGGCCATCAATGCAGCGACCAGCTTTCGGTCAGAAGCCAGCCCGCTCGTGGAATTCATTGAACCCATTGGTCGGGGAGATGAGGTGCTGATCAACAGGACCGTAGCGGCGGTGTTCCTGGCTGTCGCAAACAAGCAATCCCCGGTAGGCATGATGACGGCTGCCCTGTATGATTGCCAGGATGCTGCAGAAGCCTTGCTGATGCTCAACTCCATCGTGCTGATGGGCTCCTTTGAGTACGACTATAGCTTCAACCTGGATATCGATCGCATTCAGCCAGCGGTGAAAGAAGAGCCGCAGGTACAGCGGAGGCTGGAGTATTTGGGGTTGATGTGAGTGGGTTAATAGGTTAATAGGTTATTAGGTTGATGGGTTAATGGGTTGAGAGTGATAAGAAGATGCTGTTGACCTTTTAGTCAGATGGTGCGAGGTCTATGTTCACTTCTCTAATGGGCTGAGGTAGGTAGAAATTCGGGAGATGCTTAATAACTACTTTGCATAATTTTCCTTTGCCCATTTGTGGTTTGCACGGCTGAATTCATCTAAAGGGGACACCTCTCCTTTGTTTATGGCATGCTTTTTTATTACTGTAAAACGACTCCTGAGATTCAGTGAACCACTCAGTACGAGATCGGGGACGCTTAGTCCGTACACTGAGTGGTGTGACCGGGCTGGCGATCCAGGGGCGCACCGTGGGCTTTATGGCTCACGGCCGTCTACTCGATTAGTCACAGTCTCTTTTCCTTCATTTCCAATTAATTCATTTAGCTCATCCTCAGGGGGACACCAACCAAGTGTTGTGTCTCTTGGAAGAAATGAAAAGTCCGAACCTAACTCATTTGCTTTTTTCAGTTTGATTGTAAGTTGAGTTGGTCTGAATACATACTTTTCAATTCTCTTAATATTTGAAATTGGTATACAGATTTTTTTATTCTTATGTTCAACTACTAATTGTCTATTTGTTCTGTCCAGATAGACAAATTTGAGATTCATTAACATATTTCTTAATAAAGAAAAAAGAAATATTCCAAGGAGTATCAATCCAATTGCAAGGGGGACTATTGATAAGTAAAGAGATATTAATAAGAAGATCGTAAGTCCGCAAATTATAGCCCAGGGGAAAACAAATTTCCAGATAAACGTTGAGTCCGAATGAAGTTTTTCCATTTATTACTATCCCCAATTGTGGGTAACACCTGGATAGAGCGAGTGGCCATCCCCATGCTATAAAAATCTAAACTAGCTAAAACCTCGGTGAGATGCAACGGGTAAAATCTTACTGAGTCAGGCAGATGAAGGCCCCTAACTGTTCCAAAGGCCAAAAGATTTATGTGTTCCCAGAGGAGATTTGGCTATGAAATGCTTTAGGCCATTCGTTTCTATCCAATGTTATGTGCTATTCTGCTTTGGCGATTCGTACTCATGAAGGTAATGCGCCCAATAATCTGTATTGCATTCTAAATTCTTATAATAAGCTTTGTCGAGAATTATTCTTTCGTTAGGATTATTGAAATTGACAATAGTATTTACTTCAGCTACAGTGCTTCTAGCTAATATTTTAAATTCATAAGATGCCTCTCTTAATGCTGGCGGATGCTTCAAATAATCTTTATCCATTGGTTCTATCACCATTGTTTCCCTGGTGTTAAATTCATGAGTGTATTGATTAGGAGTATCACTTTCTATTTCTGTTGTTCTGAACGGAAAAGAAAACTGATTGGTACATAAGGTTGGATAACCCTTACTGAAGTTTACTCTTAGTTTTGTTTTATTAATTTCATTTGAAACAAATAATTAATAATTCCAGATTGAGGTGTCCATAAATATATCTGTTCAAATAGATGTTTATTAATATGAGCCCCATGCTTTAATGCTTCAATTATCCAAGATCTGTTCTTAATGAAAAATTGATTCTTTTCAACAGGAGAATGCACCAACAGCCACGCAAATTTTGCGTTAGTTCTACTTAGGTAACCAGGAACCTTTTCTGATTTCTTATTAATTGCATCAGCTAGCCAATAGTGGGGTTCATTTGGCCTTGTGATAGATAATATTTCTTTATCATTCCAATCAGTCTTTTTGTGTTTCTTTTGATGAAATTGATAAATGTAGCTAGGAGGAATTTGAGTGCACTCGCAAGCAATCAAAATATTATCAATCTCGATAAGAATGTCAGGTTTGTCTTGTGTAGTTCGTTGCGGAAATTTTACATCATGTCCGTCCTGTATAAAAGCTCTTGATAAAGCTTCCGCTGAAAGCTTCTCTGCTTTTGTAGGTTCTTTCCTCATAAGTCATTGGACATAAATCATCGTTACCCGCACTTTCCTGCGGATAACTACCTTTTAACCCCACCAAATTACCCATATTCCCTCAACAAACCAGTAATTGGTATCCACTTTTTGTCCACCTGCCACCGCTTCCCGCCAATAACCTATCAATGCTCTTTTGATAATCATGGAACCGATATCCGTGATACCCGGGAATAACAGGCCTGTATTTTTATTATAATAAATACCTCAAAAAGGTAGTTATCACTATATTTATATGAACTAATTCAAATTAAACAATAAAACCTATGGAAAATCGCATTCATCAGGTGATTCCGAAGCAGGACATCGCCGCCATCAATGACGCCATCAAAGTACTGGAAAAAAAACTAGCTCCGCATTTAAAGACCCTGACCACCGATGACAGAAGAAAGCTGCCCAAGATGGGCTCGTCCAATCAACCGTTTGTAAGAAAGACACTGGAATACACCAAGTCCGATAGCCAGTTCCTGCCTGTCTATGTGGAGCAGGAGCAGCTGGAGGTAGATGTCAATTCCGTAGAAGTGATGAACTCTTTTTATCGACCACTTAGTCAGATCATCAGTGGCCTGAATGATTCCCTTTTACTGGCTGGCTCGGAAGCCTTGCAGGCTGCCCTGGGGTATTATCAGTCGGTGAAGCAGGCCGCCAAAATGAACATCCCGGATGCCAAGGTGATCTACGAAGACCTGAGTCAGCGGTTCGACGGCAGAGGGAAGAAAGTCGCCCAGCCTGCGGAGGAGGTCTGACACCTGTTCTTGTATATCGAATCGATAGCTTTTTATATGCCCGGGGGAGTCTTTTTACCCCCCTGGGCATTCTTTTTTATACCTTTCCATTCTTTTTGCTCCGATCCCAATGCTTTATGCTTCAGTCCCGAAGCTATTTTCTGAAACATGCCATTGATTTTTCTTCAAAGTCGATACAAAAAGCTTCGAAGTCGGGTCTTTTTGCTGGGAATTTGAGTCTTTTTTGTTCCCCATCGATGAAAAAAGCATCGAGGGTTTGAGAAAATTTCTTCGATGAGCGAGCTTTTTGCTCCGAAGTCGGAGCAAAATGATATCAGGCCGAACAAAAATCAATCGTCGAGGCATGATTTTATACCCCCTGGCTATCCCTGATATAGAAAAACCCTCGCCCGACCAAAGGCAGAGGGTCTCTAAGAACCACTTTCACTTGTCCTCGTTTGCAACGAGGATTCCTGGGAGAAGCGTCTGTGACGCTAATAATAAACCAAATCACTACCACCTTTTTACTCTAGCGATACAATCGCTGTTATCGTCCGTCCTCGTTGCAAACGAGGACGAGTGGGGGTGGCCACCCCTGAGCTATAAGAAACTAAACTAGCTAAAACCTCGGTGAGATGCAACGGGTAAAAATCTACTGAGTCTAGCAGATGATCAATCCAGACTTAGGAAGAGAGGGTATGAATCGATGCTTTCTTATTACCGTAATACGACTCCTGAGATTCAGTGAACCGCTCAGTACGAGATCGGGGACGCCTAGTCCGTACGCTGAGTGGTGTGAGAGGCGCATCCCGACTATTTTAGTCGGGACCGTCTACTCGATTAGAGATATTGTTAAGCCATAACTGATACCATTTCCAGGACTTTAGTAGCTAACCTTTCATCACCTTCAATCTTTACTTGGTTAATGATCTCATTTGGACGAATGCTTTTTGAAAATAGTACCCAGGAAAGTTCAATTGGTATTGTTGCGGAGGCTAAAGGTTCTGTCAGGCAAGTTTTGGTGAGTTCCCATGCATTAAGTGTCTTAATGAGATACCAAGTGCCACCTGCCTCTGAGGTTATTTTGGTTTCCACCACAGTTCCTTCTTTCGCATCTACATTTCTAAATGTATGTGGTAATGCTTGAAGTAAAGTATCGATGACAGGATAGAAAAATGGTTTTGTCATAATGCCTTGTTTACCAACCGCATTTCTAATTTGTTGTTGATGATGCCAATATTCCGTGTATTCTCTTGCTAAATGCATCCAATTAAAGCTAGTCGATTCACCAGCCCAAGCAACGGAAAATATTGCCTCGTCCCAAGGGTCAATAGATTCGTAATAATCTGATACCAAATTACCAATGGTTTCAAGTAGTAGGACGATTACTTGAGGACTTAGCCTTTTCGAAGCATTGATCCAATCGTTGTTAAGTTCATTTAACCAGCTGATTAGGTCATTATATTCATTAATCTCGGGTGGTTGTTCGCCAAAATATCTATCTCGTTGAATGGATAAAGTCTTTAGCTGACCATCTAAGATGTGACTAGCGACATCCTTCACTTTCCATTTTTTTGCAACGGTCTGTTTATTCCAATCATCTTTATTCAAAGATTTCAGGAGTTCAAGCAGCTTACCATGAAGAGGTCTGAAAAGAAGTCTTGTGTCAATTGGAATTTCTCTTGGAGTCATGCTGTGATTATCTCTAACGCCCGTGTATGGCGCGTGTGCCTACACTGGCAATTAACTGTAAACTAGTAAATCTGCCGGTGTTAGCAAAGAATCCAAGAGGCACTGCGTTTTGCAAATAAAAAATTCCTGCGTTCCAAAAGTCAATGGAAAACATTCCTTTCCCAGCGGTAGATGAACGGTGGAGCCCAACAGACAAAGGCTAGTAGCACTTAGCATATGCGCTATACACTATGTTACAGTGCTGTTCATCTCATTTAACATTTAAAATTGGAAGTTCATCCCATCCTGAAGCTGGAGCCTTCAAACTGTCAGAAACTGGAAGCTTCAAGTTCAAAATACCTTCCCAATGGTATTGCTCGGGGTATTCCACAATAAATTTTCTTCCAGGCTTTGCAATTTGTTCGAACCCATATCGATTAACACTTCCTTTAAATTCCTTTCCATTCACCCAATATGTGTATGCGACTTGGGCACCACCTTTAACAGGGTTCCAAACTTTATCAATAGTTCCAATTGTATAATCTTGTGGTTGAGACTTCATAAAGTCGGAATAGAGTATTCCAAGTATGCTTAGAGCTAGAATGGTAGAAAAAATTATTAGTATTTTCCTTTTTTCTCTTGGCCCAAGGTCCTTCCATTTAACTCGTTTCTTTTCCATTAAAGAAAATGCACTGTAACATCAAGTTATCCGCACATTTCCTACGGATAACTACCATATCTCTATCCAATTTACCAGTAAAATCTTAAGAAACCAGTTAAGTATCATCATTTATTGCCATTGATCCATCTATTATTAGAGTTGATCTGTTTTGACTGATTGAATAGTGGAATGCCGGTTGAAACCAGGTCTTTATTTTTCAAATGAATCTCTTCACTTTTCATATTTTGGCCATAAATTCGAGGCTTAAATCCCGATCACCGGACCTGGTTTTAAAAATAGATTTAACTTCGAATTTTAAATCAGATAGAGGCAGTGCGATTTCTTGTTATTTTTCCCCTGGTACTAAGTATCATCTCTTGCGAACCGATCCCCAAAAAACCCAATGTAGTTTTTATCCTTGTCGATGATCTCGGATGGGCAGATCTGGGCTATATGGGCAGTACTTTTTATGAAACCCCCGAGCTGGACAAGTTTAGCAAGCAAAGTGTCAATTTCACCAATGCCTATTCTTCAGGTTCGGTGTGCTCACCTTCCCGGGCAGCCATTCTCACAGGCAGGCACCCGGTAAGATTACAGATCACCGACTGGATCCCGGGTATGGTAAGCCAGGGGAAATCACTGTCAACACCCGGGATCGCAAATGAATTGGCTTTAGAGGAGGTGACCCTGGCAGAAAGACTCAGGCAAAATGGATATAAGACATTCTTTGCGGGTAAATGGCACCTGGGCGATACCACATTTTATCCGGAGGACCAGGGATTTGATACGAATGTTGGGGGGCATGACAAGGGGAGCCCTCCCGGCGGATATTATACGCCCTATAAAAACCCAAAGCTGGATGATGGCCCGGAGGGGGAATACCTCACGGACCGACTCACGAATGAGTCACTGCAATTTTTGGATAATATCGGTGAGGATCCTTTCATGCTGTACCTGAGCTTTTATACCGTACACACCCCCATACAGGCCAATAAACAATATATCGAAAAATTTGAGGGGAAGCTTGACACGCTGAAAGGAAAAGAGCCCAGGACCCGTGCCGAGGGTGCGGGCATTACCCGGCTTGAGCAAAATGATCCGGCTTATGCATCCATGGTTTATGCAATGGATCAGAATGTGGGCAGGATCATCAAAAAGCTGAAAGACCGCGGACTATTTGAGCACACGATCATCGTTTTCACCTCAGACAATGGTGGGCTTTCTACCCTGGACAAGAATAGGAAAAATCCGGGACCAACAAGTGTGTTGCCCCTGAGAGGTGGCAAAGGCTGGTTGTATGAAGGCGGGATCAGGGTGCCATTGCTGTACAAACCTTTGTATTATAAGGGAGGAGCCAAAGTAGTGGATGCCCCGGTGATAGGTCACGATTTCTTTCCAACGATACTATCCCAGATGGAACTGGCCTTACCGGAAGATCTTGCAGGAGATGGAATAGATTTTACTCATGCGCTAAACCATCCCGAGCAAATGCAGGAAAGAGATCTGGTCTGGCATTATCCGCATTATCATGGCAGTGGCTGGGCTCCGGGATCAGCTATCCGAAGTGGCAAATGGAAACTCATAGAATTCTATGAAACAGGCAAAGTAGAGCTGTACGACCTGAAAGAAGATATCGGCGAAAGCAATGATATTTCCGAGCTGCTCCCCAAAAAGACTGAAGCTTTGCGGGAATTGCTACACGCACAGCTAGACTCGATGAACGCATCTTATACGACCCCAGCCAATTAGATATAATTCAGCCTGAGTACCTCAGCTTTGATTTTGTTGCGCTGCATAAAGTCAATCCAGAACAGCTGCTGTGCTGAAAGGTGATCGTTGGGCGACTTGATCTCATAGAAATGGTATTCCTTCCCTTTCCAGATAAATAAGTCCGGGAAACCAGCGCTGTTGTATTTCACGTTTTTGGCCATCTCAAAAAGGATGTTGTACAGACCTTTTACCGGTAGCCTGTGCACAGCTTCTTCCAGGCTGGGCAATAAGGACTCGTGCCAGCTCACCAGGGGATTGGCAATGCCCTCCTTCTCCTGGTATCGTTTGGTGATGACGGATTTCAGCTTTTGCTTCGTGCTGTATGTCTTTTGGATCGATTGTAGGCTGTCGATCCTGCGGGTATAGAAATGCTCATCAAACAGGTCGGATGGTTGCCTCTGCAGGGGATGATGGAAGCTATCCTGGTTTTCATCGAAGATCACATCCCAGAACACCAGTCCAAAAAGCCCCCGCCACAGGTAGTTTTCCGAGTGAATGGCGTCATATCCTTCCCTGATAAAATATTCGCAAGCCAACTGCTCCACATTGATCGTTGAGTCGGGAATGACTTCGATGGCCGGGCTTTCTTTGATTCGCCTGGTGGTGGTGCGGTAATTCCTGACACTCTTTTTAGCCAGGAAGTCATTTACAAACAAAAGCTCTGTGGCA
>JAHCMM010000175.1 GCA_019192515.1 Cyclobacteriaceae bacterium SS2
CTGATGCACGGCACCAAAGTAAATTACAAGGTGCTGGCCAGGTGGTTCATGTCAAATCAATAGCTTTTAATGTTCAAGAGTTTCTTATGGTGAAACGTTTCAAGGAAGTAACCAGCGTCAACTTATACCCGGAACGACCAAACTTCAAATGGATCGTGCTTATCCTTTCGTTTACGATAGGTGTAGGATCTATTGTTTATACCAATGACCTGGTAAAAAAGATCAGGGAAAGGGAGCGAAAGCAAATTGATCTCTATGCCCGTACCTTAGAATATGTCGCTAACGACCAGGATGATCCCAATGTGGCCTTCATGCTGGAGGAGATCATCCAGGCCAATAAGACCATCCCCGTCATTCTCACCGACCAGCATGGCAACCCGGAAGACTTCAAAAACCTGCCGAAAGTCAATGATTTTGATACACCTAAGGAACGGAGAGCCTACCTGCTGAAAGAAGTGGAGGAGATGAAAGAGCTCCGTGAGCCGATTGTATTGACATTGCTGGATAGTGAAGATCAGATTTATGGATATAAATTCATTTATTATAAAAACTCCTCTTTACTCACNGAGCTAAGGTTTTATCCATATGTACAGCTTTCTGTCATCGCCATTTTTGTCTTTATCGCTTTTGTAGTCTTCAACTACTCACGGTCCGCGGAGCAAAACAGGGTATGGGTAGGCCTTGCCAAAGAAACCGCGCATCAGCTGGGCACACCTCTTTCATCACTGATGGCCTGGGTAGAATATTTCAGGGCNACCTATCCTGATCAGGAGGAGGTCATCAACGAGCTCAATAAAGATATAGAGCGACTGGAACGTATCACAGAGCGTTTCTCGAGTATTGGTAGTGTACCTCAGCTCAAGGAAGAAAATGTTTATAACCTGGTGCAGGAGGTGGTAAAATACCTGGAGAAGCGATTATCTACCAAGGTCAGCATCACTGTAACAGTATTTCCGGATGACGACATTTCAGCCAACATCAACCACGCTCTGTTTGCCTGGGTCATCGAAAATCTATTGAAAAATGCCGTGGACTCCATGGAAGGGAAAGGTCAGATCTTCATCAAAATTCTGAAAGTGAATGAAGGACGTGTAGCCATTGATGTGACTGATACTGGAAAAGGAATCCCCAAAAACAGGATCAATCAAATTTTTACACCTGGCTTTACTACCAAAAAGCGAGGTTGGGGGCTTGGGCTCACACTCACCAAGCGGATCATCGAACATTATCACAAGGGAAAGATTTACATCAAGGAGACGGAAGTTGGCAAGGGCACAACCTTCAGAATCTTGTTAAGATCCTGATGTTTTAAAATTTTACCTTTCCTGGGTGGAATTTTTGATTTAATTTCGCACCAAAATTTCAGAGTTCTCATAAAAAATTTCATAAATGGCTAATAAAGGCAAAATCACCCAGGTAATCGGTCCGGTTGTGGATGTCAGTTTCAATTCAGAAGACGCTAAACTTCCAAAGATTTACGATGCCCTAAAAGTTGTGAAAGGTGATGGTACAGAAGTAATACTTGAGGTGCAGCAACACCTAGGTGAGGAAACTGTACGTACAGTGGCAATGGATGCTACTGATGGGATGACTCGAGGCATGGAAGTGACTGACCTGGGTACTCCAATCACAATGCCAATCGGAGACGACATCAACGGTCGACTTTTCAACGTGGTAGGCCAGGCCATTGACGGGATGGATCAACCGGAAGGAAAGAAGGGATTGCCAATTCACCGCTCGGCTCCGAAATTTGAAGATCTTTCTACTTCAACAGAAGTTTTATATACAGGAATTAAAGTTATTGACCTGATTGAGCCTTATGCAAAAGGTGGTAAGATCGGTCTTTTTGGTGGTGCCGGTGTTGGTAAAACCGTATTGATCCAGGAGCTGATNAACAACATTGCGAAAGCCTATTCTGGTCTTTCGGTATTTGCAGGTGTTGGAGAGCGAACCAGGGAAGGAAATGACCTGCTGAGAGAAATGATCGAAGCCGGTATCGTAAACTACGGAGAGGACTTCAAGAAATCCATGGAAGAAGGTGGATGGGACCTTTCCAAAGTAAAGAAATCAGATCTGAAAGATTCTAAAGCTACATTCGTATTCGGACAGATGAATGAGCCTCCGGGAGCGAGAGCACGGGTAGCCCTTTCAGGACTTACCATCGCTGAATACTTCAGGGATGGTGATGGATCAGGAAAAGGAAAAGACATCCTGTTCTTCGTTGACAATATCTTTAGATTTACTCAGGCTGGATCTGAGGTGTCTGCACTTTTGGGTAGGATGCCTTCAGCGGTAGGTTACCAGCCAACGCTCGCCACTGAGATGGGTGTGATGCAGGAAAGGATTACTTCTACCAAGAGTGGATCTATTACTTCGGTGCAGGCGGTATACGTACCTGCTGATGACCTTACTGACCCTGCTCCGGCGACTACTTTCTCTCACCTTGACGCCACCACAGTACTTTCTCGTAAGATCTCTGAGCTGGGTATCTACCCTGCTGTGGATCCACTGGATTCTACATCAAGGATTCTAAGTGCTGAAATCCTTGGAGATGAGCACTACAACTGTGCACAGCGAGTGAAAGAGCTTTTGCAGCGATACAAAGAACTTCAGGATATCATTGCGATCCTGGGTATGGACGAGCTTTCTGATGAAGATAAGCTTGTTGTACACCGGGCAAGAAGGGTACAAAGATTCCTTTCTCAGCCCTTCCACGTAGCAGAGCAATTTACAGGTCTTTCTGGTGTGCTGGTTGATATCAAAGACACTATCAAAGGTTTCAACGAGATCATGGAAGGAAAATATGATCACCTTCCTGAAGCAGCCTTCAACCTTGTTGGAACAATCGAAGACGCTGTTGCAAAAGGAGAAAAACTATTGGCTGAAGCTAAAGCATAATTATGTATCTCGAAATAATTACACCAGACGAGAAGATCTTTGAAGGGGAAGTAGAAAGCACTACTTTCCCTGGTAGCGATGGTTCATTCCAGATATTGAATGGACACGCACCTTTGATTTCTTCTTTGGCTACTGGTGATGTAAAGATTGTCTCTATGGTAGACAAAAAGCTTCAGGAGACACATTACGCAATTGATGGCGGAATTGTAGAGGTGCTCAACAACAAAGTTGTTGTCCTCGCCGAAAGCGTTCCTGAGGAATAAATTATCGAATTATTTGATCAACCGGGAGTGAAAGATCTCCCGGATCAAGCATGGCATTGATCAGGCTCACCTCCGAGTAGTCCTTTATATCCTGTTTTCTGATAGGTCTTTCAATGATCAATTTCCTGGCTAGAAGATATTGCCTTTTGACTCCATTGAGCAAAAAAATGCTGGGTGTATACCAGGAGTCATCCTGCTTAAAAATCAGATTGGAATAGGTAGAGTCTGTGATATAACCATTTTTTGTGATCACAACTTCTTCATGTTCATTGCCGGGCTCTAACAACTCAATCAGTTTACTTCTGTTGAGGTACTTGAAGGAATAATCCAACTGATTGGAGGCTACAAGTCGCAATTGTGTGATGGATTTTGGGATGTAATTGCTCACGTCCAAATCGTGATCATGCTCATGATACCTCAATCTTACCTTGATCTTTTCATCACTTTTTATGTCTGGCAGGATTTCTTCAAGAATTAGAGGAGCCTTTTCCGGGTAAAAATGCTGGAAAGTCCGATTTACCCGGATTTGATGATAATCCAGGAGGTGATAAGCCCCGGCTTCGAAGCAGATGCTTTCAAGAAATCTGAACATAGACTTTATCAATCATTTCCTGGTATTCTTTTGCGGGGTCGCTCAATGCGGTGATGCCGCCACCACTTCTGAAGTAGAATTTACCCTCTTTTTTCTCAATGAAACGGATCATTACTCCACTTTCAAAACTTTCGCCATTAAAATGACCGCAAATACCAGTGAAAAAGTTTCGTTCATGAGTTTCTGCATTTAGAATGATCTCCAGAGTCTGTTTCTTGGGCGCCCCGGAAATGGATCCGGCTGGCAGCAAGCTAAAAAGGTTTTGGCCCAAATCTGCTGGGTTTTGAAGCGTACCCACTATTTCTGAGCTCACCTGCAATAGTTTTTTGTCTGAGGTCACCAGCTCGCTGATAAACCGGAATTTTGTAACATTTACTTTCGAGGCTATCTGGCTAAGGTCATTTCGGATAAGATCTACAATGGTAATGTGCTCCGACATCTCTTTATGATCCTCCAAAATGATCTCTTCGGCATTTGGTACAGACGCGTCAATGGTCCCCTTCATCGGATAGGAGAATATTTTATCCCCTTCTATTCTGATGAATGTCTCAGGGGAAAATACCACAAAGTCGTCTTTATAGCGGATCCGGTAGAGAGCCTGACTTTGATCAAATATCTCATCCAGTGTGAGATCGGTGGTAACAGGAGTTTGAAAAGTAAGATTGGTGAGATATGAATTCCCAATATTCAGCTGATGTAGGACCTCATCAAATGCGACTTTGAAATCATCGTATGAGATCGGTGCTTTACTGAAAGAAAATCCTTTTTTTGAATGGGGGCTTTTTTTTAAATCCTTTTGATTCGGAAATTGATATCGGAGTTCTTCATTCCGGATCTCATCAGCAGGCTTTATCCAGGCACGATCAGCCAGGAAATCTGTAAAACAGACAAAAGGGGTTTTATCAGCATAAAGCTTATTGAGGAGGGGGATGGCTTCAGCACGCTGATAGATCATTTACGAACGACTAGATTCTTAATGCGCTCGAAAGTTCGTTTTTCAAAATTCCAGAAAAAAGTAAACTGCCCAAAAATAAATGCATACAACAGCAGGAGGATGTTGTAAATAGGCCAGATCAGCAGAAAATAGATCACATAAAACCAGGTATTGGGTTCGTATGGATATACAAAACTCAGCACAGGCTGTTTGATGAATAGAACAGTAGTACCAGTCAGTGAGAACACGATCAACACCACTACTACCTGCCACGTGGACTTAAGGTCCCATTTGTTTTTTAACTTCTCAACCCAACTCATGCATATGTGGTTTGAAATCCGGCCAATCAGGGATCGATCTTACTACAATCGGTTCCTTTTTTACCGGGTGAATAAATTTCATTTCAAAAGAGTGCAAACTTATACTTTTATCTCTATTTGCCTGCGTAAAGCCGTATTTAATATCTCCCTGTATAGGACAGCCGATCTTGGCCAATTGTGCTCTAATCTGGTGTGGACGGCCTGTTTTGGGCTTCACTTTGAGCAATGATAGCTTATTGAGACTGGCAACGAGTTCATAGGTTAGTTCCGCTTTTTTGGCTTTCCCTTTTGGCTGGTTATAGACATGGGTGATGTTTTTCTTATCATTCTTTTCCAGCCAATGGATCAGGATTTCTCCTGTTATTTCAAGACGTTCCTTTACGATAGCCAGGTAAGTTTTTTCCACCTGGTCTTCCCGGAACAAAGCGTTCATCCTTTCCAGAGCTTTGGAAGTCCAGGCGAAAACAGTGACACCACTCACCGGCCTGTCCAACCGATGTGTTGGGTGAAGAAAGACATCTCCAGGTTTGTTGTACTTTTTTTTGATGTAGTCTCTGGACCAATCAGTCAATGTGTTATCACCTGTCTCATCTCCCTGGACTAACCAACCTGCTGGTTTATCGACTATTAGCAGATGATTGTCTTCGTATAGTACACTTGGTCTTTTTGTCATTTAAATGCAAAGTTAAATATTCACTTCATAAAGATCTCTAGGATAGCTGTTGTGGTTTTGGACTAAGCCCGGAGGTCATTATATTGCATACAAAGAGTATCAAACATGTGACTGATGATCATGTTTAATGCGTATGTTTGAGCTCATTTTTTTAAATATTAAGCTATGTGATGATATAATTGAAATTATTGTAAAGAATAGAATGCATTCTTGAATGTCCTCGCATAATTATTTATCTTAACCAGCGATCCAACCTGCTATGCCGATTCAAAAGTTGTTGATTTTTACCTTGTTTGGAGTTATTTGCAATTCCGCTATGTCCCAGTTCTCGGGAGGCACAGGTACAATCAATGATCCCTACCAAATCTCCAGTCCAACTGAACTCAACCAAATCAAAAATTACCTGAGTTCAAATTTTGTATTGATCAATGATATAGATATGACTTTTGATACCCATGATCCGGGAGGACTCTTCTACAATGAGGGTGAGGGATGGGAGCCCATTTCAAGTGAGTCCAATACCGGGTTTGGTGGGAGGTTGGATGGTGATGGTCATAAGATTACAGGAGTTTTTATTGACAGAGGGCCAGTGAATCAGGACTATGTTGGTTTTTTTGGAAATATAAAAGGTGGTGAAGTCAGGAATCTTACACTGGAAGACTTTTCTATCATGGGAAATAATTATGTCGGTGGTCTTGCCGGGAAAAATTCAGGAGCAATTATCGACTGTGCCATTGTCAATAGTTCAATTGATGGAAGCTATTCGGGAGGCCTGGTAGGGGACAACAATGAAGGTGGTGTGCTTAGGTGCAAAGTTGTAAATGTAGACGTAGAGGGGTCATTTTATCATGGTGGGGTAGCAGGAAGAAGTATTTCCGGTGCCATTCAAAATACCTATTCAATTGTTAACATAACTGGATCCTCACACCTGGGAGGAATTGTTGGTCACAACACGGGTCTGGTAGAAAACTGCTACGCACTAGGAACGGTGGATGGGGATTCCAGGGTTGGTGGATTGGTCGGAAATAACGAAGTTTCAGGCACTATCCGCTACTCCTACTCTACAGCTGCTGTTTCTGCTACTTTAAGCACAGTGGGTGGGCTTGTTGGAAATAATAATTCAGGGTCAATTATTAATAGCTATTGGAATACAGAAGAAAGTGGTATTGCCACTTCTAATGGAGGTTTACCTCTCACAAGCAGCGAACTAAGTTTATCCTCTTCTTTCACCAATTGGGATTTCACTAATACCTGGAATATCTACAATGGGCTGACGTATCCGTTCCTGAGAAACTTTAGTGAGGATTCCATTCCAGGGCTGCGAAAGTTTTCTGGAGGGACAGGCACATCAGGAGATCCCTATCAGATTACCACAACAATCTCTCTGTCCTTTATGCGAGAATTTCCTTCATCCTATTTTATTTTGATGAATGATCTTGATCTCACCGCAGGCACAAGTACTTCGGTAGGACATTTTTGGAATGGTGGTGCAGGCTGGGAACCAATTGGTACTTCTGAATCTCCATTTGATGGAAATTTTAATGGGCAGGGATTTACCATTTCAGGACTGTTTATTGACAGATCTTCAGAAGATGAAATAGGATTATTTGGATCAACCGGGGTTTCTGCTGTTATCCAGCAGTTGAATCTGGAGGGAGTAGATATCACAGGGGGGTTAAATGTAGGTGCCGTAGTTGGAGAAAATGATGGTTATTTGTCTGGTTCTTCCAGTACAGGCACAGTGCTTGGATCCATTTCAACCGGTGGGCATGTTGGTTCGAATACCGGATTGATCACGGAATCCTATTCATCAGTTTCAACAAATGGAGGAAATACAACTGGTGGATTTGTGGGAATTAATGGTGGTGCCATTGCCTCAAGTTACGCCACAGGTAATGTGAATGGTACAGATAAAACAGGTGGCTTTATTGGTGAAAATGGTGCAACTGGTACCATTGATGAAAGCTATGCCACCGGGGAAGTTACTGGTGACGAGTTTGTAGGTGGATTTGTGGGAAATACCCTCTCCGGGTCAGAAATATCAGATAGTTATTCTTTAGGCAGTGTAGCTGGAAATGCCAATATTGGAGGCTTCTCAGGTGCTAGCCTGGGGGCTATCCAGGATTCCTATTGGAATGTTGAGACCTCCTGTAATTTAACCAGTAGTGGTGGTACAGGTAAGACCAATGATGAGTTTCAGCAAGAATCAACTTTTAATGAGTGGGATTTTTCCTCCATTTGGAGCGTCGATGAAGATGCGTCCTATCCCTATCTGATTTTTCAAGGATCAGCCAAAGCTCACAATACTCCAACGGTAATTTCAAATCCTGTACCTGTCAATGGAACATTAGCCGATCTGACTGGAGCATGCTCTGTTGAGGAGCCAGAAGCACCCAAAGCCATTACGAATTGTGGAGATGAGGTTACTGGTACTTCGGATGTAACCTTCCCTGTGAGTGACCAGGGAACTACCATGATCATGTGGACCTATGAAGATGCTTTTGGTAATCAAACCACACAGGAGCAGAAGATTATTATCACAGATATGGCTGCACCTGTGTCTGATGAAGTGAGCTTACCAAATCTGACAGCAGAGTGTTTTGTTGAAGAGCCAGTAGCTCCCACAGCGACAGATAACTGCGGTGAACTAATTACCGGTATGGCAGATGTCACATTCCCGATAATGAGTCAGGGGACCACTGTCATTACCTGGAGCTTCGAAGATCAGCATGGCAATGTATCCACGCAAACTCAAAATGCAATTGTTGATGATGTCACGAAGCCTACTCCTGATCTCACATCTTTACCAGATCTAAATGGTAACTGCGAAGTGGCTGCCCCTGTTGCCCCAACCGCAACGGATAATTGTAAAGGGACTATCACGGGTCAGCCAAATGTGACTTTCCCGGTCACTGCTTCAGGTACGACCATTGTCATCTGGACATACAATGATGGGAATGGAAATACAATTACTCAGACCCAGAACGTAATTATTGAAGATGATGAAGCTCCAATTCCTGACGAATCTACCCTACCTGATCTAATTGGTGAGTGTTCTTTAAGTATGCCTGTAGCTCCCACAGCGACTGATAATTGTGATGGGCTGGTGACAGGTGTAACCAGTACAGTTTTTCCGTTGACTGAAAGCACAACCATTACCTGGACTTATACGGATGCCAATGGCAATGCTATTGAGCAAACCCAGGAAGTTGTTATTGCTGATGTCACTGCCCCAGTTCCAAATAACCTGACGTTGAACACCTTAACTGGTGAATGCGTGGTAGTAAGACCTACCGCTCCAAAAGCTACTGATAATTGTGGTGGGGTAATAACAGGAACTACCACGGTTGATCAGCTTATTACAGAAACCACAACAATTGTTTGGACTTTTACTGACCCGAGTGGAAATAGCTCTACCCAAAACCAGGAAGTAATACTTTCGGACGAAACACCACCTTTCCCGGATCGGTTGAGCCTTCCTGATCTGGTTGGTGAGTGTCTTGTGAATAACCCGGGAACGCCGACGGCTTTGGATGATTGTAATGGGACAATTCAAGCCACAACCGAAACAGTGTTTCCAGTGACAGAAAGTACTACAATTACCTGGAGCTATACAGATGATACCGGTAATACATCTACTCAGACTCAGAAGGTTATTATCAGTGGTATCAATACAAATGTGGCTAAAGTCGGAGGTGTACTAACTGCTGAGGTGAGTGGGGCTTCCTACCAATGGATCGATTGTAGAACTAATACTCCAGTCTCAGGAGCTACAAGCAGGGTATTCATCCCAAGCAATGATGGAAGCTATGCTGTAGAAATTAGCAGGCAGGGTTGTATTGAAGTTTCCGATTGTTATGATGTTACAGTTCTCGGGTTGGATGAGAGTGATAAATTCCAGGTTTCTGTCTATCCCAATCCTGTGAGTGAGCAACTGACAATAAAAAATGCGTTGAGTAAGGAGCTGGAAATTAAAATCATCAATAGCCTCGGCCAGGAGCTATTACAAACCACAGAATCCAATCCCTTCATTCAAATTGACGTACGGTCACTCTCAAACGGTGTTTACTTCATCCTCATGAATGACCAGAAGAATGAGTTTATGAAGCGGATTGTGAAGTCGGAGTAGTTATCATAGCACTCTTTGATAAGAGTGATCAATATATCTATCGGGAAAAGGAATAGGTATTTGAAGAATATATTCTAAAACTCACTGATAAAGTGAAACTCAATATCCGGGAAGTTGTCCTGAACCCTCTGTAGCCAGGCTTTTGACTCTGCCATGAAGACCAACTTACCTTCCTTATCCCTGGCAATGTGACGATATTTATCTTTCACAAATGCATCCAGCTTCGATTGCTCTTTCGCGCTGATCCAGCAGGCCTTGTAGATATTGACTGCTTCAAACCGGGCACTGGCTTTGTATTCGTTCAGTAGACGGTGCTGTAAGACTTCAAACTGCAGGGCTCCTACTGTACCAACAACCTTTCTGGCACCCATTTCATAAGTAAAAAGCTGCGCAACACCCTCATCCATGAGTTGATCCAGCCCCTTTTCCAACTGCTTGGATTTCATGGCATCCAGGTTGATCACCTCTCTGAAAAGCTCCGGGGAGAAGAATGGTATTCCTTTGTATAAAGCCTTTTCTCCCTCAGTAAGCGTGTCCCCGATTTTCAGGTTTCCGGTGTCATAAAGTCCCACTATATCTCCCGGGAAGGCTTCATCCACCGTTTCTTTTTGCTGGGCCATAAAAGCGGTAGCATTGGAAAATCTGAATGGCTTATCCTGACGCACATGGTAATAGTTGTTGCCTCTTTCAAACTTCCCTGAGCAGATCCTGGCAAAAGCGATCCGGTTTCTATGTTTCGGATCCATATTGGCATGGATTTTAAAAATGAAGCCGGTAAATTTCTTTTCATCAGGAGTTACCAGCCTTAGCTCGTTTTCTCTTGCTTTTGGTGGTGGAGCGATCTGGATAAAGCAATCCAGCAATTCACGGACTCCAAAATTATTGACAGCACTGCCGAAAAATACAGGGGCCACTTTACCACTCAGATAGTCCTCTTTATTGAATGGATCATAAACACCATTAACCAGCTCAATCTCTTCTCTCAGTTCTTTGGTCATCGATTCTGGCAAATGTTGGTCCAGCTTAGGGTCATCTACTCCTTTGATCTCCACTACATCGGTGACTTTCTTCGTTTTGTTCGGTTCGTAAAGGTTAAGGTTGTTTTCATAGATATTAAAAACACCCCGAAGTGATTTACCCATACCAATAGGCCAACTCATGGGGCGAACTTTGATATCTAGCTTTTCCTCGATCTCATCCAGCAGATCAAAAGCATCCCTTCCTTCACGGTCCAGCTTGTTGATAAAACAAAGCACTGGAGTATTTCGCATGCGACATACTTCCATTAGCTTCTCAGTCTGCTGTTCCACCCCTTTCACGCAGTCGATCACCATAATCACACTATCTACAGCTGTGAGCGTGCGGTAGGTGTCTTCGGCAAAGTCCTGGTGACCCGGAGTATCGAGGATATTGATTTTCAGATCTTTGTACTCAAAACCCATCACCGATGTGGCTACTGATATACCTCTTTGCTTTTCAATGTCCATCCAGTCAGAGCGGGTGCTGACATCAATTTTATTGGATTTTACCGCTCCAGCAGTTTGAATAGCTCCTCCAAAAAGCAGCAATTTCTCAGTCAGTGTGGTTTTTCCGGCATCGGGGTGAGCAATGATGCCAAAAGTCCTTCTCTTGTTTATTTCCTGTTCTAAAGTCATCGAGGTATTAATCAGGCCGCAAAGTTAAATCTATTCGCTTACCTTTGAAATGTGCGAAGAACTTCCAGGTACATTATTTACTTTGTCATAGGGATAGCCATCTATTATGGTGTGGAGGCAGATAAAAATCCTGATGCCCTGAAAGAGGTACATAACATCGCTCCAATAGCGATTCTGGTCATCTTTGCTGCTCTAATGGTAGTTCGGTATATTAGAACAAAGCGAGGTGAGTGATCCCGGCGCCTCATAGACTGTCAGTCAGTCAATTTCTACTTGTTTAGTGTTTTTTTCTTTCCAATTATGACATTCTGTCACAATTTCCCTGTCATTTCCCTATTGGCACAACCATTGATGAATAGAAATGGACAGGAAAAAGAAAAGTAGCATTAAACATAAATTATTACAATGGGAAAAATTATCGGCATAGACTTAGGTACAACCAACTCATGTGTGGCGGTAATGGAAGGAAACGAACCTGTTGTCATTCAAAATAGTGAAGGACACAGAACCACACCTTCTATTGTGGCCTTTCTGGATGATGGAAAAGGAGAACGAAAAGTTGGAGACCCAGCAAAACGTCAGGCCATAACCAATCCGCACAACACCATCAGTTCGGTGAAGCGGTTCATGGGTAAGAAATACAAGGAAGTTTCTGAAGAGAGAAAAAATGTTTCTTACAAACTTGAAGCCGGAAGCAATGATACTATCCGAGTAAAAATCGGAGATCGTAACTATACACCTCAGGAAATTTCAGCGATGATCCTTCAGAAAATGAAGTCAACAGCTGAGGATTTTCTAGGTCAGGAAGTAAAAGAAGCTGTGATCACCGTGCCTGCATACTTCAATGATGCAGAGCGTCAGGCTACGAAAGAAGCCGGTCAGATCGCAGGTCTGGAAGTAAAAAGGATTATCAATGAGCCTACTGCTGCAGCATTGGCATACGGGCTTGATAAGAAGAATAAAGATTTAAAAATAGCTGTATACGACCTTGGTGGAGGTACTTTCGATATCTCTATCCTTGAACTGGGAGATGGAGTATTTGAAGTAAAATCTACCAATGGTGATGTTCACCTGGGTGGTGATGACTTCGACTCAGTGATCATCAACTGGTTGGCTGAAGAGTTTAAGAAAGACGAAGGTATCGATCTCAGAAAAGATCCGATGGCCCTTCAACGATTGAAAGAAGCTTCTGAGAAAGCCAAAGTTGAGCTTTCCAGCTCTAGCAGCACTGAGATCAACTTGCCATACATCATGCCTGTGGATGGTATTCCAAAGCACCTTGTAAGGTCTTTGAGCAGAGCCAAATTTGAGCAGCTGAGCGAGGACCTTGTAAGAAGGTCAATGGAGCCATGTAAAAAGGCTTTGGCTGATGCTGGAATGACAGCTTCAGATATTGATGAAGTCATCCTGGTAGGTGGTTCAACAAGGATCCCTAAGATCCAGGAAGAAGTGGAAAAATTCTTTGGAAAGAAACCTTCTAAAGGGGTGAACCCTGATGAGGTAGTAGCGATTGGTGCTGCGATCCAGGGTGGTGTATTCACCGGAGAAGTGAAAGATGTATTGTTACTTGATGTGACTCCGCTTTCACTGGGTATCGAGACCCTTGGTGGTGTTTCTACCAAGTTGATTGAGTCCAATACTACAATCCCAACTAAGAAGTCAGAGACTTTCTCTACAGCAGCTGATAGCCAGCCATCTGTTGAGATACATGTACTTCAGGGTGAGCGTCCGATGGCCAAAGACAACAGGTCGATCGGTAGGTTCCACCTGGATGGTATACCACCGGCACCAAGAGGAGTGCCTCAGATTGAGGTGACCTTCGACATCGATGCCAATGGCATCCTGAATGTTTCTGCAAAAGATAAAGGAACAGGAAAAGAGCAAAAGATCCGAATCGAGGCTTCTTCAGGACTATCCGATGAAGAAATCGAAAAGATGAAGAAAGAGGCTGAAGCCAATGCTGAGTCTGATAAGCAGGCTAAGGAGAAGATCGAAAAGATCAACCAGGCTGATTCATTGATATTCCAAACTGAAAAGCAGTTGAAGGAATTCGGTGACAAGCTTTCCGAAGGTAACAAAACAGCTATCGACGGAGCATTGAAAAAGCTGAAAGAAGCCCACGCTTCACAGGATGTGGCTGCTATTGAAACAGCCATGAATGAGTTGAATACTGCATGGTCTGCTGCTTCTCAAGAGATCTACCAGGCACAGCAAGCTGCTGGTGGAGCTGAAGGTGCTGCCGGAGCAGGTGCTCCAGGTGGCGAAGAAGCCAATGCAGGAAGTGACTCTGAGGTTTCAGACGTAGAGTTTGAAGAAGTAGACGAAGACAAGAAGAAGTAAGAACTTCTTGGTTAAAAATAGATGAAAGGACCCTCCCTCGCGGAGGGTTTTTTTATGTCAATAAAATCTTATTAATCACCCTACAGGCAGGATTTTGGACCCGAATCAGTAATTTTAGAGACCCAAACAACATTAACCCAAATTCATGTACTTACTCTTAGCTTTTCTGGGCCCGTTTTTAGCCCTTACCCCACTCAAAAAAGATGACGACTTCACCATTATCAAGAAAAGAGTCGTTGACGAGCTTTTAAAAACTTCCATTGACAATGCCAGGGTAGAGGACATCCTTTCCAGGATGAATCCTGATGGCAGCTTCAATGATATTGATTATTCTGACCTGAGCAGGACAGCCGGATTCCCCCATCGGCGACATACATATAACCTGTTGTATCTCGCCCAGGCTTATCGAACACCCGGTTCAAAGTATCACAAGAGCAAGAAAATCAAAGAGCGGGTGACCACCAGCCTTAAATACTGGGTGGACAACGACTTTTTCGGTGACAATTGGCACAATAACCAGATTTCCACGCCGACCAACCTGGTTAACCTGATGCTGTTGATGGGTGACGAGTTGCCTAAAAATCTGGTGGAAGGTGCACAGCCAATCATAGGAAGAGCACATATGAATGCTTCAGGAGCACGGCCAAGCGGTGACAGGATTGTAATAGCAGGTATTCTGGCCAAGAACCTACTGTTTATTGGTGATAAAGAGCGCTTTGATGAGATCATCGAGCTGATTGAAGGGGAAGTGAAATTTTCCACCGGTCAGCGAGGGATGCAACATGACTACAGTTTTCATCATCGTCACGACCGGGTCAACAATACGGATTCCTACGGTTATGGAAAGTACGCCAACAATTTTGGAGAATGGGCCTATTATGTGGCTGGAACAAAATATGCCTTTTCCACAGAAAAGATCAATCACCTGATCGACTACTACCTGGATGGGATCTACAAACAGCAGGTTTATGGCATCTACCAGGATATCAGTGTAAAGAACAGGAGTATCACCCATAAAGCAACCTTTGAACCGAAGGGAACCGAGGAGATAGAACGGTTGCTGATCAGTACGGATTACCGAAAAGATGAGCTTGAGGAGATTATGCGGCTGCGAAAGGGTGAAGCACAACCTTCTGCCTCCTTTGCCAAATTCTTTTGGCAAACGGAGCACTTTGTGGTACAGAGACCCAATTTTTACACCACAGTACGGATGTTCTCGACGAGGAACAAAAACATGGAAGTGCCCTACAATGGTCCCGGGAAGCCCACCCACCACAGAGCTGACGGAACCAACTATCTCCAATTAAAAGGAGACGAATACCAAAATATCTGGCCGGTTTATGACTGGCAAAAGATTTCCGGAACTACCATCATGCAAAAGCCACAGCTTCCCGGACCTGACGAAATTCAAAAGCCAGGCTACAAAGATTTTGTGGGTGCTGTCACGGATGGGTATTACGGAGCTGTAGCATTTGACTTTGTCAGCCCTCATGATCTGGTAACGGCTAAGAAGTCCTGGTTCTTTTTTGATGATCAGTATGTATGCTTAGGGGCAGACATCTATTCTGATCCCGATTTTCCAGTGGCAACAACGCTCAACCAGGTTTTGCTAAGAAGCAACGTCACCGTAAAGCAGGGGTCAGAAGTCAAAGAACTTTCTAAGGGAAGCCGACAGCTTGAAAACACAAAGTGGGTACACCAGGATAAGATTGGTTATGTTTTTCCTGCCCCATCTACGGTCCAATTATCCAATCAGGTGGAAGAAGGCCGCTGGTCTGACATTACTGATCAAAAGAATATTTCCGATGAACTGATACAGGAGGAGGTATTTATGCTCTGGCTTGATCATGGCAAAAGTCCGGACAATGCTTCTTATGAGTATATGGTATTACCTGATGTTACGATTGATGAATTGAGCTCTTTTGAGGAAAACAACCCGATTGAAATTGTAAGCAATACAAGTAAATTACAAGCTGTTAAACACAATGAGCTGGGTGTTTACCAGGCTGCTTTTTATCAAGCAGGGAAGGTAGACTTTTCAGATGATTTATATGTGAAACTTGAAAGCCAGGGGATGGTCATGCTCAAGGTAGATGGGGGAAAGATTACGGAGATTTCTGTAGCTGATCCCTCCAGGAAACTGAATAGATTGATATTGATTGTATCCGGGCACTATGAGGTAGATGGCGATGGATACCACAGCTACCCAAACCCCAAGATCGGTGAAACTATGTTTATTATTGATCTCCCGCAGGGAGTCTATCATGGTAAAAGTGTTACTTTCAAACCGTGAGTGCCATCAAGGAAAAGATATTTAATCACTGCCGGCAGCTGGTCAATGAAAAGATTGCGGTGCTGGAGCAATCTATGAAAGATTACCAGGAGGCTGCCAATGAAGACTCCAAGAGCTCAATGGGAGACAAATACGAGACCAACCGGGCCATGATGCACCTGGAAAAAGAAAAAGCAGCGACCCAACTTAACCAGATGCAGAAAATGCGCCAACTACTCGACACTCTCAAGATAGAGAAAAAGGCTGAGCAGGCTGCAATTGGTTCACTGGTTACTACGGAAAAAGGAAAATACTTTCTGTCTATTGGTCTGGGGCCCATTAACTATGAAGGTGAGCAATATTTTGTGATATCGGCGGCATCACCCATAGGCCAGGCAATGGTGGGCAGGAAGGTAGGTGAGGTCTTTGAGTTTAGGGGAGGAAAGGATAGGATTATTAAAATCGATTAAGGACTTAACAACTAAAGAAGTTATCTATGGCTTTTTAGTTAGTCAAAGTCAAGCATCAGAATATACTAATTTCATAGGTTTTATTTTGATTTCTCAAATTTAGAGTCCGGTAAAAAACCGTATTTATAAGAACAAATACGGTAAAAAACCGTATGTTTACAGTAACAAACTTTTCAATATTATGACAACTGGGGATGGATTAGCAAGGTTTGACACCAAAATGTCGACTGTACATAAAAAATTATTGGAAGAAGCGGCAAGTTTGAAAGGGTATAAGAACCTGACTGAATATGTGATCACTACCATGGTAAATGATGCCACTAAGGTAGTCGAAAAGTATTCCCAAGTCATCTACTCAATGAGGGACAGGCAAAGAATTATGGAGATTTTGAATGAACCAACTGTTCTTTCAGATTCCTTTTTGAAAGCTTCTAAAAAGCGAAGTGAGAAGTTAAAGAAAGATGTTTCTAACGGTTGAATTTGATAAAAAGTACAAGCGGGATACTTTCTCATGCAAGCATGCTACCCTCAATAATTACCTTCAATTTCAGGCTACAAAAGAATCCAAAGCAGGTCTGGCCAGGATATACCTGCTTATCAATGAAAATGCTGAAGTCATCGGCTATTATACCTTATCTTCTGCAGAACTTCCAAGAGACAGTGTTCCGGAGGATTTGTTGAAGAAGCTTCCTCAAAGTTATTCGGGATATCCGGCCATATTGCTGGGAAGATTGGCATTGACTACAAAAGAATCTGGAAAAGGTCTGGGAGGTCAACTCATAGTTGATGCGCTACACAGATGTGTTATGCATTCAATGTCAATAGGTACAAGTGTGATTATGGTAGATCCCATAGATGAAGATGCAAAGAACTTCTATGCAAAATATATGTTTAAGCCCCTTCCGGATGCTAACCGTATGATTTTAAGAATTGATCATAACCTTCGGGCCCATTTTGGAATACATCCCTAGGCTTTACAGTTGTTGGAAAACATATCGTAAATAATATAAACCTAAACCAAAATATCCCTGATTACATGCCCGTGTACGTCGGTCAACCTGAAGTCACGACCTCCAAAGCGGAATCTTAATCGTTCATGGTCCACGCCCATCAGGTGAAGCATTGTAGCATGTAGATCGTGGATGGTCGTTTCGTTTTCAACGACCCTGTATCCGTAGTCGTCGGTTTTGCCATAAATTGTACCACCCTTGATTCCAGCCCCAGCCATCCACATGCTAAAGGCAGACGGGTTATGGTCGCGGCCATCGGTACCCTGAGCGAAAGGAGTTCTACCGAACTCACCAGTGAAGACAACAAGCGTATCTTCAAACAAGCCGCGGGCTTTCAGGTCTTTGAGTAGCCCGGCAATAGGCTGGTCCACCGCATGGGCATTGCGCTCATGACCATCTTTCAGGTTATTGTGCTGGTCCCAGCGATCAGCTTTCACACTTGGACATGTCAATTCGATAAACCGAACACCACGCTCTACCAGGCGTCGGGCGAGCAGGCACTGTGCTCCATAGCTCCTGGTATGCGGATCATCAGACTCCATGCCATAAAGTTGCTTGGTCGCTTTTGTTTCCGAATCGAATTCTGTCAGCTCCGGAACNGATGATTGCATTTTATACGCAAGTTCATAGTTCGAGATAGCAGACTCAACTGCATCTGCATGTCCCAGCTTTCCGATCAGGCTGGCATCCATTTTCTTCATGAAATCCAGCTTCTGATTTTGAACACCCTCTTTGCTTTCTTCAGGAATGATATTAGCGAGGGGTGAAGGCCCGGCTTTTAGTACAGAGGCCTGGTAAGATGCTGGCAGGAACCCACTATTAAAGTTGTCTAGGCCTCCCGGAGGTACCAATCCTCCATCAAGCACGACATAGCCAGGCAGGTTACTATTTTCACTCCCCAGGCCATACGTTACCCAGGCACCCATGCTGGGTCTGCCCTGTAATCCACTTCCCGTATGCAGAAAGTAGTTGGCATTGGTGTGCTCGGGAAAGTCAGAGACCATAGACCGCACAAGCGCAAGATCATCCACGCAAGTGGCAATGTGTGGAAACAGGTCACTGACCCACATGCCACACTCCCCATATTGTTTAAACCCCCAGGGGCTCTTCAGGATCTTTCCTACATTGTCAAACTGTGTCTTATCGACTTTGAATTTCTTTTTTGGGTCTTCCCCATTTTCTTTGGCAAGCCGGGGCTTAGGATCAAAAGAATCCACCTGGGATACACCACCATCCATGTAAAGGAAGATGACATGTTTGGCTTTTGGGACATGATGTGAAGCCTGCATCATTTGGCTGATTACCGACCCAGGCTGATCAATCTTACTACAAGCTGCATTCAGTCCCCCAAAAAGTCCAGTAAATGCCAGGGCGCCAAATCCGCCACCGCACATACTCAGCATTTCTCTTCGTGATACTGCACTATGGATGATGTGTTTACGTCCCATTATATCAAATATATGAATTCTTTTAGATTAAATATGGAGTGACAAAAGTCCTTCCAGACCTGCAATTCATTGATAGCATCATCTCCATCTACTTCATGAGTGAGTGCCAGCTGCTCAATAATAGCTTGAGTACTTTCCAGCTCTTCCGGTGTCGGAGCTCTGGACAAGGTATGCTTATATATAAATGAAATCCGGTCTTCAATGGTTTCATCAGCTTCTTCCAAAACCCGTGTGGCCAGCAACTCCGCCTGGTGTTTGACAAATGGATCATTCATCAGGATCAATGATTGGGCAGGTACATTGGTGGCGTTGCGTTTTCCGAAAGTGGTGAAAGGGATGGGCCGGTCGAAGGTGAGCATCATCGGCTGCAGAAAGTTTCTTCTCACTTCCAGATAGATGGTCCTTCTTCCATTACCATCTATGGTGCCCGATTCTCTTGGTCTTCCACGACCCGTCATAAATTTTGTGAGATGGACCAGCTCTGGTGGTCCGTACATAGTCCTGTCCAAATTGCCTCCAGCAAAAAGGAGTCCATCCCGAATGGCTTCTGCCTCCAGTCGTCTGAGTGGGAAATGTGATAAGTAAAGATTGTCCGGGTCCTTGGATTTGGCCTCATCGTCCCCAACAACAGATCGTTGAAAAGTGTTGGACATCACGATGTATTTGATCATTTGTTTGATTGACCATCCATCTTCCCGGAATTTGATGGCCAGAAAATCCAGTAATTCCGGATGAGTGGGGAGCTTGCCCTGAAGTCCGAAATTGTCTACCGTTTCCACGATTCCTCTGCCAAACAGGTGGTGCCAAATTCTGTTGACCATCACTCGGGAAGTAAGAGGGTTCTCAGGATCAAGTATGGCATCTACGACTTCTATACGCCCGCTGCCTTTTTGGATATGGTCACCGCCAGAGGACACTGCACTTAGAAATCCCCGGGGTACTTTTTCTTCAGAGAGGGTATTGTGATTCCCCCGGACAAATACATGACTGTCAACTCCGAATCCCTCATCAATTCCGGTGAAAAATGTAGAATCACCAACCTGATCGACTATCTCCTGATAGCTTTCTAATTTTGTTATTGCTTCATGGAAGTTGGAAGTGAGCTTATTTCCTTTGAGCAAACTATTGATTTTCCTGACTTCTCCGGATGTGATTTCCTGGGCTATCCACCTGTCAATCAACTCTTTGTTGTTGGATGGGCTTTCTTTCTGAATCGGAACGTGCTCTGGCCATTGATCATCATAAGCGATGACATACTCTACCTCGACATAAGCATTTTCGGGCAAGCGGTAATCAACCATTCCGCCGTGGTTTGCTCCCGGATAGATTTCGATGTAGGCTTTGTGACCCTTCCAGGCGGAAAGGTCAAACACCACATTTTCCCATTCTTCAGAATTTACTTTTTTCTCAAGTCCTCCATAGATCGGATTTCTGATCAATTGGAAATTGTCTATGATGATCCTCATGGAGGCCTTCATTCCCTGGGCCCGAATTCCTATAAAATCGTTGCTAATCGTGAAATTGGGGGAGCGTAAAACACCAAAGATGCCGGTAGAAAAATACTTGCTTGAGGCTTTGCCTTCATCCAGTCCGCGGATGGTTTCACCTTTTGCATCGAAAAGAACTTCACCCAGGGTAGTCGCATTACCGAATGCAAAACCGTCGCTTTTCCAGCCATCTAAATCAGGCCCCCTAAAATCTCCAATGAACTGTATGTTTCTCGGAGAGGTGTTGGCTTCAGAAGTCTCAATTGAAGGTTGATGGGTAGTAAGCTCTTGCTTCCATTTGTCGGCTACCAAAGCTTTAATATCTCTTTTGATTTCACCAAGCTTGTCCAGGTTCTGAAGCTTTTCATAGGTGACCTGTGAGGATTTTGGGGTGAACCGGCTGCTTTCCATCACGCCGTAAAGCGCATAGTAATCCGCTGTAGGTATCGGGTCAAATTTGTGATCATGACACCTGGCACAGGAGACCGTCAGGGCCTGAAAGGTCTTGGTGGTCACGTCGATCATGTTATCGATCCTGTCGGCTTCATCCTTACGAATGTCCACGGGGCTGTGTGTGCCCTCACCCATGGCGTAAAAGGCTGTGCCTATTTGTGATTCATTGATTCCGTTTTCTTTATTCCATCTTATCGTATCGAGGAGGTCCCCGGCAATGTGTTCCCTGACAAGTTGATCGTAGGGCACATCTTCATTAAATGCCCTAATCAGGTAATCCCGGTATTTCCAGGTTCCGGCCACTTCGTAATCGAATTCATGGCCTTTGGTCTCCGCATATCTTACCAGGTCCATCCAGTGCCTCGCCCAGCGTTCACCAAAGCCAGGACTATTAAGATAGTAGTCCACCATTTTTTCGTAGGCATCAGTACTTTCATCTGACTCAAATTTGCTGACCATTTCCGGCGTTGGGGG
>JAHCMM010000176.1 GCA_019192515.1 Cyclobacteriaceae bacterium SS2
TTATTGTCTTGGCACAGTTT
Organism: Cyclobacteriaceae bacterium SS2; assembly: GCA_019192515.1. Classification (GTDB taxonomy): domain Bacteria; phylum Bacteroidota; class Bacteroidia; order Cytophagales; family Cyclobacteriaceae; genus UBA7330. The sequence goes on from JAHCMM010000176.1 coordinate 21, forward strand.
TGCTGCACGTCGCTCTGGTTTGCAGGAAATGGGGTGATGAGTGATCTCGTGACTGATTTTGATCTACAGGAAAGTGCTTTGGGTCATCTGACCTCAGCGGTACAGTTCGGGTTTATTACCGGCACTCTAACCTTCGCGATACTGACCATTGCGGATCGGTTCTCACCTTCGAAAGTATTTCTGGTGAGTGCCTTTTTTGGCGCACTGTTTAATCTGGGGGTGATCTGGGAGGGGAACACATTGGTAAGCATCCTGGTATTCCGATTTTTCACGGGTTTCTTCCTGGCGGGGATTTACCCCGTAGGAATGAAGATCGCGGCTGACTATTTTGAAAAAGGTCTGGGAAAGTCATTGGGGTTTCTGGTAGGGGCACTGGTGATTGGGACAGCCTTTCCGCATTTGCTCCGGGATATGACAGGGGATTTTCCGTGGAAGCTGGTGTTAATCATTGTGAGTGGCATTGCCACCTTAGGTGGTTTGGTGCTATTCCTACTGGTGCCTGATGGACCTTTTCGAAGAGCTGGGCAGAAAGTGGATCTGTCGGCCTTTTTCAGTGTGTTCCGAAATCAAAACTTCCGATCTCCAGCCTTTGGATACTTTGGGCACATGTGGGAGCTCTATGCCTTTTGGGCCTTTGTACCGATCATGTTGAAAGAGTATGCCCGTATAAATCCGACAGCCTTATTCAACGTTCCATTACTTTCATTCCTCATCATTGCCATTGGTGGAGTAGCCTGTATGATCGGAGGATATGTAGCCCAGACCGTAGGTACAAAGAAAACAGCTTTTTGGGCTCTCCTCCTGTCAGGTGTTTGTTGTCTGGCGTCTCCGTGGCTTTTCAATACTGGGATTCCGGTGATATTTGTTGGGTTTTTGCTGTTTTGGGGAATGGTAGTCATCGCAGATAGTCCGCTTTTTTCTACTCTGGTAGCCCAGAATGCTACCCCCGAGATCAAAGGCACGGCACTGACCATTGTCAATTGCATTGGATTTTCTATCACCATCGTCAGCATTCAACTGATCAATTTTCTTAGTACCATGACAGATTCCAGGAGTATTTATGCATTTCTGGCTATTGGCCCGATACTGGGTTTGTTAGCATTGAGGGATAAGCAAGCCAAACCTTCGCTATCTTAGGTGACTGATGAGATTACTGGAAGTAATAGTAAGAGATAAAGCTGAAGAGGTTGAAAAGCTGCTGGACAAGGATCATGTCATTGAATGTTGGACCTATAAATCTGACAAAGGTGAGAAGATTTTAAAGATCCTGACACAGGATGAGCATGCCAGTGATATGCTGGCTGTACTCGAAAAAAACCCTCAACATCGGGTGATTATCTATCCCATCGAAGGCACTATGCCCCGGGTGGAAAACCCAAAGGAAAAGAAGGATGATAAAATCCGTATTGGGAGGTTTATTTCCATCAGCAAGGAGGAATTGTACCATGATGTGGGGGCACCGGTTAGCCTCACGGTAAACTATGTACTGATGGTTGTGTTGTCTGCCTTTGTGGCGGGGATTGGTATCCTCAAAGATAACTTAGCCATCATCATTGGGGCCATGGTCATTGCACCTTTCCTGGGGCCGAACATGTCTTTGGCGTTTGGAACCATTCTGGGAGNTTGGTCGATCATAAANAAATCAATCTCAGCCGGGATCGTTGCAACTGTCCTGGCACTTATCATTTCCATGATCTGGGGGTACTTCGCCAATGACATGAGTGCCATCACTTTTGATCCGGAGATCAACTACCAGGATATCCTGCTGGCACTGATCTGCGGTTTCGCCGGTGTCATCTCGGTGATCAGTGGGCAGGGCACCACGCTGGTAGGGGTGATGGTTGCTGCTGCGTTGTTGCCACCTTTGATGCGGGGCGGACTGCTTCTTGGGGCCGAGGATTATCGAAATGCTATCAATTCATTCCTGATTTTTATCGCCAATGTGATCAGCCTGAATATTGCCGGGATCGTCACCTTTTATCTGGCCGGCATCAAACCCAGCAACTGGTGGGAAAAGGGGGTCGCCAAAAAGAAGACCCGGACAGCCCTCATCATCTGGACCATCGCATTGATCATTATCATCTTGTCGATCGTGCTGATCAGAAGCTGGAATTGAATCTATGTAACATCCATGGTCCATCCCTGACATAAAATCCTAACGTTGATCAAATAATGGCCACTAATTCGTTCGACAATTCGAACTAAGATTGAATCCATCGAAAGGTGGACTTCGTGAAATCATATCAAAAAATCTTATTACTTACCAATTAGTGCATTGGTGGCATTCTTGATGTAATTCCTCGCTTGTGGTTGGTGACAACCCAATCTAATGCTAGAGCATAAACTCTTTAATCCCCCTGTGTCCCCCTTTTTAAAGGGGGATTACTCCTATAAGTTATTTCGAAAAAGTTATCAATTTAATGGTTATTTTCAATATACCGGTAGTGTAGTAGAAACCACAAAATACACACTATCCGTGGTAAGTGTCCTCACAGTAACCTCACCTAAAATTGAATTGGAAAGAATGTCATTAACTGGGAAATCCCCCTTTTCAACTGCCCGCTAATCAAGGCTTGGACCCGTACACAAAGGGGGCAAGGGGGATTCCTTGCTTCTGGTTGATAATAACACTCAGGGCTTCTTCCACCGAAGATGAACTTCGCGCAAATCCTATCAGGAAACCTTATTAGCTGTCAATTGGTGCATTGGTGGCATTCTTGATATGATTATTTTGTTAGAGTATTAACTCTTTAATCCATGGTCTGTCCCCTGACAGACCAAGAACACATTCGACCTCAGCAAAGGTCTGTCAGGGGACAGACCTCGGGAAGAACAAACTAAAAATGAAAACATCAATACTTGGGAATCCCCCTTTTCTACTGCCTACCAATCAAGGCTTGGACCCGTGCACAAAGGGGGGCAAGGGGGATTTAGGTGAAACCCCTCCCCATGGCCCCAATAAATTCTGGATTTTAAATACATAAGTCTTTAGCTTTATAGATCCAAAATCAATAACCAATTGGCAAAACACAGAATATTCACGACCTCATTCGCCAGCGTCTATCCGCATTATGTGGTAAAAGCGGAAAAGAAAGGGCGAACCAAAGAAGAATTGGATACCATTATCGAATGGCTGACGGGATATGATCGGAAAATGCTTCAGCAACACATAGATCAGAAAACAGATTTTGAAAACTTTTTTGATCAGGCCAGGATAAATCCCAATGTATCCAAAATCACCGGTGTGATCTGTGGCTACCGGGTTGAAGAGATCGAAGATCCACTCATGCAAAAGATCCGGTACCTGGATAAGCTGGTGGATGAGCTGGCCAAAGGAAAAGCTATGGAGAAGATTTTAAGGGATTAGCATATAAAACACATGAAGCTAAACATCCAGGCTGATTGCGGCAACTCGCCTAAAAGAGAACTCATTCGAGACCTTACCATCTACTTTGTTTCCTATGATCTGGAAAAAGCGATGGAGTACATGGACGAAAATATTGTCTGGACACTGGCGGGTGATGAACCCATAAAAGGAAAGGAACCTTTTGCAGCAGCCCTGAAGGAAATGATTGACAATAAGGCCAAAGAACTGACAATCTACTCTATAGTTACCCATGGAAAGGAAGCTGCGGTAAATGGTGAGATGACCATGGAGGATGGCAACGTCTTTGGGTTTGCTGATTTTTATGAGTTCGCATCGGCAGGGAGCTCAAAGGTCAAAGCGATCAGGTCTTATGTGATCCATAAGAGGTGAGAAATCAAAGCCACTTTTAGCAAACAGTTTGAGTCAGACTCCGTTTACAATTCTTTAAATCGTTCGGTCAGGTAGCGGATTATTGTATTGAACTAAATCAAGAACCAGTGCACATTCACGACGTCATTATCATCGGAGGAGGTCAGGCAGGTCTTTCCGTTGCTTATTTCCTGAGGAGGACAGGCCTGGATTATATCATCCTCGACGAGCAGGATCGGCCAGGTGGTGCATGGTTGCAAACCTGGAATGGACTGAAGCTTTTCTCTCCCACGACATATAGCTCGTTATCTGGCTGGCAGATGCCACCGGCAAAGAACGAATACCCTACGAAGGATGAATTCATCAACTATCTCACGAAATATGAGAAGCGATATAATTTCCCGGTAATCAGGAATACCAAAGTATCCGGGGTGTTAAAGCAAGACGATCATTTTGAGGTTACCACAAATACAGGAACATATTTCGGTAAGGCCATTGTAAGTGCTACAGGCACAGCAAAAGGACCGTATATTCCAGAGTATCCTGGGGTTGACGAATTTCGTGGAATGCAAATCCACTCATTGGATTATCGATCTCCTGAAATCTTCACTAATAAGAAAGTCCTTGTGGTAGGAGGAGGCAATTCAGGGGCGCAGATCCTGGCTGAAATTTCCAAAGTAGCCAAAACGAAGTGGGTCACATTGGAAACTCCAAATTTTCTACCTGTAGAGATTGATGGTCGCTATTTGTTTCACCAGGCAACTGCAAAATTCCTCGGCAATCAAAGGGATTCGGGAAAGGCATCATTAAGTGATATCGTGCAGGTAGAAAGTGTTCAGGAAGCGCTTGAACGGAATGTTTACCAGGATCACAGACCTTTTCGATCTTTCTATGATGAAGGAATAATTTGGAAAGATGGAAACAAAGAGCCCTTTGATGCTGTGATTTGGTGTACTGGTTTCAAGCCCGACTTTTCACATCTTAAGCCTTTGAATGTAGTCGAAAATGGGCGCATTAAAACGAGACTAACCCGATCAGTGAGTGAACCAGGACTTTGGCTTGTGGGATACGGAAATTGGACCGGTTTTGCTTCTGCTACGATCTATGGTGTGGGTAAGACTGCCCGCCAAACAGCTAAGGAAATCGCAACTTTTGTTGGGATTCAGGAATCAATAAAAGAAAATTAATATAAAACACCTGCTTTTTTTATCAATATCATTATTTAGGAGTCTTTAAAGCCCCATTTTTTGCCTGATTTTTATTATATTTAGATAGGAGGCTAAACTTCAATCGCCCCTCCAAGTTTTGTCTGATTGTTGGGGTCGATAGCATAAAAGGCAAATCTGATTTCGTTCACATTTAAACCAGAAGATGATGAAAACAATGACATGTAAGCAATTGGGAGGAGCATGCGACCAGCAGTTTCATGCAAAAACCTTTGAAGAAATGGCTGAGCTGAGCAGGAAGCACGGCACCAAAATGTTTCAGCTTGGTGACGATGCACACCTGAAGGCCATGGAGTCTATGCAGGGATTAATGCAAAATCCCGAAGCCATGCAGGAATGGTTTGCGAGTAAACAGAAGGAATTTGAATCTCTTCCTGAGGACAAATGATACGTCCAACTCCACACTACCTGCCCCTCACCACTGCCTAAAAAGAAATAACCTGATTTTGAAAAAAGACCTATATGATGGTAGCAACGCCTGTTGCTAAGTGGTTGCGCTGTGTCTGTTAAAATCGTACATTAGAATAGCCCTGTGTAATGGAAGGGGACTCCAGACGATCATTTAACCAGAACAATGAAACGCACCAACCTCAAAAATTTAGCGCTGGGTGGATTGATTGGTCCACTGATCTTTGTGCTTGCAACGCTTGTGAATGCGAGTCTAAGAAGCGATTACAATCATGTTTCACAGTTCATAAGCGAACTGGGGGCAACTGACACTTCACATGCCATGTTGATGAATATTTCCGGGTTTTTACCCTTTGGTCTGCTAATGATAGGCTTTGGCATATCATTGTTTTCACTGTTGCCAAAGGGAATCAGTTTTCGAATCGGCTCGTTTTTGATTGTGATCTTCGGTCTTGGAGTCACGCTCGCCGGGCTATTTTCATGTGATGCCGGATGTCCTGAAGCAGGATCTATTGAGAACACCATCCACAACCAGGTATCTGCCGTTGCTTTCTTTTCAGTGATCCTTGGAACGGGAGTGCTGAGTATCTCATTTAGAAACCATTCAGCGTGGAGATCATTCTGGCTTTACAACTTACTCACTTTTGTTGCCTCAACAGGATTTTTGGCTGCTATGATCAATTCCATCGAAGCCTCCACTCACAATGGCCTGTGGCAGCGGTTGCTCTTGCTCACCCTTTTTGTATGGTTTGGAATAATCGGTATTAGGATTTACCGGATGAATTAGGTGATCGGGATACTAGCTTTGTTCTGGCTATATTACTTGCTTGAAAAAAATGAGTCATGACTAAACCGATCAATTTTTCCGAATATCAGGATTCGGATTTTGATGCCCTGCTGTGGATGGGTCTTAAGCTTTGGAAAGGTTTTGATGAAGCGGAGCTGAAAAGACTTCTGGAGGAAGCTCCTTCCTGGGGAGCTCAAAAGATCTACATTGCCAGGCATAAAGAGAAGCAGGTCGGCTTTGCGATTTTCACGATCAGAAAAGAATATGTAGAGGGTGCCAAGCAATCACCGACTGGGTACCTGGAAGGGATTTTTGTAGAAACAGATTACCGTAAGTCAGGTATTGCAAGAAAGTTTATAGAGCTGGGAGAAGAGTGGGCTAGAGAAAACGGATGTATCCAGATGGGATCCGATACCTGGCTTACCGATACGCAATCACGCAGATTCCATAAAAGTGTGGGCTTTTGGGAAGAGGAAGAGGTCGTACATTTCCTGAAGGATATTTGATTAATGATGGTTCCGACATTCCGACTTTCCGACACTCGGACCGTCCGAATATTTTGTAATATTATACGATGAAAGCCCCAGTAATAATCCTCTTCCTGTTACACGCCATCCTTTTAAGTGCCCAGGAGATTATCCCATTAAGCACGAACTCTATCATTCTGAGTGCTCAGGATCAGCAAAACCTAAAAGCATTATTGAAAAAGGATCAGAATGCACAAAAGCTTTTTGAGCCTATTTTGCATGAGGCAAAAAACTATTTGGATGATAAGCCATTGCCACTGGAGGTACTGAATTATGAAGGCATGCTGGACACTGATCCTGCCAGGATCAAGACAGAGATAAGTCTGAGTGATATGGCTAAAATCAACACACTCTACTACGCTGCTTTCGGTGATGCCAGCCCAAAGTATGGAGCTAAAATCAAGGAGTTTGTGATGTCCTGGGCAAAAACATACGTCCCCGATGGCAACACAATCAATGAAAACAAATTTGTGACTTTGTTTTGGGGTTACCATCTGTTTAAAGATCTGTTCTCTCATCAGGAGCAGCAATTAGTAGAAACTTGGATGATGGATATTGCCAATCATCAACTGGAGCGTCCCCATACGCCCAATAACAACTGGCAGGTAAAGCGAATAAAGATCATCGGGTTGGTTGGTGGGATTACCGGGAATCAGGCTATGGTTGATACTGCCGTTTTATGGACTAAAGAATTCATCAATTCTTCATTGTACGCTGATGGAACCTCAAACGACCTAAAGTCAAGGGATGCCTTACACTATCACAACAGTGGCTTGAGATCCTTGCTGACACTTTGTATCAACCTGTCAATTTTCGACACCAGGTTCCATCTCTATGAATATGTATCCGAAAATGGGGGCAGTATCAAAAAATCTGTTGATTATGTGGTGCCTTATGCGCTTGGTGAAAAGCAACACAAGGAATGGGTAAACACCACTGTGGAGCTGGATAGAAAACGAGCAGCTGCCGGTATCGAAAAATATCAGACTGGAAAACTCTATGATCCGGAAGAATCCCTACCTCTGTTTGAGTTTGCCTGTTTCTATGATCAGAAATTGTTTGAGGTCATCGCACACTTACTGGAAACAGAAAAGAGCTTCACTCAAACCTGGGAAAGCATGCTCAACAGTCCATTGGTGAGAAAAGAATAGGTTCAGCGTCATAAGTATTTGCCTGCAAACGCTTTGTCTCCCAATATCAGTACCCAATCATTTCCGGGTCCTGATTCTCCGGGTGGGTCAAACTCGTATGATTTACTAGCAGATAGATTCAGTTTGGGGTCCTGGTAGGTATTGGTTCGGGGATTGAACCATATGGAGGAAATGGAGTCCACTTTAACTTTTGATAGATCCACCGTAAAAGGATTGTCACTGGCTGAATATACCAAAGCAAAACGATTATCATATGAAATTGAAGCCTGAACATGGTAATCATAATCTTCGGAATTGTCAGAAAGTATTAAGCTCTGATCTGGTTGAAGCTTCAAAAAGTCATGGCCAAGCTCGTGCAAAAAGTCGCTCATAAAGCCTATGTGCTTTGCACCCTCATAGTTTATGGCCTTCAGTGCATTACCACTGCAACCTTCCGTGGAGGTAAGACCATCCCAAATCCCTCCTGCACCGTAAGTGTGTCCAAGGGCACCCGCAAAAATGGTGAAGTAAGCCCTCCTCCTGATGTTGAAGGGTTTGGCATCGCAGAAATCCTTGTTGTTTTCATACCATGCCTCTGAGTCGAGTGTTGGCTTTGGACGACCATCGTACATTTGGTTATAATCAAACTGGATGGCTTCCCAGACCGTCCAGGAACGGTCATCCTTTCTTGGGAGATCATCAATACAGCACCATTGACTTGTTTGCCAGTTGTTGAAATCAACCAGGTCTGAGTGATTTGAAATACTGGTTCCTCGTTTGAAATCAGCATGGACTGTTAGCAATTTGTTGCCAGTATCACCTGTTCGTATTCCATTTACCAGGGCTTCGATCTTTTCATCAGGTATTGTGGCTTTTCTGCTGTGACTACCTGCTTCACCCAGGGTCAACCACACAATGTTGTTTTGGTCTTTATATCGGTTGCCTACCCATTTACCATAATCAAACAGATCTGCTTCGTTGTTGCTTCTGGCTACACCCCACCATCCGAGAGTGATCCCCACGTACATGCCTCTCTTTTCGCATTTAGCAATGTAGTCATCGAGGTACCTCCACCATGCTTCATTGGGGTTTTTAATACTGCCCGGTCCATCGCCGTTGTGGAGTTTCTCCCGGCAACTCACAAACAACACGGTGAATCCCTGCTTACTTCTGACATCCAGTATGCTATCAATGGTGCTGGGGGGTAGTTTCGCAAAAAACCAATTTGTTTCGCCAATCCAAACAAAGGGCTCTTCATCTTCTGTTACAATAAAGCGGTTATTGGCAGATACTTTTAATTTCTGCATTTGTGCTTCAACTGTATACAGCAATGAGAGCATTATAATGATTGATAAATATCTGTGAAAGTGATTGAGGAGAAACATACAAAGTGGGTTTGTTGCAATACCCCAAGTTAATGATATTCAGATTGATGAAGGATTGTCCGACATTCTGACTTTCCGACACTCGGACTGTCGGAGCGTCGGACTGTCCGAATGTCTGAACATCTGAATATCCTTTAACTCCTCAATCACCTGCTTTTTATACTTTCTTCCGATTGGAATAACGGCTTCCCCAATCATGACCTGCTCATGGTTAAATGAACTTATCTTGTCTCGATTTATAAGGAAGGACCGGTGCACACGGATGAATCTATCCGGCAGGTTCTGATGTAGCTGGCTGATCTTTTCTCGAGTAATTGATTCCGATCGATCCGTAACCACTTTCACCTGATCGTCCAGACTTTCGATATAAAGCAGTTCATCCAGAAGTATCTGCTGATTCTTCCGATCCACCCGGATAGTGATAGTAGTCTGCTCGTTTTTCTGTTTTTCCTTCTCCAGGATCTCCAACTGGTGAGCCTTTGATCTAAAACGGATCATCAGCCTGATGAAGCTGGTGACAAACACAATCAGATACAAGGTAATTCCCAATACATATATGGATGAGCTCATACCTCGCATCAGCTCAATCTTGTAATTGGCAATGATCACATAAGAGATGAGTGCAACCAGGATCTCCAGGTACAGCGACACCACAAGCATGTAAAAGGAATACAATGCTAAAGTCCAATACTTCCCTTTCAATAGATAGTTTGGAACCAGGTAGAGGTTAAAGAAGTACGAGGTGCCCATCACAATCGGCAGGAGCAGACTGGAAAAATAAAAGGCCAGGAGATAGCTTCCCCAGCTTCGGCCAAATAAAAGTGTGAGGAAAAGCAACACCAAAGTCCAGTAGATGATATGCCTGAGAATTCTCATTTGTAACTTAATGGATGACTAAAATCGTGGTTTTTATACAAACAAAAAGCACTTCTCCCGTAGAATGCAGGTTTCGGACCGGATACAACCTTGTACCTGATGTGTGTCAGCCGGACTTTTGATTTTGTAAATGTTTAATTAAAATTTGAAAATCATGTTCGATCTATTTTACATGGGCGGCCCGCTATTTATGGGCACTTTAACGATCATTTTTATCTGTATGATTGCCGTGGCTGTTGTGAACAGCTTGTCACTCATCAAAGGAAATGTGGATGATATAGCAACAGGAGCCAGAAAGCTAAGCTATATCAAGTCGGTTGGTTTGTTTGCGCTAATTATTGGGGTGTTGGGCCAGCTCATAGGGATGTTTTCTGCATTTGAAGCCATAGAGTCGATGAATGTGGATGTTTCACCTTCACTGTTGGCGGGTGGGTTTAAAGTCTCAATGATCACCACCCTGTATGGTATGGTCATCTACGCCATTTCGCTGCTCATCTGGTTTGGGCTGAGCTTCATGCTGAAAAAGCAAGGGGATTGATGTGAACAAGGGTCCCCTTTAGAGTCTCTCACTGACGAGTGGAGACTCTGCATTTTAGGCTAACATTTTCTGAAAATATATCCTGAGGGACTTTTGATATAAGCAATCCCTCGCTGCGACTTTAGCAGGTGTTCTTTTGTGGGTTGGATCCCACTTTTGGGAATGAGATATCCTTCTAAACCTTTGGTGGTGATGTTAAATTTTTGATCGTTTACCCTCTTGTAGACTCCAAAGAGTTCATAGTCCGGATCGATAGCGGCCATCGAAGCATCGCCATGGGAGTTGTTACAAACCAGTAATCCTCCGGTTTTTAAATAGGGTTTTGCTGCCTGACCCACAAAGCCAGCATACTGGGATATCAATAGATCGAATTCTTTCCCAAGGTCCGGAAATGGTTTGTTATAGTCCTGTTGATAGAATCGAATTATTGGTTCTTCTGTGTATTCTTTATGCTTGCGGATAAATTTAATGGTCTGTGGATCTTCAAAGAATTTGTAAGTATTCCTAAAGGAGTCGGCATAGACCACTTCAGGAAAGATCAGGGAGGGAGTGATATGGACATGAGACCCCGGATAAAACACTTTCTTGATCTCAAAGCACTGGTTCAATGCCCTGAACAAACCAATGGAGGTGTAGTCCTTGTCCAGGTGGTGCTTTTTATAAAGTATTGGGATGGATACCAAAGTTTTGTTGATTGATCCGGCTAATAACCAATTTAAACAATAAAAGACTCGTTAATCCTACTGGTAGTAAATTGCTATTTAAATATACCGTATAGTCAATGACGTTGAGATCTGTTCTGATTTGTTTCTTCTATTGTGCCATCATCGCCCACACATATGCACAAACGGATATCAGCATAATTGGTCAGACCATCGATACTGAGACTCAGCAACCCATCCCATTTGCTTCTGTTGTGATCTCCGACGGTTCAGGGACTTTGATCAATGGGGGTATTTCAGGCGAAGATGGTCAGTTCATCCTTGAGGGAATTGGGCTGGGGAGTTACCAGCTTACCATCTCATGTGTAGGGTACGAAGTATCTAAAAGAGAGATCCACGTCGGACAACTCAATAAAAACTACAATTTGGGAAGGCTTCTGGTCAAGGCATCCTCGGAGGAACTTGAAGCAATAGTGGTGACTGGCGAACGAGAAGAAATCGCCGCTGGTCTGGATAGGAAATCGTATAGCATGGAGCAGAATATAGCCCAGTCCGGTGGATCGGTAATGGATGCAATGAAAGCCATGCCGGGAATTTCTTTTGACCAGGATGGGAAAGTCATACTGAGAGGAAGTGACCGGGTGATCGTGCTGATCGATGGGAAGCAGTCCAGCCTGACAGGTTATGGCAATCAAAAAGGATTGGATAACCTACCCGCTGCCAATATTGAACGGATCGAGATCATCAACAATCCATCCGCAAAATACGACGCCAATGGCATGGCGGGAATCATCAACATCGTTTATAAAAAAGAAAGGCAAACGGGACTTCATGGCTCTGCAGGCTTTGCATNTGGCCTTGGTGTTTTGGCAAAACGCAAGCCGGATCTGCCTACAGACCTGGGGAGCTATTCCCCTACGCCTAAATACATTCCCAGCCTCGACCTCAATCTGAAGCAGGATAAGTTCAATTTCTTTCTCCAGTCGGAAGTGCTTTTCCAGGAGCGATTGCCAAACAATGAATTCACCACCCGATATTATGATGACGGAACAACCATTTCCTCCCAGGTGCCTGAAAACAGGTCTCAAACTCATTATATCGTCAAAGGAGGATTCGATTATCTGTTTGATGCCATGAACACCCTAACCTTGTCTGGAATATACGATTGGGAATCACACGTGGATACGGCTCAGGTAGCTTATATCGATCAGGACAATATTCGCAACCGGTATATCACCTGGAATGAGGAGGAGATTACAGGTTATCTCAATTATGCATTGCGGTTCGAGCATAAGTTCAATCAATACGGTCACAATCTGCAGGCCAACCTGCAGTATTCCAAAGGGTGGGAAGATGAAACATATTTTCTCAATGACAGCTCAGAGATCCGATCCAATGGCCGGGATGTCACGACAGTGCTGGGAACGGAACATATCACCAGTGTGGGTCTGGATTATGTAAAACCGACTGCCGGTGGTAGGTTGGAAACGGGTACAAAGGTTCAGATCCGAAATCTACCTGTGGAGTATGAGCAGCAGAGAGGTCAGAACTCAATGTTGTACGATGGGTTAGGCAACTTTTCGAAGTGGGGTGAGCGACTTTATGCAGCCTATGCCAATTGGGTGCACGAGCAAAAAGAATATGATGTAGAAGGTGGGATCAGGGCAGAGTATACAGATGTGTTTTACAACATTGATCCTACCAATACCTATTATGATGAAAACGACAGCTACAACTATTTTCGACTGTTTCCCAACGTCAGGTTCACTTATAAGTTCAATGAAAACAACCGTATGTCTGCATTCTTCAATCAGCGGATTGACAGACCGGGAGAGCCGGAGTTGCGAATCTATACCAAGTCGGATGACCATGAGCTGGTGAAAGTGGGTAATCCATACCTAAGGCCCCAATACACAAAGTCAGCAGAGCTGGCTTATCAGCATTACTGGGAAAGCGGATCCATTTTCATTTCCGGATACACCCGGTTTATCGATGATGCTTTTCAGCGGGTGTACACAGAAGACACCACAAGTATCTACAAAGTGGTGGTGAAAAGCTACGCCAATACAGGCTCTATGAATCACACAGGGCTTGAGCTGATCGTCAGCCAGGAATTCAATAAGGTGTGGAAAGCTTCGGGGAACCTGAACCTGTACAATATCAGGATCAGTGAGTTTACCGGGCAGCTATTATTCCCTTACGAGCACAGCTTTGAGATTGATCAAGACTCCGACCTGACCTGGGACATCAAAGTGGTGAACACCTTCAAGGTGAGTAACCAGCTACAGCTACAGCTTACGGGTTTGTATGCAGCAGACAAGAGCATACCCCAGGGCAGGCAATTATCCAGAAGCTCAGTTGACTTTGGTGCACAGCAAAAGCTGTTCAATGGCAAGGGTGAGCTAACCATTTCGATGAGCGATATCTTCAACCGGTACGGACTGAGGCAAGAGATCAAAGGCATAGGTTTCGTGGCCGACTATCAGAATTTTTATGAGACTCAATCGCTGAGGGCTGCCTTTAAGTATCGTTTTTAATGAGTAAAATCTTCCTGGTTTTCACCATATTCGTCATTTTCTGCGACTGCTCTGATAGGAAGATACCATCAGTGCTTTATGAGTCGGAGACATTGATCGTGAAATCAACTGCAGATAACATCTTTACACATGTTTCTTACCTGGAGACGGATGACTTCGGCAAGGTGGGTTGTAATGGCATGATCTATCTCAATGGAGACGAAGCCATAGTATTCGATACGCCTGCAGATGATACGGCATCCGTAGAATTGATTGACTGGGTCCGGGACCAGGGGAAAACCATTATTGCAGTGGTGATCACACATTTCCATGAGGACTGTCTGGGAGGGCTTGTGACTTTTCATCAGCGAGGAGTTCAGTCTTATGCCCATGAAAAAACCCTTGAGATCCTTCGTGAAAGGAACGAGAGCCCACTCCCTCTGTCAGAATTCCAAAATGAGATAACCTTGAAGATCGGGAGTGAAATTGCCAAAGTGAAATTTTATGGAGCTGGCCACACCTATGACAATGTCGTGGGCTATATCCCTTCAGAAAATGCATTGTTTGGCGGATGCCTGGTAAAGTCAGTAGGTGCTGGCAAAGGATATCTCGGCGATGCAAGCGTAGAAGATTGGTCATTTACGGTCGATATGATCCAAGAAGAATTACCTGAGCTCAAAGTGGTGATCCCCGGTCATGGGGATCCCGGAGGAACAGAGCTGTTGGATTTTACGATTGAGCTGTTTCGGTAGTGTTGGCTCCGGAATTAGCCAAACCAGTGCTAGTATTCACATTTTTCATTTTCATTAAGTAACGTATTTAGCTGATTGATGATTTTAGTTCATTACCGGATCCTTTGAGTCGATAATATGCAACATAGTTGCATTAATATTCGTATTGATTAGCTTAGCAACTCAAAATCTATACTACATGCAAAAGCATTCTTACGATGTGATCATCATAGGAGGGAGCTATGCTGGCCTCTCCGCAGCCATGGTTCTTGGCCGATCTCTTAGGGACGTACTGGTTATTGATAGCGGCCAGCCCTGTAACCGGCAGACACCTCATTCACACAATTTCCTCACCCAGGATGGAAAGACACCAGCCGAGATATCTGCCCTGGCCAGGCAGCAGGTAGAACAATACAAGACTGTTCAATTCCTGAACGGACTCGCCATCAAGGGAAGGAAGATCGAAGATGGTTTTGAAATAGATACCAGTGACGGTAAGAACTTCCGGGCGAAGAAACTGATCATCGCAACGGGAGTTAGAGATTTGATGCCGGATATCAAAGGATTTGTCGAATGCTGGGGCATTTCTGTAATCCATTGTCCATACTGTCACGGGTATGAAAACAAGTCGAAACGGACGGGTATCATGACAAAAGGTGAGCATGCTGCACACTTTGTTCCCCTAATTTATAACCTGTCAAAAGATGTCGTATTTTTTACGCAGGACAAGCATGATGTGGACCCTGAGTTTCTCAAAGAGATGAAGCAAAAAGGGATGGAAGTAATAGACACCCCAGTGAGTGAGATTGTCCACGAGGAGGGCTATCTGAGTGAGGTAATACTGAATGATGGTAAAAAGGTGAAGTTGGAAGCCTTATATGCTCCTGTGCCTTTTGAGCAGAGCACGGGTATACCCGCATCACTGGGCTGCGAGCTGACTGAGCAGGGTCTTCTTAAGGTAGACATGCTCAATGCCACCACCGTACCAGGTGTTTATGCTTGTGGAGACAGCATCATCCAGTTCAGGGCTGTGGCGCAGGCCGTATCCAGTGGAAATATGGCCGGGGCTGCCCTCAACAGAGAGCTGGCAATGGAGGCGTTTTAAATAAAACCTTCAATTAGAATGATTTTAAGCAATCCTTCCATAGAATTGCTTTTTCAAAAGCCTTTATCCAATGGAAGGATTTAAATTTTCAATACCCGTACATATTCGCTGGCAGGACCTTGACCCGCTCGGCCATGTCAACAACGCCGTTTTTGTGACTTACTTTGAGATGGCACGTGGTGCCTACATTGGTGAGGTATGCCCGAATTGGGACTGGAAGCAACACATTTTCCTCATTGCTAGTGTTCAGGTGGATTTTAAAAAGGAGTTGATGCTTACCCATGTAGTACCCAAAGTACATGTCTGCACCTCCCAGATTGGCAATAAGAGTTTTGGTCTGGAATACGCCATCACCACAGAAAAAGATGGTGAAGAGACACTCCATGCGACAGGAAGCACCGCCCAGGTCATGTTCGACCCGGTCAACCGCAAGACCATCCCCATGGCCGACTGGATCCGTGAAGCGCTTACGGAGTATGACGGGCCGTTTGGGGGTTAGAAATCTCTTAATCCCCCTTTGTCCCCCTTTTGCTAACCACCTAAATACAGGGAAAAGGCCTTTCAGAAAGGGGGCAAGGGGGATTGTCAGCAACTTACCCGCCACATACCTTTAACCAAGCATTCCTGCTTTGGGTGGGTGTCTGTCTGGCTATGAAGTGTTAGCCACGAATTCACTAATAAAATTTTTTTGTTCTTACTTTTTCTTCATACTAATCTAAATCATAGACTATATGTAGATCAGCTACAAATGGATTTTTAGCAATATCCACGAATTAGTCCGACAAGTCGGACAGGATATGTTTGCATTTCTCAGCTACGCTTTCGCCGAAGGTGAAAGTATTTGTGCAATATCATCTTTCAATTTATTAGGTTGGCATTAGTGAATTCGTGGCAATAATATTTTCTGATCGGGCATGAAAAACCGATACTTCAAAGTTTTCACGTTTGACTTATTTTCAAAGGGCCGGAAATCGTAGGGAACTGAATAAGCTTAGAATAAATGATATCATATAGATATCTGCCTTTAGCTCTTGACCCGGAATCAAGGCTTAGGTCTTGCACAAAAGGGGTAAGGGGGATTCAGGTGCAGCTTTAGAAAAAAAGCACTTGGTGACAAGTCTGCCTACCGAATTACCTTCCCATCACCCACCTTTATCCCTGGTTATTCAAAAACCCTTTATCTTGGCAAACCAATATGTACAACTCACCCTGATGGGTATCACCGCAAATAATTATGACGATGAATGATAAACAAAGCCAGTTGGTAAGGACCGCCCGAGTTACAGGAATCTGGTACCTGCTGCTGGCTGTTACAGGTCTTTTAGGATTCCTGATTTACCACACGCAGATATTTGATCCGGAATCATCGGAAAAGACGCTTGCAAATCTGACCGACAAGGAGTCCCTGGCTCGCGTGAGACTGCTGTTTGAATTTGGCATTGTCGTTTCGCAAGCTGTTGCAGCTGTATGGTTTTATCGATTGTTTAAAAGTATCAATGATTGGGCAGCCTGGGCACTTGGTATCTGGGGAATGGTAAATGCGGTGGCCATTATGATCAGTGCCATTTCTATGGCCTCAGCGATTGAAATTGCGGCTCACTCTACCCAAAGCATGGAGAGTAAACTCATCATCATTGAACTTTTGAGAGGTCTCATCAAAGATGCCTGGGGGGTCGGCAGTTTGTTCTTTGGCCTTTGGCTGATCCCAATGGGATACATTGTGACGAGCTCCAGGCGCATGCCTGTTTGGCTCGGACGAGTCCTGATCATTGGTGGGGCAGGCTACCTGCTGAATGTGGTCCTCAATTACTCGGGAGTGGGAAGTTCGTGGAGAGAGTTTCTGGTGATCCCTGCCACCATCGGTGAATTCTGGATGATCGGGTATCTATTGATATTTGGGATCCGGCCGGAGGAGGAGTAATCTCCCTGTGTCCTCCTTTAGAATGGGGAAATACATCTATACTTTATTCCTCCAAAAGTTATCAAATTAGTCTTTGCTACTCAATTCGCTGACCGGTGCCTGACTATTGAGAAACTGGAACCGCCCAGGGCCGCACTCTCAGAACTAAAGTCTGAGCAGAGCCCCACTCTTTTCCATTCTCCCCACAATTCCCGAACTTACCTGATCACCAGTTATGGAATCATGAAAGCCGGTAAAAAGGAGAAGGCCAGGAGTAAAAGGAAAGTTGATCTGTTGGTGCTGTCGGATATTCATTTAGGTACTTACGGATGCAAGGCAAAGGAGCTCACCAATTACCTCAAGAGTATCGAACCCAGGCAGGTTGTCCTGAATGGTGACATTGTAGACATCTGGCAGTTCAGCAAACGGTACTGGCCCAAGAGCCACATGAAGGTGCTCAGCCAGCTGCTGAGATGGATCTCCATGGGCATCGATACCACATACATCACAGGCAATCACGACGAGATGCTTCGAAAATTTGAAGGCCTGAGCGTGGGAAACCTGCATATCGAAAACAAGATGTCCCTCAAGCTAAAGTCCAAGAAAGCCTGGATCTTCCATGGCGATGTCTTTGATGTGACCATGGCACATTCCCGCTGGCTGGCCAGACTGGGTGCAATAGGTTATGGGATGTTGATAGTGCTCAACAAAGTATTCAACTTCTTCAGTCAACTCGTGGGGAAGGGGCGGATCTCACTATCCAAAAGGATCAAAGATGGTGTGAAGGGGTCCTCAAAATCCATGCAGTTGTTTGAAGAGACGGCAACTCGTATCGCAGCTGATAACGGCTACGACTATGTGGTCTGTGGTCATATCCACACGCCTAAGCTAAAGGAGTACAAAGTCGGGAAACGAAAGGTGATGTACCTCAACTCCGGCGATTGGGTGGAAAACATGACTGCCCTGGAATACCACCAGGGTAAGTGGCGGTTGTTTCACTACCAGGAAGACGACTTTGTGATCCCGGATGCATCCATCGAAGTGCTGGAAGACGAACAGGAAAGCCTTTTTGATAAGTCACCGAAAGAATTGTTCAGCCGGATGATGGGGGACATGCTGAATAAGCCAAAGTGATATTGGCCATGGCTAATAAAAATATGTCAGGGTGGCTTTGGTTTGACCTAAGCAAAAACATGTCACATAATAAAAAAATGTCACAATAAACATGTCACATAATAAAAACATGTCAGCTTTTTGGTCGGTGTTGTCACCGTGTTGTCACCGACCAAAACGTTTTTGGACATTAAGCTTGAGCTCCAAAGGAGCGAAATCAAAAGTAACACAGGGTGCAGCCCTGTGTGATTTAGAATATAGAAAACTAAGCCCCAAAGGGGCGTAATCATTCCCAACCCTCATCAAGTCCAGATGATTAGAAACCAAATCCGCCTACCTTAGCCGGGAATGACAAAAAGAGAATTGACACAGCTACGTCGGGCGATCCTCGCCAGTCAGGGTTTACACAAGCCAAACCCCTTTGGCAAAGGAAAACGAGCGGTCCTGGCTACGGTGGAAAAGCTGGGTTATATACAGATCGATACGATCTCGGTGGTGCATCGGGCCCATCACCATACCCTGTGGACAAGAGTACCTGACTACCAGGAAAAATACCTGGACCGGCTGGTAAAAGAACGGAAGCTCTTTGAATACTGGTTTCATGCTGCATCGTATCTGCCGATGCGGGATTATCGTTTTGCGATCCCGCTGATGCAACGATTCAGGGAACGTCAATCACCTTACTACAATGTGGATCAGAAGATACTGAACCATGTCTATGATAGGATTAAGATCGATGGTCCGCAAAAGGCCCGTGACTTTCAGGCACCGAATAAGAAATCGGGTGGCTGGTGGGAATGGAAGCCTGCCAAAGTAGCTCTTGAGAAACTGTTCATGCAGGGCGAGCTGATGATCGCTGGTCGGGAGGGCATGCAAAAGATCTATGATATCAAAGAAAGGGTCTTGCCGGATTCCATCGATACTTCCATGCCCGATCCTCTGGAGTATGCCCGGTATTTGGTTGAAACACATCTGCGGGCTTACGGGGTGACGAATGTGAAACAAATCACCCACCTGAAGAAAGGGAAGGAGCTCCGAAAAAATGTTGAAGATATCCTGTATGAGATGACCAGGAACAAGGAAGTTCAAGAGATCAACCTGGATGGCTTTCCTTCCTTGTATGCATATAGTGATTTACTGGAGAAAACAAAAAGAAAAACACAGGCCGGCATCAGGCTTTTATCCCCCTTTGACAATGCGGTCATCCACCGGGATCGAATAGAGAAACTCTTTGGGTTTGACTACCGCATTGAATGTTATACCCCGCAACCCAAAAGACAGTACGGTTATTTTTGTTTACCCATTTTATTTGGCGATGAATTCATTGGCAGGATCGACAGCAAGGCACATCGTAAAAAAGGTGAACTGGAGTTGATACACTTACATATCGAAAACACAAAATATGACATCAAAGACTGGTTGGATCCATTTGTTGAATCAGTGAACAGATTCGCCAGTTTCAATGAATGCACATCGGTAAGCATTACCAATGTCAGCCCAGGGTCATTGAAAAACACCATTATGCAGGCTTTCCCAAAGTAATTCAAAACTGATCGCCCCTCACCTTTTGGTGGATCGTTACCAGCAGTGAAATTGAATGACCTACCTCATACATGGGTACCATTTGGTCCATTCGCTGCAAGTCTGTCTCTCAACTCCATGCACTTATTGATGGTTAATGGCTTTTCGATGTATCCATCGATGCGATATTGTCTGGCGCGTTCCTTGTCTCGCTGATCGGTAGATGAAGTGGTGATGTAAACCTTCACCTTGCTCCATTGCTCCTCTGTGAGCTGGTCCATCACCTGCCATGCATCCATTGTAGGCATATTGATATCCAGAAACACAAGATATTTGTCTGGGTTTTTCTGGAGCTCATCCAGGGCATCCATAAACTCCTTTCCATCTTTGAATGATAGCGGCTGATCTGACAGACCACTTTCAATGATCAACTGCTTCTGAACCTCAGTAGTAATAAGATCATCATCCACAACAACAACCCAATAGCTCATCTTATTGCATAGATAAATTCATATTAACAGTAGTGTCGACCATTTTGCGTATGATCGTGTCTAGCTCATTAGCTGATTCGTTCAGGTGTTTTATGTATTCAACCTTCATATTGGTCCCGTTGTTTTTATTCAATAACTCCAGGATGCTCAGCATACGCGCAAGAGGAGCCCGTACCTCATGAGATTGCGACCAGGCAATTTGCCTAAGCTGGATGTTTTGTTCCTCAAGCGTCTTGTCGATGATCTTTTTCTCATGAATGTCTTTACCAATTAAAATGATAATTTCCTCTTCAAGCAATGGAATGGCTGACCACGCAAACCATTTATAATCGCCATACCTGGTGATCAATCGGCTTTCAAAATAATGGATGGACTTGCCTTGCAATTTATTTCTTTGGAAAAGCGTAGCTGCTTTTAGATCTTCAGTATGCAGCAGCTTTTCGAAGTTTGTAGACAGCACTTCATGAATTGGATACCCTGTATTGCTTTCCACAGAAGGGCTGATCTTCTTGATGGTGCCCTCCAGGCTCATCATACAGAGGATGTCCGGACTGAGGTTAAACAGATGTTCCAGTTCTTCTTCGCTTTTGCGTCGCTGAAGTTCAATATTCAAAGCTGTATTGGTGGTTTCCATGATACTATGGAAAAAATCAAGTTCAGGGATGGCGGACCTGAAATAAAAGAGCAGAGTTCCCACAGATTTGCCACCGTAGATCAGGGGAATTCCGAGAACTGATTTCAGGACCTTACTGGCAAGGTTGATGTCTTTGTCTGTATCGATATTGGAAAGGAACACAGGTTTTCTTGCTGACCATACCTTGGCCAGGATACCAGATTTCTTATCCCCAATTCTGGTCATTTTAGATTTCTGAACAAAAGGGACAAGGTCTGATCCGTTGAAAGCGGTAGCTCGTTTGATCATTCTGCTGCCATCTATGTCACTCAGCCACCACTCTGCATAATCAGCCGCTCCATAATTTTTATATAATCTCAGGATGAGCTGCAATTGCGTGTCGAACTTTTTGGGTGAGCTGAAGATGCGTTGAATCCTGGCAGTGATGTCATCAAGGATCCTTATCTGATGGGTCTCAGTGATGTCCCTGGAGTTTACACAAATACCTCCGATGGCGGTATCATCGGTTCTATTGGCAATGATGGTGTCCAGCCATCGGTATTTCTTTTGCTTATCCCGTACCCGATAGGGGGTAAGTGTCAACTCATTGGTAGTCCCGATCTGGCTAAATTCTTCATAGAGCTGCCCCTGGTCTTCAGGGTGTACAAGATCGAAATAATTAAGGGATTTGAGCTCAGACGGTTGATAACCCAACATACGATTTACCGATGAACTGATGTAAAGAAAAAAATGATCCTCTGCGAGAATACTGACCCAGTCACTGGAATTTTCTATGAGGGCTTCAAACTTTCGTTCTCTTTCAAAGATCTCTACGAGGGCGGCATTCTTTTTCATCTTCTCTTCACGCTCACGAAGCGATCGAAGGATAGCAGCAGGCAATAAATCTATCCTGTTTTTGGTAACGAAATCAGTGGCGCCGGCCTTAATGGCTGCCACGGCTTTTTCCTCTCCCAGTGTGCCCGTCACAAAAATAAATGGCGTGAGCTCATCCTTTTCCCTCACATACTGCAGGGCTTTCATTCCATTGTATCCCGGAATGGTATAGTCTGCGATGACCAGGTCTGGTTTCTCCACCAGCTTTTCTTCAAATGACTTTTTGTTGTGAGCCAGAAGATATTCCACTTCAAATTCCAACTCATGAAATTGCAGTTTAATCAACTCAATGTCGCTGAACAGATCTTCCAATATCAAAACCAACAATTTTTCCTTCTTTTCCATAGCTACAGTCAAGTCTACAAAACTCTTCTAAGAATCCAGCTGCCCACCAGGGTTTTGATTCAGCAATAACCAGTAATACCCCACGTCTCTGACACTTTTGGAGAATTGTTCAAAGTCAACAGGTTTTACAATATAACTGTTCACACCTAATTTATAGGTTTCCACGATGTCACGCTCTTCTTTTGAAGAGGTAAGCACCGTGACGGGAATATACTTTGTCCTGGGGTCTTCCCTGATAGCTCGTAGTACCTCAATGCCACTGACTTTTGGCATCTTCAGGTCCAGCAGGATCAGCTTAGGGGGTCTACCAACATCCCGACCTTCATATTCTCCCCGTCCAAAAAGAAAATCCAACCCTTGCTTTCCATCCTTAAGCCAGACCATTTGATTAGCGAGGTTGAATTCTTCGAGTGCCAGAATGGCCAACTCAGCATCATTTTTATTGTCTTCCAGTAATAATATCTCTACTAAGTTTGATGTAATCATTTTGTTATTTTGGTATTGAAAAATAGAATGTAGTCCCTTTATCAAGCTCTGAGTTGACCCAAAGCTTGCCTCCATGGCGGTTTATAATCTTCTTTACGATGGCCAGACCAACTCCTGAACCTTCAAATTCGTCCTCATCATGAAGTCTTTGGAAGATTTCGAAGATCTTGTTTTGATACTCCATCTCAAACCCTACTCCATTATCGGAGACGCTAAATACAAACCGTTGACCATCCTCTTCGCACTTTACCCGGATAATGGATTTTTCGCGTGTGGATGAGTACTTGAGCGCATTACCGATGAGATTGTTGATTGCTAGCCTGAACATTTCCCTGTCACCTCTTATTTCTGGTAGTGGTTCCATCGAAAAATCAATTCTGCTTAAGTCCTGATGCGTCGTAAGGTCGGTAAATACCTGTTGAAAAAGCAGGTGCATCGAAAATTGGCCAACACGTTTTTCAATTCGGCCCATCCGGGAAAAGGAGAGGAGGTCATCGATCAAATTGCCCATTTTTTTTGAGCCCTCCAATACGCAGTCCAGATAATGAGATTCTTTTTCGTCAATCCTTCCATCAAGTTTCTTCACAAGGATTTTTGTGAAGCCATCAATAGCCCGGATAGGGGCTCTGAGGTCGTGAGATACGGTATAAGTAAAGCTTTCCAGTTCCTCATTAATAGCCACAAGATTGGCTGTCCGTTCTTTTACCCGTTCTTCCAGCTCAAGGTTGAGCTTACGTACTTCCTGCTCTGCCAGCACACGCTCCGTATGATCTCGCGATATGACGGCTACAGAAACCACATCCGATCCACTGAAGACAGGTGCAACTGATGAGGCGTAATACCTGGAAACGCCGTGTAGCACAGCTTTAGTTTCATAGATAGTGGGCTTACCCGTGTCAAATGTATATTTCAGCGCTTTTTCTACTTTGCTCCTACTTTCATCCGACTGAAAATCAAGGAGATTTGCTCCAACTACTTCCTCTCTCTTAAGCTCCGGCGCCACGTGATTAATAAATTCGATGATGCCTTCCTTGTTTACCATGAAGATGTGGTCAGGGCTATTTTCAAAAAGAGCCTGAAAGCGGGATTCACTTTTTTGCAACTCCTTCTGTGCTTCTTCTTTTTCTCTTTGCTCTTCTTTGATCAGGGCATTTTTCTCGATGATGTAAGCTTCGGCAATGACACTCAACCCAAGGTCTACCATCTTATTCATGCCTTCGAGTACCCTGGCCATCTCAGCCGGATTGTCTTTAAATTCCTCCAAAATAAATGGGAGGGATGTATCACGGTAGTGTTTGATAACCCGGAACCAGTCAGAAAATTTGAGTCCAAGGCGGGCATACGTAATCCCCTGTTTGAGCAAATGGTCAGAATGAGCCTTCCATTTGTTCTCCGTAATTGCCTCATGCTCGAGTTTTCTCGAATGTGCCTGCTGGGCTTTTTGCTCATCCTGGGACTGGACCTGGATCAAAGGGCCAAATGTTGGATCATCAATTAATTCGCTTCGAAGCTTATTATTTAGAGAAACATGATGCTTTTCCATAAAAGCATTATAAGCTTCTAAGGCGGGCAACTCTTCCGTATTGAATCGATAGGGCATCTGTCTATAGCTGGTTAGAGTTCATAGTGTTATACAGGAATTGAAAAGTAAAAAGTTGCTCCATCTCCCGAATTTGATTTAGCCCATATCTTGCCATTGTGTCGGTTTATAATACGCTTTGCAATGGCTAGGCCCACTCCATTACCATCAAACTCTTCTTCGCTATGTGCCTTCTGAAATAAGTGAAACAGCATTTCTGCATTTTCTTCTTCAAATCCGATACCATTGTCTTTAATATAATAAAAATTTCCATTTTCATTATTATCCCAGCCAATTTCTATTTTAGACTTTTCGTTATGCGTAGAAAATTTCACTGCATTATCCAGCAACTGATGTAGCATCATTTGCATCATTTTAAAGTCTGCTTTTAGCCTGGGCAATTCCATGATTTTTATTTCAGGAAAAGGCCCATTTAATGACTGGGTGAGTTCCTTATAGACCGATTTTGATAAAGCTGCCAGGTCTACCTGATCAATGTGCATGATCTGTCTGGATAATCGTGAGAGTATCAACAGGTCATCAATCTGGTCATTGAGCTTATCAACATTGTTTATGATCAGGTTCAGATAACGAAGATGGTCTCCTTCCAGTTTATCAGTGGCTTTCTTTACCAGAACATTGGAAAAGCCGGTTACCGCACGTAGTGGAGCTCTCAAGTCATGCGAAACGGCGTAACTAAATGACTCCAACTCTGCATTGATCAATCCCAGTTGTTTGTTTTTTTCTAAAAGCTCTTTTTCATTTAGTCTATTTGAGATGAAAATCGAGGCCAGGCTTGTTAGCTGTTTGAAATCTGGAGGGAGAAAGAGGTGATGGATCTCTGATTGTTTGCAAAGACGCTCTAAATCCGCAGAAGCAGCAGAAAGGAAAATGATGGGTAAATCAGAGTTTTTAGATTCTTCATGCAATCTTTTTACCAGCTCATAAGATGATACGTTTTTTACAATCGCTAAGGAAAAGTCATATTGCCTAACCAAAGAAAGGACTTCATGATCATCAATAGCTGTGAAAATTTCAGCTTGGAAATCTTTAAATAATCTTTCCAGCTCTCCAGGGGCTCTATCAACAATCAATATTTGGGAATTGGCCCGATGAAATTGTGATTTCTCTCCGGGTTTTAATTCAGTCAGCTGGTTCATTTTGTTTTGTCCTTATTCGTATGACCAAATCAGGTAAGAATGTTTTTTCATTAGTTGGTTTTGATGTCAATTGTATACCTCAAACAAGAATATATCGGATAATGGTAATATTAAAGTAAAAAATTTTACTATTCCTTAAAAGTAATCTATTTATATAACTGTATTGCATACAATAAGTATCAATAAATCAGAGAAATTATCAAGAAATACTTTTGAAGATTATGAGGTCATAATCGTAAAATAGAAGGTGCTATATTGACCAGGGACCGAATCGATCCATATTTCTCCATTGTGCAACTCTACGATCTTTTTGCAGTGTGCCAGGCCAATCCCGGTTCCTTCGTATTCAGTCTTACCATGTATGCGGTGAAACATATGGAATATTTTCTTCCAATCCTTTTTGTCCACTCCAATTCCATTATCCGTTATCGCAAATTGCCAACCATGGTTGATCTCCTTTGCTGAGATTTCCACGGTAGGCTTCACGCCCTTTCTGGCAAATTTTATTGCATTGACAATCAGGTTTTGGAAAAGCAACTTAAGCTCTAATGGGTGTGCTTTTAAATGTGGCAGCTTGTTTTTTAGCACCTCAACCTTACTGGATTTTATGAGTATATCCAGGTCTGCCATGGCCTCTTCTAGTACTTCATTGCAATTAGTATCCTCCAGTTCTTTGTTTGTACTCAATCGGGAATAATCCAGCAATCCCTTGATAAGTTCATCCATTCTTGCGGCAGCTCTTGAAATAGAATCTGCGAATCTTTTTCCGTCTCCTTTAAGTTGGTCGCCATAGTCTTCGAGCAGTAAGTCCATGTAGTTGATGATGGTCAATAAGGGTTCTCGAAGGTCGTGAGAGGCTACATAAGCAAATTGCTCCATTTCCTTACTTTTTGATTCCAGGATGGAATAATTGCGCATCTTCTCTTCAACTTCTTTAAGTTCCGTAAGGTCTGTGGCAACTCCAAGGTAACCTGTGATTTCACCAACTTCATTCTTTATTGCCGTTACGACCAGTTGCACAGGAAAAGTCGTTCCGTCTTTTCGGATGTAGGTCCATTCGCGGGACTCGAATTTGCCATCACGGGCTTTTCTTACAAACACTTCAAATCCGCTGATTTCTTCACCATAAATCTCTGACAGCTCCTTCGCTCTTTCTTCTACTTCCTCTCTCACATGAATGATGGCAGGGGTTTGTTTACCGATCATTTCAGATGCAGAATACTGTAACAATTTTTCCGCCCCGCTATTGAAGTGATTGATTGTCCCCACGGTGTCAGTACTAATAATGGAAACATGCCCGCTATTGAGGATGGTCTGGAGCTCCAGGTTTCTTTGGTTCAGTGTCACCTTTGATCTTGTGACCTCATCTATGTCCTGGAAGATGCCATATAACCTTATGCACTTTCCTTCACTAAATTCCGCCTGACCGATCGCTCTTACCCATAGAGTATTTCCTTTTGCGGTAATGATTTCCAGTTCTACATCGTATGAATTTCCAGTCTGAATAGCTTCCTGTACTACTTTGGTGATGGTCTCCCGGCTTTTGCCTTCCTTAAAAAAGTTAATGGCAGGTTCTAGTTCCGGTTTGTAATCAGGTGGCACTTCATGAATTTCTTTGGTGACTTTGCTCCAGTAAATAGTATTATTTACCAGGTCTACCTCCCAGGTTCCGATACGAGCGATCTTGTTGGTCCTTTCTAAAACTTCTTCTACCCGTCGTTTCTCGGCTTCTTCTTGTTTCTGTTTGGTAATGTCCCGTAAGATCGCAGAAATGGCCCAAATCTCTCCATTGTTGTCCCTGATGGGGGATAGGGTGATGGAAACATTGATCAATTTTTTGTCCTTTCTCACCCTCAATGTTTCATATTGAGAAACTGTTTCTCCCCTGGTGACCATCGAGATAATTATTTTCTCCTCATCCACAAGATCAGGAGGGAAAATCAGGGAAACCTTTTTGCCAATAATCTCTTCTGCGGTATATCCAAGTATTTTTTCTGCGGCTTTGTTCCAGGTGAGAATGGTACCATCCGGTTTTTTGCTAACGATAGCATCTGCAGAGGAGTTAATAATACTGGCCAGCTGATTGAGCTTTATTTCTTCCTTTTTTCTCTCGGATACATCCCGGATAGCTGCTGAAACCCATGTCTTTTTATCTATCTGTATGGGACTTAGTGATACTTCAACCCGGATCTCCGAACCATCTTTTTTAGCAGCGAACAATTCCAAACCCGTTCCCATCATCCGTGTTTTTGGTGCGGCAAAGAAGCTGGTTCTGTGGGCTCCGTGTTGACTTTTGTAGCGTTGAGGAATAAGCAATTCTACTGCTTGTCCAATAAGCTCTTCGTTTGAATATCCAAATACTTCGCTTGTTTGTTTGTTGGCCTGGAGGATAGAACCACTTTCGTCAATGATGATCATGGGGTCAGGCGTAGAATCAAGAATAGTACTTGTTTGGACCAGGTGATTTTCTGCTTCCTTCTTTTTGGATTCTACTGCATTCAAAGCACGGGCATTGCTTCGTATCAGGACCAATGAAGCAAGAATAAAAGAAAGCGCTAGTAAAGCGATGCCAAAGTCAGTGCTTACCCAATTGAACCTGCTGGAGGTAACTCTGATGTATGACAAAATGAAGACCGCTATGATCATCTGGAAAAAGAGCTTCCTTGCCATCACATTCCCTATTTGATCCCCGGTAAACAGCGATGTTAGCCCGTACGATGAGTGGATCAGTGCAGAAGTAATGGAAAGGAGTAAAAATGCAAGAGCAGTATGGATAGCCATTGAAGTGATAATCCAATGCTTATAAAAAGCGGGCACACCCAGAACATAACCCATGATAGCTGTAAATGATATGAACGTGGCCAGGTGTAAAGAGATCTGAGCTGCTTGCAGAACCCGTTTATTATTTGATCCCAATACTAAGGAAAAGAAGCTGATGAAGACGAAACACAAAGCAGTTGCTGCAGCCATTCTGGCCGATGCAGCCAGGTCACTCACTCCATCACGAAAGAATAGCTGATCAATCCCAAAGTCTTTATGAATAAATTCTTCAGCGAGCGAGAGCAAACCAACCAGGAGGACAAAGGCAGCAGGAATTTTCCATATTACTTTCTTTGAATTGGTCCCTGAAAGCTGAAAATAGAGGGATGCCGCTACAATCATAAAGGACAACGCAGTATTGAACTTCATGGTGCTGTAACCGGGGATAACGCTTTTGAGTACGGTAATATCAAATGCCCATCCTATCATAACCAGTAGCCCCAAAACCATTACGATTACATAGCTGGTCTTAATAAAACCCTTAAACTTTGAGTAGTCTGCGTCGATCATTGCTGGTTAAAATCTGGTATTACCCGATTGACAAATGGGTAATAGCTTGATATCGTGTAATTTAAAGTCCTTTGCTTTATTGAAGCAAACTGTTGGAGGGTTATTATGCTGATTTTATTTTGATTATGATATCTCAATATAATATTCCTGGCTAAAAGAAGTGTTTTTAATCGCCAGAAAGCTCCCGAAGTACTTTGATTGCACTGTTTTTGTCGTTTTTCGCTACAAAAATATGGTCGTGGTAATATCCCGCTACCACGTTGCAGCTAATCCCTTTTTTAGCTAATGCGGTAGAAAATGCAGCGGTAAAACCAACTGCATTTAGTGCAGAATGCACAGAAATGGAAATCCAGGCAGAAACAAATGTATAGGCTAGACCCAACTCTTCAGCTTTATGCCTAAGCATCACCAAAGTAGTGCCTTCCTGCTCTTTGAATTCCAGAAGGGGAATAGCTCTGGGTATATTATCTGTGCTGGCAACAGTGGTGAAAACAAAGTCACCTTCATGGAGTATGGGCTCCATATGTTTTAGTAATTGTTTCAGATCACCGATTCCTTCATGCTGGCGTGCCATTATTTAAATGTTATTCCATTTCAGACCCTGACATCTAAAATAATGCAGAACGGTAATAAAACCAGGCTATACATGATTATAATTTATCTAATATTTTATTGATTGTTTGATCTTGTGTTTAATGGATTCATTATATTATTTTAAGGTTAATAATATTTACCTGGTATTTGTAAGCAAAACGTAATTTTTGTTTTGGGTATTCTTCTCAATGGAATGAGAAACGATGAGTAGATACTGGTAAATATGTTTATGCACTGCCACAGCTAATTGCTGGCTGGTATTTCACATGATCTCTTGAGCATGATGGAAGGTAATCCGCCCCGCCCCAAAAATTGAGTTATTCAATAGCGTTATCGTCTGTCAGGATAAAATTGTGTCCCCACATAAGTCGATCTGGTTCATATCCCTCCATGAGCGGGTTTGTAATTAGTGTCGGCAAAAATTCATACGTATGAGTTCGCCCTCTTGAGGGTGTACTCTGCGTATGAAAAGGTAGGCTTATTGAAGTCTTATTGACTGATATTGAAAAGTCTATTACTTGTAAACTTTTCTTTTGTCTGGTGTTAATACCTCACGGATCAGGAATGTGATCTCCTTTGAGATCATTGAGACGAGTTTTTCAGCCTGATCAGGAGCCTTTTCATCCAGACTTTCGAGTTCGCTGGCAAACCCATCCAGTCTCTTCAACATCAGTGATCGGGCAGTACCGCAAATATTATGGGCAACTTTTTTCAGACCCTTAGTATACCCGGCTACCAAATGAATTTCTAATTCAGCCAGGGAATTCTTTAGGATGGGAATGGCTAATTCTATTAATTCATCCAGCTCTTTTGGATCGTCAAACAATTCACTGATGCTTTTCAAATCAAAATGATCCTGATGATCTTCTGTGTTTTTGGAAATGTTTGACTTACTATAAGCAAACCAATTGGTCAGCATAGCCACCACTTCGTCCTCTACCAGTGGCTTATTAAGCATATCATTCATGCCGGCATCCTCACATCTTTTTCTTTCGCCCTCCATTGTACCGGCTGTCAGTGCAAAGATGGGTATTGACTGATCGGTTTTTCTGATAGCTCGGGCCAACTCATAGCCGTTCAGTTCTTCCATTTGGATATCAGTTATGACCATGTCAATAGTCTCACGACGGAAGATATTAATAGCTGACAATCCATCCTCTGCCCCTGTTATTTTGGCATTTGGCAATACCCGTTTAAGGATAGCATTGGTAAGTTTCATATTTACCAGGCTGTCTTCGGCTACGAGGATTGTCAATTTCTGCGAAAACCTGATTCTTTTCTCATCAGCACGCCCTTCCGGTAGTTTATTGGTACCTCCAAGGGTTTGTAAACATTCCGTAAGCATATCCAGGTTGATAGGCTTGGGCAAGCGATAGTCAATTTTCAATGCTTTTACCTTTTCGCAAAGGTCATCTTCAATCAGGCTGTGAGTCAGCACAATTTTGGTGCTTTCATCGATAAGTTGATGCTCTTTTCGGATCTTTTCAATGGTCTCCAGTCCATTCAGCTCAGCCATCTGGTAGTCCATGAAAATCAAGTCGAAATGTTTGATGCGGCGGAGAATGTCCAGGGCTTCTTTTCCACTAGTGGCCATTACAGAATTGATTCCAAACAGGCTCAGGGTATTTGCCATGATGCGGATATTTACCTCATTGTCATCCACAATCAATGCATCATACATCTTCACTTTTGGTAGAGTCTTCTTTGTAGAGGATGTGCTTATTTTCAATTCGAGGGCAAAAAAGAAGGTGCTTCCTTTGCCAATCTGACTGTTTACATGCAACTCACTTCCCATCATTCTAAGAATGGACTGAGAAATGCTCAATCCAAGTCCGGTGCCGCCATATTTTTTGGCAGTAGTGTTGTCTGCCTGATTGAATGCACCAAAAATCTTTTGCCTGACCTCTTCGGAGATCCCTACTCCGGTATCCCGCACTGAGAACCTGAAGGTACTTGTGCCCTTTCCTTCACTTATCCTGTTCACCGATAACTCAATTTCACCCTTTTCAGTAAACTTACTCGCATTGCTGATCAGGTTGATCAATACCTGCTTCAGGCGAACTTCATCCACCCAGATGTCCTGTGGAATGGTAGTCGGATCCACATTAACTACCATCTTAATGTTATTGTTGGAAACCTGGTATTTCAATACATCAATCACACTCTCTATTAGTGGATAGAATGGTGTTTTTTCGACATTTAACTCAAACTTACCGGCTTCAATCTTTGAGAAGTCAAGAATATCGTTGATTACATCCAGCAAACACTGCCCGCTGTTTTTTACCAGCTTCATATGCTCCTGCTGGATAGGATTCAGCTCTGTTTTCAATAGTAGATCCGTGAAGCCGATCACTCCATTCAATGGAGTTCTGATCTCGTGGCTCATATTGGCCAGAAACGCCGATTTGGCTTTGTTGGCTTCATCTGCTTCGGATTTGGCTCTGACAAGCTCTTCCTGAATGGTCTTTACATCCGTGATGTCCTGAATCACTCCGATTACCTGCTTTACCTCGTCATCTTTTATTATGGGTCTACCTATTACCCTGACCCACCTCTGATTATCTCTTGCTGTGTTGAATCTACATTCCAGGTCAAAACTTTCCTTGTTTTTGATAACTTTTTCCAAAGCCTCTTCCAGTAATGGTCTGTATTCCGGAAGGTAAAAGTCGAGTGCATTGGTCTTGTTCTGGTCAAAACTCTTAGGTAATTCATGGATTTTATAAACTTCATCTGTCCAGCTCACCTGCTCTGTTTCCACATCAATTTGCCATCCACCTATACTTCCGATCTTCTGTGCAGCATTCAGAATATCTGAGGTAAACCGGAGATCTTCGAGGATACGTTTATTCTCAGTAATTTCCTGACGTACAGAAAGGAACCGTGAGATTTTGCCATCCTCATCATAGACGGGGCAAATCACTGTGTCCACCCAATAATATGAACCATCCTTGGCTTTATTCTTGATCTCCCCACGCCATACATCCCCCTTAGAGATTGTATTCCAGAGGTCTTTCCAGAATGACTTGTTGTGATATCCAGAATTGATAATTCGGTGATTCTTACCGATCAGCTCTTCTTTAGTGTATTTGGAAATGCTGCAAAACTTTTCATTAACCTCTACTATATTTCCTTTTAGGTCTGTAACCGATACNAGGCTGCTCCTCTCCAAAGCTTTTCGATACGAAGCCAGCTTAAGGTTATGAGTTTCCAGGGTAGGGGAGTTCTTCCTGGTTTCATCCAGGATTTTTGGATCTTCAGGAGGTCTGGTATTCCAAAAAACATGTTTTGTGGCAACTCCGTTGGNCCTCTTGAGCAGGTATATAATACCAACGATCATGGTGATTGTCAGGATCCCTGCCTGCGTGATCACCAGGACAGCGGGGGACAGGATATCACGGTCCAGTGAATACAATGCAAGGGATGTCCCAAGCATAAAAACTGTCAGAACAGCAATAATAACTCTATCAAAACCAATCCTTTGGATCTCTTCTCGCTTTCTTTCTACTGGTTTTATCATCAATGGTACTGGCTTACTGTCTCATATCCCGACAACCGCTCTCAAATTTTATAGGTAAACTCAATTAATTTAAAATACAAATCTAGGACCAGTACCTGATCATTTCTACCCGTAAAAAAGCCTATTTTGCCTTAACAATATTCAGGTAAATTACCTATATCGGGATCGAGTGGTAATGATGAGAATGTTAGTCTTTTTTCTTCACAACCTCCAGTAAATCAATTGGTTAATTTCGGTTTTTAAATGATAAAGTGTTGGCTATTGCTTTGTTGATCACCTCTCCGTCTGCCCGTTTTCTTGTATCATCCCATCCTCGTTTTGTAGCTATTTTATTGTGCACTTTTTTGTGGTATTTTGTCACACTTTCAATATCGAAGTAGAGCCTTCCGGTTCTCCTTTCAAGGAAATCCATGGTTGATAATACCATTTCATTTTCCAGACAGAAATCTAATTCCGCCATTAAAAGTGTTTCCTCAGGGTCTTTCGTTGATTTTTTAATGCTGCTGAGGATTTCTTTGGTCTGTTTACCATAGTTGTAAACCAGGTATTCAGCTCTTTTGGGATCAAGCCCGTTTTCAGCTAGTCGTTTGGCCGTTTTCTTTACATAACGCTTCACATTGCGGTAGTGCCCAAATGGTTTTTCCGTCAGATGGATGGTATTGGTACCTGATTTTGAGATGATCTTATCAGTGGATTTTCTCAGCTTTTTCGCAATCAGGTCTACAATTTCGAGCGCCATCCGACGATAGCCAGTCAGTTTTCCACCAGCAATTGACACCAGACCATCTTCTGCTTCGAAGATCTCATCCTTTCTGGAGATGTCTGAAGGAGATTTACCTTCTTCATGGATCAGGGGACGCAGACCAGCCCAGGTGGATTGTACATCGTCCATGGAAAGGGACACTGAAGGAAATCCGTGATTGATGGCTTTCAATAAATATACGACATCCTCCTGGTTAGCTTTTACTTCTTCCGGATCTTCTTTGTATGTGGTGTCGGTAGTGCCAACATAAGTGATTTTTCCACGTGGGATGGCAAAGACCATCCGGCCATCGGGACCATCAAAGTAAACGGAGTGCTTAATGGGTAATTTGGAACGATCAAATACAATGTGCACTCCTTTGGTGAGGTGTAGTCTTTTCTTATCAATAGAATTGTTGAGCTTTCGGATCTGGTCTACCCATGGACCAGCTGCTGAGACCACATATTTGGATTTGATCGAATAGGATTTGGTTTCATCCAGGTCCTGGCATTTGATTCCTACTATTTTTTTATTCTCATAGATGAAGTCTGTCAGCTGAGTGTAAGTGAGCAGGTGGGCTCCGAGCCTTGAAGCTGTTTTGGCCAGCTCAATACATAATCTGGCATCGTCAGTCCGGTACTCTGCATATAAAAATCCAGCAATGATCGACTTTCTGTTAAGTAAGGGCTCTTGGCGGAGTGTCTGTTTTTTGGAAAGCATTCTGCGCTTGTCTTTTCCTTTCACTCCAGCAAGTAAGTCATAGACCCAAAGGCCAAAAGAGGATAATAGTCGGCCGTAGTTTCCATTTTTCACAATCGGCAACAGCATCTTCTCAGGGTGTACAAGATGTGGAGCCAGTCTATGCACCACAGCTCTTTCTCTACCAGTCTTGGTCACGAGCCCGATGTCGAATTGTTTCAGATACCTGAGGCCTCCGTGTATAAGTTTGGTTGATTTGCTGCTGGTGCCTGAAGCGATATCATTTTTATCGATGAGTAGGGTCTTGATGCCACGTGAGGCGGCATCCAGGGCGATCCCGCAGCCAGTCACCCCACCACCGATGATTATCAGGTCATAAGTTTCTTTCTCTGCCTGCTGTAATATCTCCGATCTCCGTACGAAAGAGAACTTATTTATTCCACTATTCATTTCTTGTTCCAATTCATCACACGTTGCACACCCTTCGTCCACTGACTGTAGAGGCTATCCCGTTTTTTATTGTCAATATTAGGTTTAAACAATTTTTCGACTTTTCTGTTCTTGTCCACATCATCTATTTTCCAGATCCCGGAAACGATGCCCGCCAGGTAAGCAGCACCCATGGCTGTGGTCTCGATGATCTCCGGTCGCTCTACGGGTGCCCCTAAAATATCAGCCTGAAACTGCATGAGATAGTTGTTAGCACAAGCCCCTCCATCTACCTTTAATGTTTTGATCTTGATGTTGGTGTCATCCATCATGGCATTGATCACATCTTTGGTCTGGAAGGCCAGGGACTGTAGGGTAGCCTTGGCAATCTCAGGGATACCTGTATCTCGGGTGAGACCGAAAATGGCTCCACGGGCATACATATCCCAGTATGGAGTCCCCAGCCCGGCAAAGGCCGGCACTACCACCACTTCGTCTTTGTCAGATTCCATGGCTAGCTGCTCTGTATCAGATGCGTGCTTGATGATCTTGATCCCATCCCTTAGCCACTGGATCGCTGCCCCGGCAATGAAAATACTGCCTTCCAGTGCGTATACCGGCTGATCGTTCATGCTGCAAGCCAGTGTGGTGAGGAGTCCGTTTTGAGATACTACGTGCTTGGATCCCATATTCATAAGCAGGAAGCAGCCTGTGCCATAGGTGTTTTTGGCTAGTCCGGGGCTGAAGCATGCCTGACCGAAAAGGGCTGCCTGCTGGTCACCTGCTACCCCATTGATGGGTATTTTTACGCCTTCAAACTCAAAGTCTCCGAAATGACTTCCAGACGGCTGAACGGAAGGAAGCATTGATTCCGGGATGTCCAGTTCCTGTAATAACTTTTTGTCCCAGTCCATCTTCACAATATCGAAAAGCATGGTCCGACTAGCATTGGTATGGTCAGTCACATGGGATTTGCCTTTGGTCAGGTTCCAGATCAGCCAGGTATCAATTGTACCAAAACAGAGCTCTCCATTGGCTGCTTTTGCCTTGGCTCCATTCACATTCTCCAGTATCCAATGGATCTTAGTGGCGCAGAAGTAAGAGTCGATCACAAGCCCTGTATGCTCTTTCACATAGTCCGTCAGACCTTTTTCTTTTAGCACTTCACATTGAGGGGCAGTTCGTTTGTCCTGCCAGACCAGTGCGTTATAGATGGGTTGTCCTGTCTTTCGGTCCCAGATTACTGTGGTCTCACGCTGGTTGGTGATGCCGATGCTCACTATCTGGTCCGCATTGAGCTTATTCTTATCGATTAACTTTTTAAACACTGCCCACTGTGAAGACCATATCTCAGCAGGGTCGTGCTCCACCCAGCCCGGCTTGGGGAAGATCTGTTTGAATTCCTGCTGGGCGATGTCGCAGAGTTGGCCGTCGGTATCTACCAGTAAAGCGCGGGAGCTGGTTGTTCCCTGGTCGAAGGCGATGATGTATTGCTTATCTTTCTTCAATGGGGTGTATTTTGAATGAACAATAGAGTTAAAGTTTTGGAAAATTTAGAGAATATTTTGAAGACCAGACTAAAGGAAGGGGATGGATTATACTTTGCAGTTTCTGTTTTGGGTCCGTTGAAGCGATTCTCATAACGACATTTTCAACGTCATCCTGAAAAAAGTGGCGGATCTTAGTTTACCGGGTTTCAGATGTGCACCAGAGCGGAGATAATTCATTTTCCAATAAGATGATCACCCTACTAGCTATCGGTATTTCTCTGAAAATATTTTACGTATATCTCAGTATTCTGGCATACAGTTTGTGACTGTAGTTTTGTATTTATTTTCCAACCTAATATACAGTGTTATGAATTTCATCGGATTTAGCCAGGTTTCAACAAAAGCCAGAATTCTATTGGCCGTATTGTTCTTAATGTCAATCGCTTTTTTCTCTTCCGTTACAAGCCCTAAGTTTTACGTAAAACACGTGAGTCAAAATACAACAACCTCTAGTATTTCGGGCAACTAATAAAATTAAGTGAAATGGAGCATGTAACTCACGAGGTTAGTATCATGATCCAGCTCCAGCTTCTTTCTCAACCGGTATCGGCTGATCTCCACACCTCTGACTGATATGTTGAGCAGGTTAGCGATTTCTTTGGATGTCATGTTCATCCTCAGGTAAGCACACAATTTAATTTCCTGTGGTGTGAGCTTAGGGTGTTTATTCTTGATGTTCGTCAGGAAGTCACCGTGCACCTGGTCGAAATGCCTGGTAAATTGCTCCCACCCATCATCTTCTGATAAGTTCCGATCAATGTCTTTGATGATTTTCTTGAGTGAATCTTTATGATCCTGGCCATTTTTGGCCACCGCCTGAATAGATTCTTTTAAGCTGAGCATAAATTCATTCTTATTGATCAGGTGCATGGTATTGGTAGCAAGCTCCCGGTTTTTATGGTCGATCTCTGCCCTGAGTTTTTCATTTCGTAGTCGGGTGATCTCCTCTTTTGACTTTTTTGATACTTCTTCGAGTTCATTGTCTTTCTTTAGTAGCTCACGTTTCTGTTTGATTGTCATGGCCTTTTGCTGCCTTTTGTGTCGTTTGTTCTGTGTGTACAAAACCACACCAAAAGTGAAGGCTATGGACGCGAAAT
The DNA here is from genome assembly GCA_019192515.1 of Cyclobacteriaceae bacterium SS2. Lineage (GTDB taxonomy): Bacteria > Bacteroidota > Bacteroidia > Cytophagales > Cyclobacteriaceae > UBA7330. The sequence goes on from JAHCMM010000176.1 coordinate 37,708, forward strand.
AAATAAAATAGGCAACCCGTGATCGATACCAGGGAGGGAATACGGTAAACTGGAAAATAGCTGGTTCACTTATCTGATTAAAGGCATTTTTCGCCCTTACATTGAAGACATAGTCTCCTTCATACAGGTTGGTATACTCCTTTTCGGCCACACGAGACCATTCAGACCATCCCTGATCAAAATTCTCCAATTGGTACTGGTAAAGCAGATCCTCCTGACCGTTAAAATATGGCGAAGAAAAGCTGAATTTGAGAGAGGAGAAGTTTGCAGGGATGTTGGGTCCATCTGGTAGGAAAGGATAGGCACCCCCATACAATGTTTTGACTGTGTCTGTCACTGAAACAATTTCCCTGATATAAGTTTTGAATGTTTGATCCTGCTGGTATTGAACACTAGGATTATAATGGATAAAGCCTTCTTTTGCACCAAAAAGGACATTTTCATGATCAATGATTGTGATGTTTTCGAAATCGTCGCTGAGGTATTTCCGGATCCTGTTGAAAGGTTTTTCGTGCTTTTCATACTTACCGAAATTGATTCTTTCGAGATAGCCTAAACCATTCACTGAGTAATAGTAGATGTTTCCCCTCATGTCGTAAGCCAATTCCCGAACATGGTCATCGGAACCCAGGTACGATTCTAGTAATTCGTGATGGAGGAATTTGTCTGAATCAGCATCGTAAGTGAAGATTCCCGTTTCAGCAGGAAAAACAAGTTGATCCCCTAACCTGAATACATTGATAAGTATGTTGGAAGGGAAGCCTTTTTCTGCCCCGTAAAATTGCTGGCTTAGAATGTCTGAATAGGAACTATTCAGAGTGAGCTTATAAACACCTTTATACCCATGAGTCATAAATAATGTGGTGTCATTGATGAATTCAAATACCCGGCTGGACTCAGCAAAGTCACCAATTTTCCAGATATTTCGTTCCACCGGGCTGTCTATCAACCTAAAACCTTCGTATGTACCCAGAATAAGCTTTGATGTAGCATCAGGTCTGCTGTATTTCCAGGTGCCTGTTTCTGTGAAGATGGGTTGTGTTTTGTTTCCAGTGACACGATATGCGCCTTTGTGATGGGCCAGCAGCAGATCATTTCCTATCTGCTGAATGTTGTAGACCTGACCATTAGTGCCTTCCACCAGTTGATAGCGATCAGCCATCATCAATGGGTTGCGGTTTTCTTCCTGGTAGTAAAGCCCATTACTTGTACCCAGGTAGATCTTATGCTGAAAGTAGGCAGCAGCATACCCTGTTCCGGGCAGCCCTGTCTGTTCATTGATCAAAGAAAATGGAGAAGCCAGTTCCACCATCGTGATCCCGTTGTTTTGGCCTACCCACAGATTCCTGAACTGATCTTCATAAATGGTGAGAACCGTTCTGTCGTTGAGTCCTTTATCTTTTGTAAGGTGCTGAATGAGTTTTCCTTCAGGCGAAATAATGATTAGACCACTGTTTTGAGTAGCAATTGCGATATTGTTGTTGCTAAGTTGGGTAACCATATTGACGATGGCATTCTTCAGGAAGTCAGCATAATCTATTTCCCATTTCGAAAAAACTTTGCTTTGATATTGAAATACATTCCCATTCTTTTGAAAGATCAGGATACCGGTGTTGTTGGGGACAATACCGCTGATCAAATCGCTTCGAAGGATCTCACTCCCTGGGATCATATTGAAATTTTGTCCGTCCCAGGTGAGCAATCCCTTTTCCGGTGAATGAACAAACAATTGATCTGCCAGGTTAAAGACCAGACCAATCCCAAATTCCGGATCGATCTTTTCTACCGTTTGACCATCATAAATGACAAGTCCTTTGAATGAACTGAAAAGGATCATGTCTTTAAACCGAACGATTTTCCAGATATCATCCAGGTCACTGGCTTTTCCTCCTAATTGATCATACAAACTTGTGAATGTCATGTTGCCATGAGAATCTGATTGAAAATATCCGAATTGATTCTGACCACCAATGAAAACCCTGTTTTGTTCATCCACATAGACTGACCTGACACGGGTATTATTATCAACAGTATAATTCTTCCAGATCCTGCCATCGTATTCTAATAGTCCGAAATTGTTGGCTACATAGATAAAGCCCCTTTGATCCTGGGTAATGTCCCAGTTTTGGATTCCCCCATTGTAATCTTCTGTGTGAAAGGTCGTGGAAACAGGGATCTTGGAAAAACTCCTTGACGCCTGCTGAGCAAATAAAGGAATAGCAACCATTATCAGGGTGATATAGAGAACAACCTTGAACTGATCAGATTGACGCAGATTGTCTTTGATAATCGGTTTCATGTTGTATTAGTGTGTGAAAACTAAATTTAGTGAATTGCAAATCCAAAACGCCTTTAATTGTTCAAAATGTCCCTTTTTGCTGTCAATTGATGTAGTAATGTTGAGGTGATGAAATGCATGTGATGTAGCGTTGATGTGGCACAATATTCTTTTGATAGGTATTTAATCCTAACATTTGAGAATGCTTTTTGGTTTCCATGATATTATGAATCAATCAATAAGTGCGATTAATAGAATGTGGAAATTGAAAATTTCTAAATAAAACATCAAACAAATAGAATATTGATGAAAATCTACACAACACATGGAATCAGGTTGAGCCTGGCTTTTTTGATAACTCTAGTAAGTATTATCAATTTAGCTGTGGCTCAAACCAGTACGGTATCAGGGACAATTACCGATGCCACAGATGGTTCGCCATTACCTGGTGCAACCGTGATCGAAAAAGGTACGATGAATGGTACTGTAACCGATATGTCCGGGACATTTTCCCTGACAGTTTCTGACGATGCAGTATTGGTTTTTACATTCGTTGGGTTTGCCTCTCAGGAGGTTGCTGTTAAAGACCAAACTGAGATCAATATTGCGTTGACGCAGGATTATGAAGAGCTTGGTGAAGTGGTGGTAATCGGCTATGGGGAGACTACAACCAAAGAGCTTACCGGAGCAGTTTCAATAGTCAAAAGTGACGCCATCGTTCAGCGCCAGGTGCCCAGAGTAGACCAGGCGTTACAGGGTCAGCTTTCAGGTGTCAATATCACATCAAATTCAGGGGCACCGGGAGGATCTGCCAATATCAGGATCCGGGGACTGAGCACCAATGGGGATAACAATCCTTTGATCCTGGTGGATGGAGTAGTTTATGATGCCGCCGGATTAAACGCCCTGAATCCCTCAGACATTGAGTCTATCAATGTGCTGAAAGATGCTACAGCTGGGATATATGGTGTGCGAGCTGCCAATGGTGTAGTCATTATTGAAACAAAAAAAGGCAGTAAAAACACACGACCAACTCTGGAGATGAGCGGATATTATGGAATACAGCAGACATCACGGAAATTGGATCTGTTGAATGCACGTGAGTATGCAATCCTCAAGAATGAAGCATTTGCTGCTGGTGGCCAGATTCCACCATTTGCTAATACCGAGTTGGGGACTGGAACAGACTGGCAGGACGAAGTGTTTGGCACAGCACCCATACAAAATTATAACCTTACCGTCACTGGCGGTTCCGAAAAGACGACATATAACATAGGTGGATCTTATTTTAAGCAGGAAGGAATTGTCGGGAGTGAGAAAGCACAGTTTGAAAGGTATAATGGGCGAGTAAACTTCATCACCGAGCTGGCACCCAATGTGAAACTGACTCATGTTACTTTATTCACACATGAAGAGAGCAGTGGGCTGCCCCAAAATGGTATTGGATCTGTCCTTTACAATGCCATCAATGCTTATCCAACAGCCTCAGTCAGGGAAAACAACAGGTATTCCTACCTGGAGAATGTTTCGGATATAATCAACCCGATCCCGCAGATGGAAAATTCCTACAACTGGTCCATTGCCAATAAAATTACAGGTAAGGAAGAAATTGAATATACCATCAATAATGACTTTAAAGTCTCAGGAAGAGCAGGATATAACTACGCCATTGTTGATGATAAGACTTTTAGTCCATTGGTTTGGTACGGCGATAGCAAAGCACAAAATACCGCTGCTAATGCCAATCTGGATCCCCGAACAGTGATGATTGGTAATACAGTGATTGAAAGGGGAGCCAACGTATACGAAAGCAGAGCTACTTATCTCGATTATAACCTGGAAGCTTTCTTTAACTACGATCATACTTTTAACTCTTCGCATACCGTAAAAGGTACAGCAGGTGTTTCATATTTCGGGAATTCATCTTCAGGTCTTAATGGAACAGGATACAACATCCCCAATAACTCATTGGATCTGGCGGATATTTCTGCTAACCAGGCAACAGGCGGATATCTCAACAATGTAGGTTCATTTCAGGTGAAATCAAGATTGGCTTCAATCTTCCTGCGAGCCGAATACGATTATCAGAAAAGATACCTGCTGTCTGCGATCATTCGTCGGGACGGATCTACACGCTTTGGTGAGAACAACCGTTTCGGGTATTTCCCATCCGTTTCAGGAGCCTGGATATTTTCAGATGAGTCATTCATATCGATGCCCGCATTTATCAGCTTCGGCAAACTGAGAGCAAGCTATGGGATTTCTGGTAATGACAGGATTGGGGACTTTAGATACAGAGCCAGTCTGGGCGGCGAAGGAAACTATGTGTTTAACGACGCTATAGTTATAGGATCTGCCATTGGAGCTGCTGGCAATCCGGACCTGAAATGGGAGACCACTGAACAAACCAATATTGGGATGGATCTTACATTGTTCAACAACATTGACCTTACGGCCAATTACTTTATCAAGAATACCAGGGATCTATTATTTCAGCCGGCTGTTTCTGCGATCCTGGGAACTTATGGAGCGGGCAGCTCACCACCGGTAGTCAATGGTGGAGACGTGAGAAACTCCGGACTGGAGCTGGATCTTGGATATGAAATGGTTGGTAACAATGGCTTTAGCTTCGGAGCTACCTACAATGTGACCTTTATTAAAAATGAAGTTTTACGGGTGCCCGAAGGATTTGCATTCATTCCCGGTGCCGGCTTTAGCGTTGGTGGCAACGTAGCCACTCGGTTTGAAGCAGGATTTCCCATTGGTTATTTCATAGGCTATGAGACAGACGGTATTTTTCAGAACCAGCAGGAGATTGCTGAGAGTAGCGTGACCCAGGCGGGTGCGCAGCCAGGTGATCTTCGATTTGTAGATCAAAACGGCGATGGTGTCATCAGCTTTGGTGACAATGCCGATAAAACCATGATTGGGTCTCCCGTCCCTGACTTTACCATGGGGCTAAACCTGAACGTGGGTTATATGGGCATTGATCTTTCAGCCAACATCTATGCGGCCGTAGGTCAGGAAATTATCAGGAATTATGAGCGACAGCAACCCTATGCCAATCAGCTGGCCTACAACATTGCCCGGTGGACCGGAGAGGGTAGTACTGATGAGTATCCACGGTTAACAACCGGTGCCACTCAAAACACAACTTTCTCTGATTTCTATGTGGAAGACGGATCATACATCCGATTGAAAAATGTACAGTTGGGCTATACTTTACCCTCAGATCTTACAGAGAAGATTGGGATCCGAAACCTGCGACTATACGCTTCGGCCAATAACCTGATCACGCTCACGAGGTATCTGGGTTATGATCCGGACCTTGGATCAGGAGATCCTTTAAGTGCCGGAGTGGATAATGGCTTTTATCCGCAAGCCAGAATGTTTATGGGGGGACTCAACATTAAATTTTGAAAACGATGAAAAGAATTTATATATCACTGATCGTATTGGCCGCAGTATTGATAACGCCGTCATGCGACGAAATGCTGGATCTGGAGCCTCAATTTGCACAGGATGCAGAAAGCTACTTCAATACACCAGCTGATTACGAGCAGGCTTTGACAGGAGCATATGATCTTCTTCAAACGAGCTACACGACCTATTGGATAGGTGAGATTGCCTCAGATAATTCAATTGCCGGAGGTGAAAGCGTAAACGACTCGAGGTCGCTTCATGAAATCGATGAAATGACACATAATCCGGTGAATCCGCTTTTGCAGGATGTATTGAGGTTCAACTTTGCCGGTATTACGAGAGCAAATTTCCTGCTTGAGAACAAGGATAATATTGAGTTTGAAGGCAAGGAAAAGCTCATCGCCGAAGCTAAATTCCTGAGAGCCTATTATTATTTTGAACTTGTCAAGGTCTTTGGGGCGGTTCCGCTTATCGTGGACCGAAGGATTGGTATTGAAGAGGCGACTTCAATCGCCAGGACGCCAGCAAGCGAAGTGTATGCCCAGATCGAACAGGATCTGGTGGATGCTGCGGAGGTATTAGATTGGAAAGATCCTGATAAAGGAAGGGTGACCAAAGGAGCAGCGCTAGGATTGCTGGGACGAGCTTACCTGTATCAGGACAAATTTGATGAGGCTGCAGCTGTGCTGGATGAAGTGATCAACGACGGGCCTTTCAGCACCATTACCATCACAGATAGCCAGGGCTTTTCAGACTTGTTTTCTGTGGCTGAGGAAGGAAATACAGAGTCGGTATTTGAGATTGAGTACACAGGCCTGGAAGGTGGTAGCTACGATTGCTTTGTCTGCCTTGAGGGAAATGTGGCAGTAGGCTTCAATGGACCTTATCAGTATGAAGGTCCTGTCTACCGATCAGGAAACAGGTACAATGTACCCACCCAGGACCTGTATGATTTTTATGATCCATCAGACCTGAGAAGGGATGGCTCCATCCTGGATATTGAGGCCTTCAAGGCGGCTCAGCCCAACCCTGATGATATCAGCTACACACCGGGTGCCGGAGGTCACACCGGATATTACAACAATAAATACATTCCGAGGCAAAGCGAGACTGGTTTACCCGATGTAGTGCTTACCAGCCCCGTCAACCACAGGGTTATCCGATATCCTGATGTATTACTCATGGCAGCAGAAGCGCACAATCGCAAAGCTTCACCCGATGATGTATTGGCGAGAACCTATCTCAATGAGGTGAGAAACAGGGTAGGGATGGGCGACATTACCAGTTCCGGCACGGACCTTACCAATGCCATTTGGGCAGAACGCAGGCTGGAGCTAGCGGGAGAGGGGTTAAGGTTTTTTGACCTGGTGAGAACTGGTCAGGCTGCCTCAGCGATAGATGGTTTTGTTGCCGGAAAGCATGAGCTATTCCCTATCCCTCAGGTGGAAATAGACCTGGCAGGAGGCAATTGGGAGCAAAACCCGATGTATTAAAAAATTAAAAACATGATTATGATGAAATCTATCAAGACAATCATATTAATTATACCTGTGTTGCTCTTGCTGGCATGTCAGGAAGAGTTTGAGTTAACCGAGACTCCCCCTACTACGGAAGACGGAACAATCGGTGAGTCGACAGAGGGCACGGAAGGTCCCAATTACGTCCTGTTTAGCAATAATTCCGATGGCTTCATGAAGAAGTGGGACTTTGGAAATGGTACCACCGGTGAAGGCGATGAGGTTACCGCCTATTATCCCTTTGCTGGTGAATACACCGTGACTTTGACAGTTTTTACAAAAGGTGGATCGGTCACTACTACTCAGGTTGTGACCATTGATGAGACAGATCCTGAGATTTGTAATGTAGAAGTGCTGCAACTGCTGACAGGTGGTTGTGGTGTGGCAGAAGGTAAAACCTGGGTGATAGACAAAGAGCGGGCAGGTCATTTTGGTCTTGGTCCGGTGTCTTCTTTTGGTCCGGACTGGTATCAGGCAGGTGCCAATGAAAAAGCGGGTGGAGGAATGTACGACGATGAGTTCACTTTTTATCTCAATCAGTCCGTAGCTGTGGTGGAAACCAATGGAGATGTCTTCCTCAATGGTGGGCAGCAATCCAACTTCCCGGGAGCTACCTCTGCCGTAGGTGATTACACTGCACCGTATACCGCACCTGAAGACATGAACTATTCAGTGACAACTGATGGTGAGGGCAACAACTTTTTGAATCTAACCAAAGGTGGTTTCATAGGCTATGCTACAGGGGTGAGCACTTATCAAATCATGTCCATTACAGCCAACGAAATGTTCCTTCGGTTTACAGACCGGGNAAATGGAGAGTTTGCCTGGTACCTGAGACTGATCCGCAAAGGGTATGCACCTGTGGTGGCAGATTATGCTTTTGAAGTGGATGGAGGAGAAGTTACGTTTACCAACAGATCGCTCAACGCCACCACTTATGAATGGGATTTTGGTGATGGAAATACCAGCTCCGAAGAAAATCCGGTCCATACCTATGCTGGGGATGGTATTTATCAGGTAAAAATGACTGCGAGTGCTACTGGAGAGAGTAAATCTGTGACAAAAGAGGTTACCATTGCCCTGGATGCCATTACCGTATTGACTGAAGAGCTGTTGACAGGTGGAGAATCCAAAGCCTGGAAACTTAAACCGGCTGCGAATGCATTTGGAATAGGTCCTAGCAAAGGCAGTCCGGAGTGGTACCCGGGTTGGGGAGTGGACATTTCAGGGGATCGTCCATGTCTGTTCAATGATCAGTTTATCTTCTCTACAGGGAATGTCTTCGAATACGATGCTTTGGGAGATATTTTCGGCGAAGGATATATGGGGCTTTCCGATGGTTGTCAGGATGAAGCTAACCTGACCGGAGATGCTGCTCCGTGGGCCTCAGGTACACATACTTATACCTTTACTCCTGCTACTGATGTTGATCCTGCAACGATCGCTGTTACTGGCACCGGGGCCTTCATCGTCTTGCCAAAAGCTTATAATGGAGGTGAATATGCTTCAGCACCACCAGATACTGACGCTACAGTGACGTATGAAGTGCTGAGCTACAACAAGGTAGGTAGTGACGAAGAGCTCGCACTGACTATCTCAATCGGTGGCGGTTACTGGAACTTTGTATTGATACCTGCAGAATAGCAGTCACCAATGAAAGAAAAAGTATGTGGTGTCTTTTTATTAGTTGGTATCCTCCTGGCTTCATGCCAGGAGGATACTCCAATTGATAACGTCATGCTGCCTACTGATCTCCAGGTGACGGTTGAGCAAACCACTGAACCCTACCAGGTGAGTGTAATAGCCTCAGCTCAAAAAGTGAATTTTTTTCGGTTTTACTTCGGCGAAGATGATCAGTACATCGAACAAAAAGAAGGTGAGCTGATCTATACCTATGGGGCTGCTGGGGAATATGAGCTGATGGTTCAGGCACATGCTACTTCAGCAGATTTCATCCAGTATACTGAGACGGTTATAATAGAGGAACCCGATCCCGCAGACCTCCTTCCGGATGAGGGGTACATGACCCCGACATCCTACGATGGGATGACACTGGTATGGGGAGATGAATTTGATGGTGATGATCTGAACGATGCTGACTGGACTTACGAGATCGGTACCGGGTCCGGAGGATGGGGCAACAATGAGCTGCAGTATTATACAGATGAAAATACCACCATGATAGATGGCAACCTGGTGATCTGGGCTCGTAAAGAATCCGTGGGTGGGAGTGCATACACTTCTTCCAGAATTGTGACTGCGGGGAGCAGGGAATTTCAATATGGCAGGGTAGACATACGTGCAGCCCTCCCGGAAGACCAGGGTATTTGGCCTGCCCTGTGGATGCTTGGTGCAAATTTTAAAGAGATCGGGTGGCCGCAATGTGGTGAGATAGACATCATGGAAATGATAGGTGGTGCAGGTAGGGAAAATACCGTGCATGGCACGATACACTACTCAACCGATGGCGGATATGCCACTTCGGGCAAGAGCTACCAGCTGGATCAGGGAGTGTTTGCAGACGCGTTCCATGTATTCTCCATTGTTTGGACAGAGCAGTCCATCCAGTGGCTGGTAGATGATATTCCCTACAATGAAATTGATATCTCCGCAGCGGATAAATCCGAATTTAGGGCACCTTTCTTTTTCATTTTCAATGTTGCAGTGGGGGGCAACTGGCCGGGAAGCCCTGACGCTTCCACCAGGTTCCCACAGCTCATGGCTGTCGACTATATACGTGTTTTCCAACTAAACTAATTCAATAAATAACTTTCTTATTCATGCGAATATTATGGCTAATCTTCATCGGATGGTGTGTGACATCTTGTGACTCAAATGGTCCGGTAAAAGAATTCTATGAAACATCTTCCACTTTTGATCAACTGGTATGGTATGACGAATTTGATCAGGACACACTGGATTCAACCAAATGGAGCACCGTGATTGGTGATGGCTGTCCCGCACTTTGTGGTTTTGGTAACAATGAGCTTCAGTACTATACCAACTCCCCTGAAAATGTAAAAGTCTCAGAAGGGAAACTTGTGATCCTGGCAAAGCGAGACCACATGGGGTCCAGTGAATACACTAGTGCCAAACTGATCTCAAAAGGAAAGGGAGACTGGAAATATGGCAGGTTTGAGTTCAAAGCCAGGGTGCCAGATGGAAAGGGGACTTGGCCTGCCCTGTGGATGATGCCTACGCTCGATAACATCAGATGGCCAAACGATGGTGAGATAGATATCATGGAACATGTAGGTTATGATCCCGGGGTGGTCCATGGTGCTATACACACGGAAAACTACAATGGCATGTTAGGCACACAGAAGGTAGATAGTCTGAATGTGGCGACGGCTTCTGAGGAGTTTCATGTATATGCTTTGGAGTGGGAACAGGACCGGCTGGCCTGGTACATTGATGAAACCATGTTTTTTGAATTAAAGAAAACTGATATTAATGAGGCAGACTGGGTCTTTGACAAGCCTTTTCACCTCATCATGAATCTGGCTGTAGGAGGCAACTGGGGTGGCCGTCATGGGGTAGACGCTTCGGCTTTTCCGCAAACACTGGAAGTGGATTATGTGAGAGTGTATCAATAACGATCAATTAAGAAATGAAAATAATTGCCTGAGTAATTGAGATTATTCAGGCTTTTTTATTTGCAAAATCAACTACTCAGTTAAACCGGTTTGGCATCAGGTAGGACAATATCTGCTTTATATGCCACTAAAGTTGTGATATGTGCAAATAATTCAGGTTTCAATGCGGAATTCAATTTTACAATTGAAGGGAAAGGCTGAATATTTGGATTGTAACCCGGTTTATTGAATAAGTCACAAATACACATTGCTGTACATATGACATTCATTTTTTTATTAAATTAGATAATAAGGAATCAGTGGGTAGTTTCTGTGTGGTGAGGTTCATTGTTATTTAATCACTTAATAGCTAACTCATGAAGAAACTCGCTTTTGCAGTGTGCTTTGGCATACTCAGTATTAGTCTTTTTGGCCAGCTGCCTAAAACGCTAAGTTTTCAAGGATACTTAACCAATGCTGATGGAGAGCCTATCACCAATAGTGCATTGGAAGTCTCGTTTAGTCTTTACACCCAAAAGACAGGCGGATCGCTCGTCTGGGGTCCTGAGACACACCAGGTGAATGTAGATAAGGGGATCTTCAATACCATCCTGGGGGCTTCTCAGATCACCGCGGTCCCCCTGGACTTTGGAGGGAGCCTCACTTTTGATCAGAAATACTTTCTGGAAATAGTCATCAACCCCAGCGGAGCTGCTGAAACGCTCACCAGGATCGAGCTTACCTCCAGCATGTTTAGCCTGAGTACGTTGAATGCCACCAATATCACATCCGGTACATTATCCGGAGCCTTGCTTGACGAAGTAGATGCTTCCATCCTCTCAGGTAGTGTCGCCATCGCCAATGGGGGAACTGGAGCTGCAGATGCCGCAACAGCAAGAACCAACCTGGGTTTGGCCATAGGAACAAATATACAGGCATATGATGCGGATCTGGATGACCTGGCCGATGGCGTGTTGTCAGGTTCTAAAGTAGGAGCAGGCGTTGATGCTACCAACATTACTACCAATTCATTAGCCATCGCCAATGGAGGTACCGGTGCAGCAACAGCAACAGCTGCAAGGGATAATCTGGGACTGACAATTGGCACCAATGTGCAGGCATACGATGCTGACCTTTCTACATACGCCGGAATTACTCCCGGAACGGATATTCAAACTTTTTTAGGGTCTGCGAATAACTCTACAGCCCGAACTAACCTGGGGCTTGCCATCGGGAGTGATGTACAGGCTTATGATGCTGATCTCACCACATTTGCAGGGATTTCGCCAAGTGCTGATGTTCAGGCCCTGTTGGGATCTGCCAATTACGCTAGTGCAAGAACTAATCTTGGTGTAGCCATCGGCAGCGATGTGCAGGCCTATGATGCTGATCTGGATACTTATGCAGGGATTACCCCAAGTGCAAATGTACAAACCATGCTGGGCTCGGCAGGTAATGCAGCCATTAGATCAAATATAGGAGTAGCCATAGGTAGTGACGTTCAGGCGCATGATGATGGTTTGGATGATATATCTGCTTTATCAGTGGCTGATGGTAATTTCATAGTAGGAAATGGTACTGTCTGGACCGTAGAGTCCGGGGCAACAGCAAGAACCAGCCTGGGTGCTCAGGCTGCTGATGCAGATCTGACAGACCTGGCAGATGGCAGCCTCACTGGTACCAAGGTATCACCGGATTTTGGTTCGCAGGATATCGCTACTACAGGAGCTTTGGGTGTTGGAGGATATACGACGCTGGGAGATGATGCCAGTGCCCCGGCAATTAAAATGATAAAATATACGGGGACTACCTCGTCTAGTCAGGGAGGAGAAGCGCTTATTGCTCATGGGTTGACGACTTCAAAGATCTTGTCTGTATCTGTCATTGTAGAAGCCTCATCGACTTTCCATGTTCACCCCAGCTACACCAATAATTCTGGCTATCAATTCAATTGGTATCTGACAGGAACTCAAATCAGAATTTGGAACACTTCCTCTAATTCAGGCAATATTTTATCTAAACCAATCAGAATCCTTGTCACCTATGAAGAATAACCTAATAATCTTTTTCCTGGTTTTGTCGATTTTGAGTATTGAATCGGCAAATGCACAGGCAAACCTGGAAATAACTGTTCCATCAGGATGTGAAACGGGAAGTTGTTTTGTCGATTTCCCCTTAAATCCTATCGAGGCCGGGTTAAGCGATGTGACAACTGTGACAATAACAAATAATAACCCGGGAGGCGCTCCATTATCCGGTTCTTATGAAATAATCTCCTTTACTGGTGCTCCAACCTGTACCGAATGTGCCTATTTTTCCTTTGTAGGAGGAGTTTCCACTTTCAGCTTGAATTTCGGCGACACACAGGATATTGAAATCATGTTTTCTCCTCCAGTGGATGTTCCAACTCTGGGTGGAATTACCGTTAAACTGCGAATCACAGTAAGTAATGATGAATCCACTATTGGGCCAAACTATACCGATGCCGATGGCACCACCAGCGAGTTAGATGTAGATATCAGAGTGGATGGGGAGGTCAAAAAGACTTCTGTTAACTACAGTATTGTCCTTGACAGAAGCGGCAGTATGCAAATAATGGAGGCTGATGGGATGGGAGGATTCAAGCGCCGGATTGATCTTGTCTCGGAAGCTGCTGATTATTTTCTTGGTTTGGAATACCTGAGAGTAGAAGACCCTTCAAGTGGGTTCGTCGGTGATAAAGTTGGGATCGTGAAATATAACAGCAGTGTTGATGGTACATACCTTCCATTGTCAACTGCAACGAATACACTATTATCAGACGTTCAGACAAACCTGGTAAGCACGGCAGCCACAAACGACATTGCATTTATCAGGCCGCAGGGTAATACCGCAACTGGAAACGCTGTCATAGAAGCTATCAATACTCATCTGACAACTGTTGCTTCCGGAGATGAGCAAAATGTGATCATCATGCTATCAGATGGGTATGAAAATACAGGATCACTTATTACAGATGTTGGTGCAGGCTCAGTTAGTAACGAGATCTCCCTGAGGCCGGATATTAATATATATTCTATCGGGATGGGAAGCGCTAATATGGCATCACTTGAGCAGTATTCTAATCTATCCGGCCTGGCCACTCCTCAAACATTCTATTATGATCCTACTTTAGATCCTATGGCTCTGAATAGCTTCTTCTTCAAGATCTATCAGAATGCCATTGGCCTGGCCAGTGTTATTGATCCCACATATTATGTAAATCTTGTCTCCGGGGATTGGGTGGACATCGCTGAAGCAACAATATCTTCTTCTGACCAGCAGATCACCATTTCCATTACCTACCCGGAAGAAATTGGTGATGTGACAGATTTTCAAATTGTACAACCTTCAGGTGTAATTCTGACCCAGGGAAGTGCTGGTGGGTTAAACACTGCAAAAGTGGAGGGGAGAAATCATATTATCTACCAGGTTACCAATTCGCCGGCTGCTGACCCGGCAAACTATGTAGGCCAGTGGAAATTGCAGGGTAAATCAGCCTCCGAAGAAAGATCAGACATCAATTTGGCTAATGTCCCGGTAGGATTTGCAGTTGCATCCTTGTCTGGGTTAACCATAGATGTGAATGCAGGAAATGGTGATATACAGCCTGGTGATGAAATCGTGGTGACGGTTGAGCCGGAGGATAACTCGTATCCGGATGATGAAATAAAAGTAGAGGACATAGATGTTTCAATTACCACTCCTGATGGCAAAGAGGTAGGGTGTCCTCCTGAAAGGGACCCATGTGGTACATACGTTGTCAGGTATCCTTATACTCACAAAAAGGGAATATACGAGGTGTATGTAAAAACCACGCTTAGAAACTCAAAAGGAGAGCTGACCATGCGCGATGCATATCAACAGGTGGTGGTGAGCAAAGAGAAAGAGATATTGGCATCGGATACAAAAACTTGCCTGGCTTGTAAGTGGATACAAATATTGATTGTCATTAGTATCATAATTCTCATTCTTCTGCTCATACTGTTCATCAGGAAAAGAAAAGGGTAATGGTCATTAAAAAATTGATATTGTTCACAATCATCCTTGGGTGTTTCTTGGTCCCGGAGGCCAATTCTCAACACATTTTGCAGTCCTCGTCAGTCAACAATGGGACGCAAAAGGCTACTGGGTCCGGCCATACTATTGTGCCCTCCGTGGGGCAGCAAGTGACAGGTAAAGGGACGTCTTCCGGGCATATCCTCACGATTGGGTTTTTGCCTACTGCCATTCCCAGGCAGGCCGAGCTGACCCTGCAGACCTCGTTGGAGATATCTCCAGATGAGGTAGCACCCGGAGGTAGCACCAGCCTGACATTCACGATGTACAATACAGGGGCCGTAGACATCAATGCGGACATCTCTGCCGAAGTTTACCTTTCAGCCAACAGCACCTTCGAACCTGAAGATATCAGGCTCGACACCTTTGGTATTACGACAAACCTGGCTACCGGAGCCTCTTTCGACTTTCCTGTAGGCAGCAACACCAGGAGTATTACAGTTCCATCTTCCACATCAGTGGGTGGTTATAACCTGTTTGTGGTACTATATACTTCAGTGCCGATCGATGAGATCAATCCCAATAATGTGTTTGGTGTTCCCATCACCATTGCCAATATTACTTCGGGAGATACAGATCCTCCGGTTGTTACAAATCCATCCGGGACATTTGGAGCAACCATTTCGGCTACTGTCACTGATGGTGGTTCGGGAGTTGCTTCTGCAATATTGTTTTATAAACCTATTTCAGGGGCTGACTTTGAGTTTATCGAGATGACAGCGGGCAGCGGCAATACTTATACTGTAAACACGGAGGATTCCTGGGCTGATGAGTTGGGAATGGAAGGTTATATCCTGGCAGAAGATGCAATAGGCAATGTTACTGCAAGCCCCGTTCATTTTTTCCTTTACAGATCAGTGCCGCAGGATGCCTCTATTCCTTTTGCAGGAGCCAGCTTCGACGGAAAGACGAACTCCTACCGGATGTTTTCTATTCCTTATAACCTGGGAAATAACAATCTCATTAGTGATGTGTTCTCTGAGGTTCTGGGTGAGCAGACAAAGGATACCTGGCGGGTGTTTCACTACAATGGACAGACCGAATATCTGGAACTCAACACCAGTAGCCGCATCGAGCTGGGCAATGCATACTGGTTCAATACCATCAGGAAGGATTTTACAATCAATGTTGATGAGGGTACTGCGGTGGGGAGCAATCAGCAGAACCCATACACCAAAACGTTCAGACAAGGTTGGAACCAGATCGGTAATCCATACCCTTTTGAAATCAGCTGGGATGCTATCCAGGCGGCAAACCCGGATCGCGTTCTGGGCTCTGCCCACGGATTCAGCAATGGTTCCTATCAGACCACCAATACGCTCGCTCCCTGGGAAGGTGTCTTTGTCTTTTGTGAAACTGCCGGCACAGTGACCTATCCCATCTCGTCCAGGACAGGTGCCCGAACTACAGGCAGGACCAATAAGGATTTTGACTGGAAGCTTGATATGAAACTCACACTGCATGGACAATCACAGATCTCCAGTGTGGGAATGGCCGAAGAAGCCCTGGATGGTAAAGATCGCCTGGATGAGATTGTGGTCCCACGCTTTATCTCCTACCTGGAGATGACTACCCACCACCCCGAGTTTTTTGCCCCACATTTTACCAGTGATATCGTACCAATATCCAGTGGATATGAATGGACTTTTGAGTTGGCTTCTGATAAAAAATCAGGTAAGGCCAGTATATCATGGGATGCTGAAAAACTTTCTTCATTGGAAGGCTCTTGCTTTTTGGTAGATCAGACTACCCTGGAAATGATCGATATGAGCAATGTCTCCTCCTATGGATTTGCCTGGGAGAATGGAAAGAAATTGAAAGTTGTTTACTCATTGGATGGGGAACTGACTTCATCAGTGAACCAGATAGGTATCGTTTATCCAAACCCATTTCAACAGGAGCTTTTCATCCCATTGTTGTTGAAGGATCGTGAGGAAAAACTTGACGTGAAGGTCATCAACCTCAGTGGACAAACAGTCTTTCGTGAAAGCAAAGCATTTGAAAGAGGAGGGAAGCATAAATATTATTGGTCTGGTGTAGACCAGCAGGGAGATGAGCTGCCTGATGGGCTTTACATCCTGCAGTTGGAGCTCCCCGGCGCTTCCAGAACCCTCAGAGTTATTAAATCCAGCCAGCCATGAGAAACCGAATCATCTACATATTGCCATTACTATTGATAGGTTTCCGAGGTGTTGCCCAGCAATTTGATATCACCATCATTGAGCAGACCCAGGACAACCTGATCGTTCACTACGACCTGCTGGATACTACCCAGGATAGGTTTTACTCTATCTATCTATACCTGCTCACCGACAGTACCATAGCCCCTGTAAAAGAGGTGATCGGGGATGTGGGCCTTGAGGTGCGTCCCGGTATCAACAATAAGATCACCTGGAATGCCAGGAAGGAGCTGGGATCAGATTTTAAGGGAAAGATCGAGCTGGAGGTGAGAGGTAAGGTATATGTGCCCTTCATTGAGTTTGAGGGGTTTCCGGAAAACCAGGTATTGAAAAGGGGAAAGAGCTACACCTTTGCCTGGACGGGAAAATCCAGCTCCAACATCCTGGAATTTAAGCTTTACCGGGGTGAGGAATTGAAAGCCGTGCTGCCGGAAGTAGCCAATACCGGGGACGCCAATATTGAAATGCCGGGCTCTATAAAGCCTGGAAAATACCGCTTTTATATTACTGATTCGAGGAATAAAGACCAGGAGGTACATTCCCCTGTCTTCATTGTTAAGCCTCGTGTTCCTTTTTTCCTAAAAGTCGTCCCATTGGTGATCGCCGGTGGGGTAGCTACCTATTTTATCACCCGACCACCGATTATAGAGGATCCCGCTGTGGAAGGTCCGCCAGCTATTCCGGAATAACTAAGAAAGGAGAATCGTCATGAAAAAAATTGCATTACTTATTATCGCAATCCTGCCCCTTTGGGCCGCTGCTCAAAGTTTCGTAGAGAAGTCAAACGCCATACAACTGGACTTCACCAAGGAAGTCAAACACACTACCTTGCCTGAGATCATCTGGGTGACACCCCGGATAGAATCTTCATTTAGCACGGAAAAAAGCATCATGCTCGAAGCCCGTATCAAGTCCAGCGTCGAGCTGAAATCGGTGAAGCTAGTCCTGGACGTAAAGGGGCAGCAGGTAGAGAAAGAGATCCCTCTCGGGGCACTGCAAAACAGTTTCAACTTCGAGCAAAAGCTCAACCTGCTAGATGGATCTAATGTAGTAGAGCTGATCGCCATCAACAAAGATGGTGGAACAGTCAGTAGCAAACGGAGTATCCTGCACGGTACGGACGACATCACGGCTACGGTAGATGCCAACAGAAAAGACTATGCGCTCATCATCGCCACAGACGAGTACGAAAACTGGGGCGATCTGAACAATCCCATCAATGATGCCAATACCATTGAATCGATCCTGAAGGAGAAATATGGTTTCCTGACAGAGAAAGTGATCAATCCCACGGTAGAGGAGATCAACGATGTGATCTATGAGTACAACACCAAAAGATTCAATCCCCAGGATCAGCTGTTGATCTTTATCGCCGGTCATGGATATTTTGATGAAACCCTGGAGGAGGGCTACGTAGTGGCCACCAACTCCCTGCAGAATGATAAAGGCCGGACCACCTATCTCTCCCACAACCTGCTGCGTATGAGGATTGACAACATCAAGTGCGAGCACATCATGCTGGTGATGGATGTTTGTTTCGGCGGGACATTTGATCCTACCCTTGCCAGGAGAAGAGGTGCCGAGGGCATCGAAAAGGAAGATGCCGACTACCTGGTGAAAAAGCTGACCAAACGAACACGAAAATTCCTGACCAGTGGTAGTAAGGAATATGTGCCGGATGGACGCCCCGGCAGGCACTCTCCTTTTGCGGAGAAATTCATCCTGGCCCTGCGAGAAGTGGGTGGGGGCGAAGGACGTATCTTGTCCACCTCCGAACTGATCCCTTATTTCCTCAGACTACCTACTGAGCCACGCTTTGGCAGCTTCGGCACGGATGAAGCCAATAGTGACTTTGTATTTGTGGCAAAGCAGTAGTGAGGTTATGGCTTGTGAGATTGGGGCCTACTTTTCTGGTAGAAAAAATTCGGTTTACTCAAACATTAAATATCATCACAATTAAACTGTATAAATAATGAGCCTGGAGGACGATATTAAAAAAGCGGAATTAGATAAGCTGAATCAGGAAATTGAAAACCTAAGGTCTGAGCAGCGCAAAACCGATAAAGAAAAGGAAGAAATAGATAAGCGCCTCAACACACCCTTTCTTAAAAGCAGGAACTTCATTCAGATCCTGATCACGGCATTGGCGGCTGGTCCTTTGATCTGGTTTTATTTCACAAATGCCATTCAACCCGTCTTAGAGCACAACAAATATGAGCTAACCAACCTGCGTGACAGCCTGAGTCTTGCTATCAAGCAATATAAAATAGATACAGCAAGATTTTCTGAAGAAAGCCGGGAATTGTCAAACCGGTTGGATCAAATTGACCAGGAAAACCAGGATTTAGCTACTACGCTGGTCAAATTCCAGAATGATTACAACGATTGTATTTCCGGGAATAGTCAAATAGAAGAGGAGATTACCAAACAAATCTCCCGGGTGAGATACAATCTGAACTTCGGTTAATTAAATACCTATAAGATCGGGTTCTATTATTACCCCGAACAGGTAGACATTGCCAAAGAGCTGGAAGCCTACCTGATCAGTGAAGGGTTTACAGGCACTACACAGCTTTATCCGAGAAGTGATTCTTTTTTCAGCAATGTGAACCCACAGAAAGGATTTGAAATCAGATACGAGCAATCGTATGAGCGCAACTCTGCGGAGAAGCTGAAGGAAATATTGGACAGATATCAAAACAATGTATCCTTTTCGTTGAGGACAGTATCCAGCAGAACAGCAGGGTTCATTTCCGTATTCATCCCAAAGGGATTGTAGTTGGGAAATAGCGAATTTTTAGTACCCCGAGCTGTCCGACATGTTACCCGGGGCATGTCGGCTTTCTCGATTGCTATTTTAAATATCACACTTGACCCATATATACATATTTGATATTTTAGGCCATCCTAACCAACCACTATCATGATCATCTACAACATCCACTCGCACATCTTCACAGTAAAGAACGTACCCAATAATTTTTTACCCCTTGGACTCAACCATATCCTCAAGCCTGACATCGTTCGCAAGCCGCTTTCATGGATATTCAGGAAGGCCATTCCCTTCACCGACAGAGACTTCATCGAACGCTATGTCAACTTCCTGAAGATCTCCTCCAACAAATCGCAGGAAGATGTCTTCAATATCCTGAGGGGATACTACCCCCAGCAGGGCACAGATACCACAAAATTTGTGATCCTGCCCATGGATATGCGGTATATGGAGGCAGGCAAAGTGCCGGAATCGGTGGATACCCAGCACCAGGACCTGGCTAAGCTGCGAGATAAATATCCTGATGCGATCATCCCCTTCGTAGCGGTAGACCCCAGAAGCCTGGATGATAAAAATGGAGAGGACCCGCTGGTCTTTGCTAAAAAATATATTGAACAATACAAGTTCAGGGGCATCAAGCTTTACCCACCGCTGGGATACTATCCCACAGACCAACGGCTGTATCCGGTCTATGAATATGCAGAGAAAAACAACATCCCGATGCTGAGCCATTGCTCTAGAGGAGGCGTTCACATTAAGAAGGTGAACAAAGATATGCTGAAGACCCACCCCTGGAGGCCAACACCACTTCGCAAGACAAAGGCCAAAGAGTTTAGTGACTACTTCACCGAGCCGGAAAACTATCGCCAGGTGTTGAAGGATTTTCCCAAACTCAAGATCTGCCTGGCTCACTTCGGTGGTGATGTGGAATGGGATAAGTATCTGTTTGAATCCTGGGATCCCAACGGGTCAGCAGAGAAATCCTGGCTTGCCACCATCGTAGACCTCATGAAGGAGTTTCCAAACCTCTATACTGACATCTCATCCACACTCTTTAAGACAGAGGATTATTTCCCATTGTTGAATTTGCTGCTGGAAGATGGGAAGATTAAGGAGCAGATCCTTTTTGGTTCTGACTACTACATGGTGGAGCGGGATAAATTGAGAGAAAGAGATATGTCTATCAGGATCAGGGCAAACCTCGGGCCGGTCAAGTTCAAGCTAATTGCCAATGACAACCCCGTGAAGTTTCTGGAGTCGCCTGCTAAATAAGCTATGTCTCCTGTGTTTGGCGTTATTTTCCTCTGAGTCACCGAAGGGATTCAGAGAATTTATTCCGTACTATCCACCAATAGCTTATGTGGGTTTTTTTTGAAACAAAGTTCCTGTCCGGCTGGATAGCAATATCCTGCTTCCTCTTTATAATAGTTGGTGAAAACACCAATGAAAGCAAAGAGATGGCAAAAGATCACCTACAAAAAAAAGCACGGCTTCGGCCGTGCTTTTGATAAATAACAAGTGGTTAGGAAGACTACTCCTTGTCTGAATTCTCAATATTTCGGGTGATGAAGAAACCAGCGATAAGTCCCAGGCCACCAAAAACGAAGATCATGGAGGAGATGGTGATTTCTCTGTCGATCATCATCAGACCGGGTACACCACGAAGGGTTCCATCATGATTCAGGTTAGTGCCGAGGAAAGAACCGGCGAATATGCCAATACCTATACCAGTCAGTAGCAGGGCCAGGTTCAAAATAAATTTGGCGATGGAAAACTTCATTCCTTTGCGTTCGAATAAGGATGCATCAGCTCCTTTTTCTATCATGGCCAGCCGCTCCTTATTTCTGGTAGTAAGGAAGACATAGGCTACCCCGAAGATGGTGGCAAATAAGGCCAGAAAGACGATCATTGGTTCCATAAGATTATTTTAAGTTTTAAGTTTCCGATTAAAGTTTCAATGTTTTTGTATTTTGACTACACGGCCCGGGGATTGGTTACAAATAATTATGAAATATTCTGTAACCGATATCCTGATGCCTGAGTCTATAGATGCAGATGCCTGGCCAGGAAGACAACATGTTGATCAAAGCGACCCTTCAGGGGGATTCGCAAGCGTACGCCGAATTGCTGGACAGGCATGAGCGCAAAGTATATAACTTCGTATACTACATCCTGAAACACAGGGAGGAGGCAGAGGAAACGGTGCAGGATACGTTTGTAAATGCCTACAGGTCTTTGAAATCGTTCCGGGCGGAGTCGCGGTTTTCTACCTGGCTGCTGCGGATCGCCTACAACAATGCTTACACCAGGCTGCGGAAGCGTAAGCTTGATATGGTGGATGTGGAGGCGAATGGCGTACATCAGGCCATTCCGGGAGTGAACAACGTAGGGGAGGAGACGGACCTTCAGGATGTNCGGACGCTGCTCGCGATGGCTATGCAAGTCCTGACAGAAGATGAGAAATCCCTGGTAACTTTATACTATTATAATGAACAGACTGTGAAAGAAATATGCGAGATTACCGGGAAGAAGCTTTCCAATGTAAAGGTGATCCTGCATAGGAGCAGACAAAAGATGCTGCAAAAGCTAAATGAAGTAGGAATAAAAGAATGGACGATATGACGACCCATGACATACAAGAAAATGATCAGCTGCTCAGGGAGCTCTTTCAACGTTCCGAATCCCGGCCGGGTGATGACCTGAAAGAAAAGATCATGCAGGAGATCACTGCAAAGCAGGCGGTGTTTGAATATCAGCCGGTGATCAGCCGGAAGGTATGGATCATCCTGGCAATCGGTTTTGTTTCCCTGATAGTGTTCCTTTTGAGCTATGGCAGAGTAGGTATAGATCCTGAATGGCTCGACTATTTTACCACATGGAGCCTCCCTGCACTTGATATGAGCCTGGATATGAATTTAAACTTGCCTGAGCTGCCCGGTACGTTTAATACGGGGCTTTTGGCAGTTATCGTATTTGGTGTATACTATATGCTATCTATCAGCGTGCTCAAAAAATACCACCGCTCGGAAGATTAATAAAACTTCACTAATTTTTAGGTCTCAATACTTATGACCTGGAAATGAACAATCGAAGATCCTTCCTGAAGAAAAGCACCCTGGCTGCAGCAGGTGTACTGACTGTGCCCACTATCATCCCTGCCTCTGCTATGGGAAGAAATGGTTTTGTACCCCCTTCCGACAGGATCACGATGGGCATCATCGGTGCAGGAAACCAGGCCGGTAATGATGTAGGGAATTTCCTGAGAGACAACCGGGTGCAGATCCAAACTATCTGCGATGTGAATAAGAGGAGCTCCGGCTACTGGGACGGAAAAGTGGCTGGCAGGGAGTTTATCATGGAGATGGTGAACAACTCTTATTCGGAAAAGACCGGAAAAACCTACAAATCCACCGTTGGAGTCACTGATTTCAGGGAGGTGATCCAGGATAAGTCTATTGACGCGGTAGAGATCGTCACGCCGGATCACTGGCATGCCATCCCGGCCATGATGGCGGCAGCAGCCAAAAAAGATATTTACTGTCAAAAGCCACTCGCGCTGACCATCGAAGAAGGTCGGGCCATCAGCAATGCAGCCAGCAAATATGGAGTGGTCTTCCAGGTGGGGAGTCAGCAGCGATCCAATCCCTATTTCAGGGGAGCAGTGGAGAAAGTGAGGAGTGGTAAGCTGGGTAAGCTCACCAAAGTAGTGTGCGGACTGCCTGGAGGTACGCCGGATTTTGGAAAGACGGGTGACCAGACAGCTACCGTACCAGTTCCCAAAGATTTTGATTATGACATGTGGCTGGGACCTGCACCCGATGCACCCTACTGCCCTGCGAGGACGCATGTAAATTTCCGGTGGGTGCTCGACTACTCAGGTGGTCAGGTTACAGACTGGGGTGGTCATCACCCGGATATTGCCCAGTGGGGCATTGATCGGGAAATTTCCGGTCCTGTCAGGATACAAAATGCCAAAGCAACCTGGTCGGACCATCCGGTGTGGGACACTGCCACTGAGTTTTATTTCGAAGCAGTTTATGACAATGATGTGATCCTGGTTATCAGCAACACGAATGAAGAAAAAGGCATCAAGTCCGGCGTGACCTTCTACTGCGAGGAAGGCTGGATCAATGCCAATCGCCATGCTCACGATGCCAACCCGGAGTCTTTGCTACGTATGAAGGTAGATGAAAAGGATCGCCTGTACACCAGCGATGACCACTACAGAAACTTTATCGACTGTGTGATCTCCAGAGAAAGGACGGCTGCTCCCGCTGAGTTTGGGCACAGGTCTATCTCCATCGCCCACCTGGGGAACATTGCCATGATGCTGCAGCAGGACCTGGAGTGGGATCCGGTGACCGAAAAAGTGAAGAACAATTTTGCTGCGAACCAATTGCTATCACGCAAGATGCGCGACCCTTGGGACAGTGTCTTTAAGAAGTATTTAGTTTAACGATTTAAAGAATGCCATAACTACTTAGCTGGTTTTATTTTCTTTACAGGGACCTTCACTTTACCCTCAAGAAATAGCTTACGCAGAATCCATTCCAATGGAAATACAAGGATGGCAATACCGGCATCGACCAGAAAATCCACAACCGGGGTGCTTTTGATATCCAGGTAACCACCGATCACAGATTGCAGAAATTCGATGATCACCACCAGTGTCAGGATACTCAAGCCGTGCTTGATAATGTAGTTGTAGTTTTTACTTTCATCCAGGCGGGACGTGATGACCACAATCATGGCCAGTATCATAACCTGGATGGCGTAAAACCATGGTTGTTGCCAATAGGGAGTTGCCACCGAAAATTCCAACAGGGAGGCTTCCATCAGTTGGCCCAATGCGTCCCTCACACGCACCATAAATTCATAGTCTCCCGGTGGCAGGTAGCTATAGTCAATAAGATTGGCCTGAGTCCAGGGTGACCATTCTTCGTTCAGTCCTTTGAGTAAATACTGGTATTCGGGATTGAGAAAGCCCAGGTAATCAGGTTTTAGGAGCTCAATGCTTAATGTATTTTGATCGTATCCCAGCTTCAGAGATCTCTTAAGTCTTAGTTCTCCTGTGTGGCTTGTCAGTCGCTTGATAAACAATCCATTGCCCTGAGCCAGGTCGAGGTTTTGATCAGCATCATAAGCCAGCAACTGGTTGTCTTCTGTGATGAGCCAGTACCTGTGGAGGTCTTCGTCGTAGTTGATGTATTTGAGATTGGGAAAAACGCCCAGGTAATTGAATTTTTCTATGCTCCCATCAGGGTTTAACAGGTTCCATATCTGCCCGTTGTACAGCCATACCCTGCTTTTTTCGTTGTGGAGATGGTGATGGGGTGTACCCAGCTCTTTCTCCAGCTCCTGATCTGCTACAATGTGTTCCGATTCTCTGTCCAGACGAAAATATCCCTGAGAGTTGATAAAATAAAGCGTATTGCTATGCTCCCAGATGCTCAGCTCATCATAAAATCGGTTGTTGATCTCATAGCTATGCTGGNTTGTGAATACATCATTTTCAAAAGCACCCTGGTAGATATGGGTGGTGCCGGCAAGCCAAACGAGATCATGACTGTCCATGTACACGTTTAGGATCACATCTTCAAAGGTCTGGCTGCCGATCTCCCGCCAGATATTGTTGATCAGCTGATATTGTTTTACAGCACCATACTCCGTACTGATCAGCAATTGATTGGATTCAGGGACCAGGTTGGCATATTGTATGGGTTCATTGATCACCAGGTCAGCAGACTTTTTACTGATCTCATAAATTCCGGTGTGACTTGTTGCCAGTATGCGGTCACTGGTTTCCATCAATTGACGGAACTTTCCATCAGATCCGGGCACATGCTTAAACTGATTGGTGACCCCGGTCATGATTTTCTCTACTCTCCTGACAAACTCCTCTTCATCCTTCCCTTTTGAACTTTTTGCTGAAAATACCTTTTTCAGAAATTTCTTTTCTTCATCCGGGTTCTCGGTTTCTTTCACCCGGTCTTTCCTCCTAAAAAGTCCTTTGAGGAATCCCTTTTCTTCAGGCTCTGATTCCTCTTTTGGTGGTGATGCACTCACCCGGGGGCTTTGATTGCTTCTGTTGGTTACTTTTTCGATATATACCCGGCTGCGATAAGTGGTGTCCTGGGCAAAATAAAAGACCCCAAGGCTGGTGTTTACCCACAGGTCGCCATGGATACGCTGCGCCTCAATCAGATTACCCTCCAGACCCGGTATGTTGGTATAGCTGCTCGCAGGAAACAGTGGGGCAATTCGTGTGAGCCCAAACTCATGCGCTACCCACACGCCTCCGTTGTTATCGGCGAAGATGTCGTAGGTCTCATTGTCGGGCAGTCCCGAATGATAATCGGTCACCTCGAAATACTCAGGATCTTCGGCATCCAGAAAGAAGACCCCTGACTCAATGGTAGAGCAGACGAGCAGGTTGTTGGTTACCCATTGTAAGTCGGTGATCACCACCTGGGCTTCCTGCAGTTGCTCAGACTGTTTGTGAGGTTTAAACTCATCCTCCTGGAGGTTGAAAAGATGTCCGTTGAGGTCTACGGCATATTGATGTTTTCCATCCGGAGAGGAAGTGATCAAGCCCCAGGAACGCTCGTCTTTTTGGGTGGTAATTGCCTCACCATCCTTAATTGTAATAGTGCTACCATCAATGGTGTTGAGGAATAAGATGTTTTCGAATACATAACCATTGTAGAAGCTTCCCTGAAGGATTTCGTATACCTGGTCCTCTGCTGGTATATATTGATAGACATGGTGATCGCTCAGGAAGTAAATGGTATCAGAGATAGAAAACGTCTGCAGAAAATGGTCTGTCAGGGAATCTGACTCCAGCAGCGGAATATATTGATAAGCATTGTCCAGGTAGTCGATCTTCCCAAATCCTCCCAGGCAGCCAACATAGAGTGTGTTATCACTTGAGGTGGCGAGCGAAAGGGCAGAGCTGCTCGTGGGATAAAAGTCCCAGTTCTGCCCATCATACTTAAGTACTCCAAACCTGTTGGCTACACAGATTATGCCGTTATTATCTGAGATGATCTCAAAATTGACATTATCTACTTCACTGTGTTTTGGAGCATGGTGTGATAAAATGAAATCACCTTTTTGAGCTATGGATCCAAAAGAGATCACAAGGCAACAGATCAGAAAGAGCTGGTGGAGGGGTTTATGTTGCATAGAGAGCCAATTTATATACAAATGAAATGGCTTATACTATTAAAAGTAGTGAAGCCGGTTGACTGTTAAAAAAAAATACCGCGAATGTTTTAGCTATGACCCCGCGGGTGAAAGTCGCGGATCACCTGCTTAAGGTAATCTCTGTCCAGGTGGGTGTAGATCTCTGTAGTGGTGATGGATTCATGCCCCAGCATCTCCTGTACCGCACGAAGGTCGGCACCGCCTTCGATCAGATGGGTGGCAAAAGAATGTCGGAAGGTATGGGGGCTTATCGTTTTTTTCAATCCAATTTTCTTGGCCAGGTCCTTGATGATCATGAAGATCATCACACGTGAGAGGCTGCTGCCACGTTTGTTCAGAAAGAGAAAATCCTCCTGACCTCTCTTGATTGTGACATGCACCCGAACCTGGTCCCGGTAGATCTTGATGTGTTTCAGCGCTTCCCGGCCAACAGGCACCAGACGTTCTTTGTTGCCTTTGCCAATTACCCTGAGGAAGCCGATATCCTCATAGATGTTGCTCATTTTTAGATCGATCAGTTCGGATACCCGGAGGCCCGAGCTGTAAAGTGTTTCTAACATCGCGCGGTTGCGGGTACCTTCCGGTGTGGAGAGGTCTATCGCAGCAAGCAGCTCTTCAATTTCATGAAACTCCAATGTGTCCGGGAGCTTTCTCCCCAGCTTTGGTGCTTCCAATAGCTCGGAGGGATCGTTGTCCATGAGCTGTTCGTAGACCATAAAACGGTAAAAGGCTTTGATCCCGGACAGGATCCGTGCGTGAGAGTAGGCTGAAAGCCCCAGCTCCCCGATAAACTCCAGGAAATCAATGAGGTCCTGTTGCGTGACTTTGGTAGGGGAGACTTCCTTTTTTTTGATCTCGAAAAACTCCTTCAGCTTGGTAATGTCACGGGAGTAGGCATCAATTGAGTTGTCAGAAAGCGACCTTTCCAGTTTTAGGTAGTTACGAAATTGCTTGATATAGACGTCCCAGCTCACACGGCTAAATTAAGGGGAGTTTGAATTAAAATCTTTAAAATCATAAGCCCTTTTATGCCACTAATCCACCAATGTTAACTAATAGGTGATTATAAAAGATATCACTAAAGCCACCTGCGGTGGTATTCTGATGTAAGTGCGTTCCGTACCAGGGCCGACTTGTCGAGCTATTCGTGTTTATTTATCTTCTCAAGGTCAATTCGTGACAGATCAATGTTTATTAAAAGGACTGTAAATAAAGAAGAGGGAACGTTAAAGTCAAATGAAATTAATTTGTGAATGTGGCTACCTATTTTGGATCTAAAAATAGTCTGTAATAACGGATAAAAGGTCCAGAGTTACATCTGGTTCTCACAAAGGCCCAAAGATGCAAAGAGCATTAGTGTCTTGGCGCTTTAGTGGCTATAGTTATATGATGATGGAGTAAAAGCACAAAGGCCAATTACTTTTTGGATTTCATAAAACTCCTTTAATTTCGTATCCTCTTTAAATGAGACAACCATAAGGTAAGAAACATGGATATTATAATCATCAACGGACCGAATTTAAACCTGCTCGGAAAGCGGGAAACCGATATTTATGGCAACCGGTCATTTGAAGATTATTTCAAAGACCTGAAAGGACAGTTTTCTGATATCAACCTTACCTATTTTCAGTCCAATCATGAAGGTGCGCTCATCGATAAGCTGCACGAAGTAGGCTTCTCATATGATGGTATTATTGTTAACCTGGCCGGGTTTACACATACTTCTGTAGCATTGGCCGATGCCATTGCTGCCATCAAGACCCCAGTGGTGGAAGTCCATATTTCCAACATCCATGCTCGGGAGGCATTTAGGACGCATACCTATACTGGAGCTAAAAGTGTGGGGATTATTTCCGGTTTGGGGCTGAAAGGTTATGAATTAGCCATTAGATATTTCAGCTGAAATGTTGAATTTCAAAGAGATCATATCTGTCACCCTGATCTTGTTTTCAGTGATAGATATCCTGGGGAGTATCCCTGTAATTATCAGTCTGAGAAAGAAAGTCGGGCACGTGCAATCAGAAAAGGCTACCCTGGTTTCAGGAGCGATCATGATCATTTTTCTGTACCTGGGAGAAAGCATCCTGAAATTGTTTGGGATCGATGTATCTTCTTTTGCTATCGCAGGAGCACTGATTATGTTCATTATAGGCCTGGAGATGGTTTTAGGTCTTCAGTTTTTCAAAACAGATACTGACGATGTTTCGTCCACATCCATTGTGCCCATAGCTTTCCCCTTAATTGCTGGTGCTGGCACAATGACCACAATCATTGCCTTAAAAGCGGAGTTTCAGGCCATCAACATATTAATAGCCATTTTATTGAATGTGATATTCGTTTACCTGGTACTCAAATCAAGCGGGTGGCTGGAGCGGAAGATCGGCAATGCGGGATTTAATATATTAAGAAAGGTATTTGGGATCATCCTGCTTTCCATTGCCATCAAACTATTCAAAAACCACTGGTTCTTATCGTGATCAATTTATATACAGACGGGGCGGCCAAGGGAAATCCTGGCCCTGGGGGATTCGGAACAATCCTGGAGTTTAAAGGGAAAAAGAAAGAACTCTCGGAGGGCTTTCGCATGACCACGAATAATCGGATGGAACTGCTGGCCGTGATCAAAGGGCTCGAAGCTATCAAGAAGTCAGGGTGGGAAGTGCATGTCTATTCCGATTCCAAGTATGTGGTGGATGCTGTAGAGAAAGGTTGGATCAAAAACTGGGTGGCCAAAGGTTTTAAGGGTAAGAAAAACGGGGACTTGTGGGATCGGTTTTTGAAAAGCTATTATCGGCACCAGGTAAAATTTCACTGGATCAAAGGGCATGCAGGACATCCCGAAAACGAACGATGTGATCAGCTGGCTGTAGCTGCTGCAGAAAGTGATGACCTGCAGGTGGACACCGTCTACGAAAAGGAATACTACGCAAAGGGCAGTTAAATAAGTTTAACTCACCTCTGGCTCGTGTTTTGTATAGCCACTTATTAAATTTACTCCTGATTAAATCACCTGATTATGAAATACGGTCTATTGCTACTCCTGGCGGTTAGCCTGTTTGTTCCTGCCCATGCCCAGTTAGGCAACTTTGGAAAGAAGCTGAAAGAAAAAGCCAATGAAGTCCTTCAGGAAAGGAAGGAGGACATCAAAGACAATAGCCGCGACTATGCCCAGGAAAAGCTTGCAGAAAAACAATCCTCGTACGACACTACCTCCTTTAACTATGCTATCGCTTTTCTCGATAAGGCTGAATCATTTGAAAACCAACAAGAGGGAGAGCGGCTGGTACGCACGGCCGGTTTCTTACTAAAAGACGATGAAAAAACAGAGCTTGAGGAGGCACGGGACTTGTATGAGAGTGGAAGACTATACTATAATCTGAGAAGCTATTCCCTGAGTGAGACTTACCTGCTGGCAGCCATTGTTGCATATAATCTGTTGGGCGAGCAGCAAAACCCGGTCTATCTTAAAGCAGTAGGCACACTGGGCTTGTTGTACAATAATATGGGTCGCTATGAGCTGGCGGAAACCACCAATGCCAATGCCCTGGACGGATGGAAGATGAGCGAAGGCACAGGCAGTAAGGGATATGCTGCGGAATACAATAACAAGGCCGTGATCGCTTTCAACAGGGGAGAATATAATGAAGCAGAGAAGCTTTTTGGTGAGGCTTTTGCGCTGATAGAAAAGGCAGAGGGTAAAAATTCGGTACCATTTGCGATAGCCAACAATAACCTGGGGATACTTTATCAGCACATGGGAAGGAGCGAGGACGCACTCGAAAAGCTCAATGTATGTCTGGAAATAGCAGGGGCTGAATTGAGGGAAAAATCAGGGACCTATATCCAGCTTATGACGAATAAAGCTTTGATCCTGCAGGAGAATAAGCAGTTCGAGGAGGCGGAAAAGACCTATCAGGAAGCCATTGATTTGCAAACCAGCAGACTAAAACTGAATCGAAAGTCAGACCCTGATTATGCGCACCTGCTCAATAACATGGCTTCCCTGTACCTGGTGACAGGGAAAACCGAAAAGGTGGAGTCACTGCTCAAGGAAAGTCATGATATCTATGTGAGTAAATTCGGAGAAGATCATCCTTCCACCGCATCGGCAAAAGCTGACCTCGGTAACTTCTATAGATCACAGGGAAAATTCACGCAGGCAGAACCATTATTGAAAAAAGCTTTTGAAAGCAGAAAGTCTAAACTGGGCACCACGCATCCTGTCACCATTCAAAGCCAGGAAGATCTGGCTGTTCTGCAGTGGCTGCAGGGGGATGTTGCTACCGCCAAAACCAATTATAATGAGGTGATGGAGTACAGCATGTCCTTCATCAATGAGTTTTTTCCTCCCATGAGTGAAGTGGAAAAGACCAAGTACTGGGAAAAGATGAAGAACCGNTTTTTTACCTTCTACAATTTTGCTCTGGCTAATTCAGTTAGTCATCCTGACCTGGTAGAAAAGATGATCAATTACCGGTTGATGACAAAAGGGATGCTACTTAGCACAACTACCAAGATCAAGAATACCATTTTGAATAGTGGCGATAAGGCGCTGATTGACCTGTACAATCAATGGCAGGATCAGAAGAGGATATTAGCCATTTATTATTCATTCTCCAAAGAGGAAATGAGTAAACAAAATGTAAATATTGACTCTCTGGAGAATGCTGCCAATCAAAGTGAAAGGCAACTTTCCCAGAAATCATCTGCTTTTGCCGCTGCTTTCGTACCCAAGGATGTAGACTACAAGCAGGTTCAGTCAAAATTAGCCGCAGGCGAGGCTGTGGTGGAGATGATCCATTACC
>JAHCMM010000177.1 GCA_019192515.1 Cyclobacteriaceae bacterium SS2
GATGTTCCTTTACCGCTTCCAGAGCTACTCTGGCTTTAAATTCCGCTGTGAATTTTCTTCTGCTTGTTTTCATAGGTAATAGTCAATTTAGATATTGTTTTGTTAACTATTCCTATGGTCCGATTTTTAGGGAGTATTACAGAGTTCAAGTTTGACGAATCAAGAAAATATCGAATGCTCGTGTATTCAGGAACACGGATAATTCATTCCATTTTTCCTTTAGACAAAAACAAAAAAGGTTCAAAATATAGAAGAGGAGAAATGACCACNCAACACTTTTTGGAACAGGATAAAATCGTGGCTACAATACCATATCATGATTCTAATGGCATCACAAGGTATGCAATAGGAATCGAGTTTGATTTAGGTCAAGAACTCGAAACATGGGTCGTAATCACAGTGGAGAATGAAAATGCTGACAAAGTGGGTAAAATTGGCTCGAGACCATTTCAGTATATAAATCAAGATTCATTTAATAAGAAGTTGCTAGGCTTACACTATTCTGATATGTCTGAACTTGAGAAGTTAATTGGCAAAATCGATAAGAAAAGGTAGACAGATAACAAGCGCTAGCAGTTATGCGCCAAAGTGCTTTACTGCGTAGGTCTGTAGGCCTTGACCGCTCACTGCCCATTCTGGTATTTCATCACTTCTTGATTCTTTTGCAGTTCTGGCTTTTTATCTGAGGAACGCAGTGCTTCGTAGATACTGTTGTGGTAGTTGGGCAGTTTCGCTATCTTGTGCTAGTCACAGAGGGTGGGCGCACACCTGCTAGCTGTGCGTTATGCGCAAAAGCGTTGAGAAAATTTAGATGAACTCATTTGAAGAAGATGTTAAGAAACACCCATACAAATGTCTCGAGCCTTCGTTTCAGCGCATTAATGATTTGATTCAGTCAGAAAATTTCAGAATTTGTACACCGAACGATTCTTTGGTGAATGATTGTGAAATTACTCTTTCCAAAGCAAGTACTAAACACAAATTCCAGTTTGAAATAAGACTGAAGCAAATCGTACCATGGAGTAAATTTAGTTTCGAACATTTTGGGCTGAACCAAGAACTTGCTCTTATAGGAAATAAAAAATCCTTACATGCATCAGCGAAATCCGTGACAAAGATTTCGCTAAGTCTGGGAACTAACGAAAAAGAATATGAGAGCCTTTTGGGTGAACTAGCAGAATTAGATTCAACTAAAGTGGATGACAGCTCTTTCTTTCATAGGATATTAGTCCCAACAGAAAAAGAGGCAGAAACTACATTAGTAAGTGGCACATCTTACACAGATAAGAAAACGATATACGGTTATGGTCTGGTGACAGTATTAATTGATGGTAACTCCTACCATATGTATCGTTATAGTGACAGAAACGAAAAAAAATTTTATTTGATTCTAGAATCGCTCCAAAAAGTATCATTTGACACCTTCTCCTTTGATACTGATTGTGCAATCAAAGCTCTAAGCCTTATTACTGGGAATTGGTACGGGGACGAAAGATATATTTTACGTTCCTCTGAACAGCTCTTTAAAACTATTGATTCTATTCATTTCCGAATGGCAAGCTATTCGATCATTTCAGGGCACAAAATAATTGACCCACATGGTTTTGTCGAGTATATGAACGCAATTGGAAGAAGTGAATTTAAGAATTCAACTTCTGTTGTACCGGACATTTCCTTTTCCAGAATATGTGCAATGCTTAAACATGTGGATGAGCTTGAGAGAAGCCTTTTCTTAATTCTCGAAGGAAATAAATCTAAATCTCCAATGTCAAGAATTACATCCTATTTAGTTGCGTTAGAGACTTTGGCTTCTTCGATTTCATCTAAATATCCAGGACATTTCAAGACAATTAAAAACTCTAAGCTATCTGGGAAAGTGAGAAATTCATTGATAAAAAAACTTGAAGACTTTAAGGATGATTTGCCTCCTAACGAATACGAATTGATGACCAAGAAATTGCAGAACATCAATTCTCCTTCTAACATGGATAAGATATTAAAGAGCTTTGAACTATTTGGTATCAGACTTTCTCCTAAGATGAAGAAGATAATTAAGACACGAAATGTGTTCCTTCATGGAAAAACACCTTTCGAAGAAAATGAAGTTAAAGAGAAACAGAAGGAATTAGGTATTGACTCATTGCGAATGCATATGTTGGTTTCTATTCTTTTTCTGAAATTCTGTGGTTACTCTGGTCACATCAAAAATTTAGCCGGGTGGAGACTTTATGACGATAACAGAACCGATCCCGATTTTAAACTAACCGAGGGAATCTACTTTACCATATAAGCGCATAACAGACGATATAGCTCATATCTGTAAGATGAAGTTTACAACTTTAATATTGCTAATTGCTCTTTCAACATTTGAATCTTTCGGACAATCTCCTGAAATTTTGATGTTTGAGTCAGGTAGATGTAACAATAATGAACAGCAAGAAAAACTCAGTGTAACTGCACAACAATGGGTGAACGATTCAACCGTAATGATAGGAATCAAATTTTATGGAAACTGCTGTGACGACTCTTATCAAGATTTAACAACTGAGTCTGACACCTTAACTATTCATTTTGGGCCAAACTTTGAAACTGATTCTGAGGGTAAGGTAACTGAAATTGAACACTGCCTATGTAACTGCAACTTTGAATTCAAATATCTTATAACGAATATCAAATCGAACTACTTCTTAAGAATGAAGCTTGCTGCGGTAGAATCCAATTCCAAGGTGTTAGCAGATATCAAACGGGAATAAAGAGCTATAACATTCGGTATGATGAATGGCCTAAACCATTTCAGAACCACTTCTCTACGAACCTCTCCGCTAAATCTACTCTGGGAACTGAATTTTCTTTCTGCCTCTGAAGCATTCAGGAGCCTTCATCTGCTTGACTCAGTAGGAATTTACCCGTTGCATCTCACCAAGGTTTTAGCTAGTTTAGTTTTTTATAGCACAGGTGTGGCCACTCATCATACCTGTGCGTTAGGCTCCATATTGTAACTTAGATGAAAATTCAACCAAACGAATATAGAATAACGGGCAAGTGGGAGTTTGTCAATGGAGAGATGATTGGTGATAGAAACTGCAAAAGAATTGAATTTTTAACTTCTGAAATCTTAGAAGAAGTCGCAAGTGATGAATCAGGTTGGTATACATTATTCTTTAACACTGAACTTGGTAATTACTGGGAACTCTCATACCCGCAGAGTGAACTTCATGGTGGCGGACCTCCAGAACTTTCACGTAACGATGATTTAGATCAACTTCAAGCTCGATACAACTTCCAACTACATGGCTAAAATCGTTGGAACAATTGGTGTAATTCTCATTATTGGTCTGTCATGGTTCTACATTCGTGACATGTTTAACGCTGAACCTTTATTCATGGGCGAAACTCAGAAAGTGACGGGATATGTCATTCAAAATAAGATTTCGCCAAGTGGCAAGGGTGCTGTTCACGAAATTGTCTATGAATACATGATTGAAGAACAGAGCTATACTGACTCATACTATTCGAACAAGTCGATATCCCGGCTGAACGTTGGCGACAGTTTAACTCTGGAAGTATCTGTATCAACTCCGACTAAAAGCAAGGTAACTGGATACTTTAATCCAGAAAAATAACAGTAGCCTAACATTGGATAGAGCCGAATGGCCTAAAGCATTTCATAGCCATTTTATGAGGAACCTCATCGCTAAAACCTCTCTGGGAACTTTCAATTTCTTCCGGCCATTGGAGCAGTCAGGAGCCTTCATCTGCAGGACTCAGTAGAATTTACCCGTTGCATCTCACTGAGGTTTTAGCTAGTTTAGATTCTTAATGTATGGGGTGATTACTCATCAAACCTGTACCTTACCTGGCATAACCGCACATCGCAAAATGAGTTTCTTAAATGCAGAGTGGAGAAAATTAGCAATCGCCAACTACAAAGTTGATCCAACAATACTTAAATCCTATTTGCCGCCCAAAACTGAATTGGATCTCTGGAATGGCACCTGCTATGTAAGTCTTGTTGGTTTCATGTTTTTAAATACTAAACTGTTGGGATTTCCTATTCCATTTCATAGGAACTTCGAAGAGGTAAACCTTCGATTTTATGTAAAACATCGAGATGGGGAAACCTGGAAAAGAGGGGTTGTTTTTATTAAAGAAATAGTCCCAAAGCCAGCTCTAACATTTGTAGCTAACACCGTCTATAAGGAACATTATCAAACAATGAAAATGGACCACATATGGATGGAGAACCAAAACAAAAGAACGGTCAAATACCTTTGGGAATCAAATGGGGTTTCAAACTCATTTGAAGTGATTGCTGAACTTGACAGCATAGAAATAAANCCAGATTCCGAAACAGAATTTATAACCGAACACTATTGGGGTTATACAAAAGCTAATGAAACAGCATCCTTTGAATATGAGGTGACACATCCGAAATGGAAAGCTTACAACGTTTTAGCGCATGAAATTGAGGTCGATTTTGCTTCGGTCTATGGATCCAACTTTGACTTCCTGAACCATATTGAACCAACTTCAGTCATGCTCGCAGAAGGATCAGAAATAACAGTTGAGAACAAACGAAGTATTTAAGTGATACTACCTAAACCTCACGATATTTATGCAAGCTGTTTTCCCCCTACTAATCCCTACATATCAAAATCGCCATCTCCACCATCACGATCTCCACCTCTTTCACGTTGCTTCTTCTGATTTAGTCTGTAGACAAAAGCGAGGTTGAAGGTAGGGCCTTTTCTCCACTGCCATACATTGTCCTCCACCAGTGTGGCCAGCTCGGTGGTGTACCGGTATTTCCTGGTATTGAACAGGTCCCGGACATTCAGGCTGATGGTACCATTGTTGTTGAAAACATCGTAAGACAACCCAAGATCCAGGCTGGACATAGACAGTCGCCTACCCTGTGCCCTTTGTTCAGGAGCCCGGTACCAAAAATTCATCTGAGCTGTCAGCCTGTCAGACAAGGTGAAATTGTTGTTGATCCTGCTGGATAACGTCACTGCTTTCGCGTCAAGACGTAGGGTATCTCCCAACACGCCGTTAGACTCCTGTCGATAGAAATTAACATTTCCACTCAGTCGGTACCATTCTGTAAAATCCTGAGAGACATTTACTTCCACTCCAACAGCCCGACTAATCCCGGCATTGTATGGGATGGTCACTGTTTGCAGCAACTCATTTGGTGGCAACGTCACACGCTGTATCAACTGATCCGTATACCTGTAGTACACTCCATAGTAAATGGAAGAATTGCTCATGTTTTGCAGGAAGCCCAGCTCATAGGAATCGGTGAATTCCGGTTGCAGATTCGGGTTACCAACCCGGAAGCGTCGGTTATTAGAAAAAGAAGTCATCGGACTCAGCTCTCTAAATCTCGGGCGTTCAATTCTTCGGCTATAGCTCAACTGCACCTGGTTTCCGGAGAGCAGCTTGTAAGTAAAAAATGCACTCGGAAATAAATTGGTATAGTTCCAGTTCAGGTTTCTGTTTTGCTCCTCCAACTCTGACGAAATATTGGTGGTCTCGCTTCGAAGCCCCACCTGCCAGGAGATCTTCTCCAGCTCATCACTTATGATCCCGTAGAAAGCATGCACACGCTCGTTGTAGTCAAAAGCAATCGTAAAGGTATCCACCGGCATATACGCACCTGTCTCATCGGCTTCGTCTACCGTGTAATTGTTCTTCACATTTCTGATTGTACTGCGGTATCCCAGCTCAAACTTTCCCTTTTCCCCGAAAGGATGGATGTAATCCGACTGCAGCATCAGCCTGTTTTCTCCCTCATCATTCCTGACCTTTTGCTGGAGCTCCTCTACCATGGTGGCCCTGGTAGCCCCATTGGACTGAAGGATGTTTGATTGTTCAATCTCGTTATTGCTTTGGTACTGGAAGTCCGCTGTAAGCTTATGGTCCTTGCTGCTAAATGTCCTGCTGAAGTTCACCGAATATTCCAGGTTTTCGTCCCCCTCCTCTTCATCATCTTCCCGTAGCGTGTAGTCCAGTAAGTCATCATCCAGATTAAAATCTTCAAAGGAGATGGCTGATTCATTCAGCTCATCGGAGTACCGGTAGAGGAATGCGGTCGTGATCGATGTTTTGTCATTCAGGAAGAAATCCGAACCGAATCTCACACTATTTGATATACCGCCGCGTACTCGATCAGTATATTGATCTGTTCGGGCCACTTCGTCAGCCTCTGCTTCCGGGAATCGCTGAAGGGTCTCTCCTGTACCAGGTGCTTTCCGATAGTCAATACCATAATTGATGAAAAAATTGACCCAATTGCGTCTCAGGTTCATATTTACGGAAGCCCCGTGATTGTGTGGCCAGCCGGTATTTATCTGGAAGCTGCCATTCACTCCTTTTTTCTGGTCTTTCTTGAGGATAATATTGATGATCCCCGCCATACCTTCGGCATCATATCTCGCAGATGGGTTGGTAATGATCTCTACGGTCTCGATCATATTTCCCTGCATCTGTCTCAGCGCATCTGTACTGGATAATCCCACCAGGCCGCTTGGCTTCCCGTCTATCAGCACTTTCACGCTTGTGCTACCTCTCAGCTCCACGTTTCCTTCCACGTCTACACTCACAGAAGGTAAGTTGGCCAGGAGATCCGATGCGCTACCGCCAAGGTTGCTCAGGTCTTTCCCCACATTATAAACCTTCTTATCCAATTGCAGCTGCATCTGCGTACGCTCAGCCTGTACCACTACCTCTTCCAACTCTGCGTCCTGAGGAACTAAAATGATCTCCCCAAAATCCTGAACAGGATTGCTTTTGTTGATTTCTATGCCGCTCAATATCCTGGCACCGTAAGTCACAAATTGAATTCTCACATAGTAGTTTCCGGGGCTCACCTCTATCCTGAAAGAACCATCGGCTTCGGTGATGCCTCCGGTCACCAGGCTGGAATCCTGCTCCTGAAATATGGCTACATTGGCAAATTCCAGTGGATTGCCTGTCGCTTTATCAGTCACCTTTCCCGTGATAGTAAAGTTTTGGGCCATTGCCCCTATAATTAAAAAGAAAGAAAGTATGGTAAGAAAAAATCTCATTAAAAAATGGGTGTTGTTATTTAAAAAACGGGTTTTAATTATAATTCAAAGGTAAAACACACATCTATTCAGAATTTGATCGAAATCTGTAGCAATCCTGAAGTTTAGATCCAGCTAAGCTTGATAATGTGTTTTGTGTCCTCATTTTCATAGGTGATACTCACACCCATGTCATCGCAGATTTTCTTGATAATAGACAATCCAAGACCGGAACTACCCGGATCATTGGTACCTTTTCTAAACCGCTCGAAATATTCTTCAGGCTTGTTTTTCAACGGAAACCCGGAATTCTCGATGGTCAATTTCTTGTTCTCAAGCTTGATATCAATATATCCTTTCTCCTGGTTATGCCTGATGGCATTATTGAGCAGATTGGTTAACAATAGCTCAATCAAAACCAGGTTGCCATGAATCAACTGATTGTCCTGGATTTTTGTTTTGACAGAAAGCGATTTTAGGTCCATCAACTCCTTGAAATCGTAAATAAAGCGGTTCAGCTCCTTAGAAAAATCTATTTCCTGGGTATCACTAAACTCTTTATTGTCGATCTTGGTAATGAGGGAAAGTGAATTGCCCAACCTGCTTACACGTTTGATGGCATTTTGTGCGGACGTAATGAGCTCAAGCTGCTGCTCTGTCAGTTTCTCATCTCCCATCAGGATCTCCAGCTTGCCCTGAGCAATGGCCAATGGAGTCTGCATCTCATGTGAGGCATTTTCAGAAAACTCTTTGAGGGATACATAGTCTTTGGTGGCTTTGTCCGTCATATCCTTAATGAATTTATTGAGTCGGATAAATTCTGAGGTGGATGAATCAGGTAGCCGGATAGGCTTCAATTGTTGAATGGAAAAGTTTTTGATCGCTGAAAGGGTTTTACCAAAAGGCCTGAACACAAAATAGGAACCCAACAGCCCAAGGCCGACAATGAGAAAGAGCAACAGGGCAAAAATCATGGTCAAAGACTCCTCCACGATGTCCCTGATGTCGTCCGGCTCAATCACAAGGTCATAGATGATGATCCTGTAGCTGCGGTTGTTGACGTTTCGGATAGCCTCCAGCTTGATGTGGGGCTCAATCCTTTGGAGTGTAGTGTGCATCACCAGCGTATCGGAATATACCGGCCCCATTTCCGGAAGGGTATCCTTTAGCGGTACAATAATCAGCTTATCCCTGATCACACTATCGGTGGGTTGCCGACGCTCCAGGTAATTGACCAGCGAAGGCATTCGCTCTCCCAAATAAATACTCTGCTCAAACTGGATCTCCCTGTTCATGACCTGGAAGGCGATGACACCACCAATGATGAACACAATAGTGGTAACGAACAGATAGAAAATCGTTATTTTGATAACTAGCCTCACTCCTCCTCCTTGAATTTATAGCCTACTCCATATACTGTTTGGATATAGTCCTTTCCACCGGCCTGGCTTATTTTCTTGCGGATGTTTTTAATATGCTGGTAGACAAAATCAAAGGAGTCTGCAGCATCCATGTAGTCGCCCCACAAGTGCTCTGCAATTGATTGCTTGGTCAAAAGCCTGTTTTTATTGATCACCAGGTAATGTATCAATTCAAATTCCTTTCGTGTCAGGTCCAACAATGTATCCCCTACTTTGATTTCGAAGGTATTGACATTGACACTGATCTCATTGAAAATTACCAGGTCATTTCCTTCCTGGTTACGACGTCTGAAGATTGCTCGCAGGCGGGCGTGTAACTCTGAGAGGTGAAAAGGCTTGGCCAGGTAATCGTCTGCACCGAGGTTGAGCCCGGTAAGCTTATCATCGAGTGCATTTTTGGCAGAAATGATCAAAACCCCCATTTGCGGAAATTTATCTTTGATCACGCGCAGAAGGTCCAGCCCTGTTCCGTCCGGAAGCATCAGATCAAGCGCCACCAGGTCATAGCTAAACGCGTATAACTTATCGATTGCCTGGTGATACGTATCCGTCACTTCACAGACATATCCCTCTTCAGAAAGGTACGATTTAATGTTGGTACTCAGCTGTAAATTATCCTCTACTACCAGCAGTTTCATACGCAAAGATTAATGTTGATTTCTGAAGGAATTTTGAGAAGATCAAATAATATTCACTTCAGTTTCCAACTCAATACCAAACTTGTCAGCTACCGATTTCTGGATCTCTTCCGACAGCATTTTGATGGCCTGGCCCTGCCCCTTGCCAAAATTCACGAGGACGAGGGGCTGCTTGCTATGGACGCCAATTTCTCCTCTTTTATACCCCTTCCAGCTAGCCTTCTCGATGAGCCACGCTGCAGGCACCTTGATCTCAGCTTCATTGATTTCATAACCCGGCACTTCGTCATACGCGGCTACCAGCGACTGATAATGCTCCTTTGAAACAACCGGGTTTTTGAAAAAGCTACCGGCATTACCTATCTCCGAAGGATCTGGGAGTTTGCTCTGACGGATATTGATCACCGCCTGACTGATATCGCTTAAAGAAAGCTCCTCTACTCCCATCTCATCGAGGGTAGCTTTCAGATTGCCGTATGAGACATTA
This sequence comes from Cyclobacteriaceae bacterium SS2, assembly GCA_019192515.1. GTDB lineage: Bacteria > Bacteroidota > Bacteroidia > Cytophagales > Cyclobacteriaceae > UBA7330. Next base: position 9,596 of record JAHCMM010000177.1, read on the forward strand.
TATATAGGATGCTTTGTCAGCCTGTAGTAGACATGGGTGATGATGTATTTCTCTTTGAGCGGCCCCTTAAACGCACTGTATCTGTAGCCAAATGAGCAGTCTTCCTTATAAAAACGGGTTGATTTCCCGGATTCTACTTCATAAGCCTCCAGTGAGTGAAAGACTGACTCCTGCTCCACCCCGTAGGCACCAATATTTTGCATGGGTGCTGCCCCTACCGTACCAGGTATCAATGAAAGATTCTCAATACCTCCCAACCCATTTTCCACTGCCCACAACACAAGCTGGTGCCAGTTTTCACCAGCACCCACTTTCACCAGCACGGTTTCATCATTTTCTTCTATGACCTCAATTCCGGCTATCTCCATTTTAATGACCAGCCCGCCAAAATGCCTGGTCAAAAGAATATTGGAGCCGCCACCCAGGATAAGCTTCTTCATCAGCTGAAACTTTTTGTTGGTGAAAACCTCTTTCAGATCTTCGGGGTGTCTGATATGAGTCAGGTAATCTGCCGCTACATCGAGTCCGAAGGTATTATAAGGTTTTAGGGAGATGTTACGATCTATCAGCATTTGGTATCTTAGCTTGACTTTAGAAAGCTGCAAAGCTAACCATCCGTTGTGTTAATCCGGCTTTAAGGATTGATTTCAATAATATAGAAATAAAACATCCTCTTTTCAGGTAATTTCTCTAAATTTGCGCCTCCATTCGGGTGAATGGGCATTCCGGATCTCCGAAATGTATTTATAATTAAAATCTGCAGAGAGGATGACTCTGGCTCTGCAGCGTATTAAGAGTCAAATTTATTATGGCTAAAAAAGAAACTGAGGAATTAGAAGACAAAAAAGCTACTGATACTCAACCCACAGCTGCTGATGAATCAGCAAAAGCTACTGAAGAAGCCTCTGAGGCGAAGGATGAAGTGAAAGAAGAGAAGGTAGAGGCTAAAAAAGAAGAATCAGCAGAAACTCCTAAAGCTGCTGAAGAGAAAGAACCAACCGAAGCTAAAGCGGAGGAAAAAGCAGAAGAAGCAAAGCCTGCTGAAGCTAAAAAGGAAACAAAGAAGGCTCCTTCTAAAGAAGAAGATAAAAACATCTGGGATACTGACTCCGATGGGTTTGGCGATGAATACAGCGAAGCCGACCGCAAGAAAATGGAGCAGATGTACGAGGAAACCATGAACACCATCAATGAAAAAGAGGTGATGAATGGTACGGTAGTAGGGATCACAGACCGGGATGTTATTGTAAATATTGGATTTAAATCAGACGGACTCGTTGCCCTTTCTGAATTCAGGGATCTACCTGATCTGAAGCCTGGCGACACTGTTGAGGTATACGTTGAAGAGCAGGAAAACGCTGCTGGACAGCTTGTACTATCCAGAAGAAAAGCCAAGATCGTTAACGCATGGGAGAAAATCCAGGAAGCCCTGGACAAAGACCTTGTCATAGACGGTATGGTGAAGAGAAGAACCAAAGGTGGTTTGATCGTAGATATCTACGGTGTAGAGGCTTTCCTTCCTGGTTCACAAATCGACGTGAAGCCTATCAGGGACTTCGACGTGTTTGTCAATAAGAAAATGGAGGTAAAAGTTGTGAAAATCAACTACTCTAATGACAACGTGGTCGTTTCTCACAAAGTATTGATCGAGAAAGACATCGAGCAGCAAAAAACTGAGATCCTCAACAACCTTGAAAAAGGTCAGGTACTCGAAGGTGTGATCAAAAACATGACCAACTTCGGTGTGTTTATCGACCTTGGTGGTGTTGACGGTCTACTACACATCACTGATATTTCCTGGGGCCGAATCAATCACCCTGAAGAAGTATTGAACCTGGATGAGAAGATCAACGTCGTTGTTCTTGACTTCGATGATGACAAGAAGCGTATTTCTCTTGGTATGAAGCAACTCACTCCACATCCTTGGGATTCTCTGGATGCTGGTATTGAGATCGGATCTAAGGTGAAGGGTAAGATTGTGAATGTAGCTGATTACGGTGCATTCCTTGAAATCATCCCTGGTGTAGAAGGATTGATCCACGTTTCTGAAATGTCATGGTCTCAGCACCTGAGAAATCCACAGGATTTCATGAATGTAGGTGATGAGCTTGAGGCAGTTGTATTGACGATCGATAGAGATGAAAGAAAAATGTCTCTGGGTATCAAGCAACTGACTGAAGATCCATGGACCAAGCAGGATCTGTTGACAAAATATGCAGTAGGTTCTCAGCATAAAGGTATCGTAAGAAACCTGACCAACTTCGGTCTTTTCATCGAGTTGGAAGAAGGTATCGACGGACTGGTACACGTATCAGACCTTAGCTGGACCAAAAAGATCAAGCACCCTTCAGAATTTGTGAAGGTTGGTGAAGAGCTGGAAGTAGTGGTAATGGAGCTTGATGTTGAAAACAGAAGGCTGGCACTTAGCCACAAGCACATGGAAGAGAACCCATGGGATACTTTCGAAACAGTATTCTCAAGAGGATCTATCCACAAGTGTACTGTGATTTCTAAATCTGAAAGAGGCGCCTTGATTGAGCTTCCTTACGGCCTTGAAGGTCAGGTAGCTACCAAGAACCTTTCTAAGGAAGACGGTACTGTTGCGAATGAAGGCGAAACTCTTGATTTCAAAGTGCTTGATTTCTCTAAAGATGAAAAGCGAATCACACTTTCTCATACCTCTATCTGGAAAGAGGGAGCAGATCAGCCTGTAGAAGCGCCTAAGAAAAGAACAGGTGGCGGAAAAGGCAAGACGCTCAACAAGATCAACCAGGAAGGTGAAAAATCTACCCTTGGTGACCTTGAAGCTCTTTCTGCATTGAAAGACAAAATGGAATCAGCAGCTAAGCCGGCAGCAAAAAAGGCAGCTCCTAAGAAAGAGGAGAAAGCAGCTGAAGCCAAAGCTGACGATGCTAAAGAATCTAAAGAAGAAGATTCTAAAGAATAATTGATTATAAAAGCCACATTGATGAACTCAATGTGGCTTTATTCCGTTCTTATGACTTGTTGAGTTTTTTTGGCAGCTATTCTGGCGTTAGCTTTTGTNCTTTTCCAAAGAAATTTAAATTTGTTTTCAAATGGTGCTGTGGCCGAGTGGCTAGGCAGAG
>JAHCMM010000178.1 GCA_019192515.1 Cyclobacteriaceae bacterium SS2
AGTAATATTCAATGAAAAGTTATTGAAATTATAGCTCAATCCAGGCTCCATAGAAACGATGTACCCGGGTCTTCTAAAGCCCTCATCACCACCAATCAGATCACTCGAGGGTATTCCTTCGAAACGAAACCCTCCATATAATCCCAGGCCATGGACCAAAGTCATATAAGAGATACCAAGTCGTCCGGCATACTGATCTGCCACCGAATAGTCCCGGGTTCTTCCGCGGTTCTCGATGCTATATTTTTCTCTGGGATTGATGAGGTAGTATAGATTTCCACTCAAAAGCAAGTTATCTGTGAGTACATGAAATCCCTGTGATTCTATGGCCAATCCGAACCCACCATCTCCTGGTTGAATAGACTGGTCTACCCCTGACTGGATGATTTGGTCACGGTTTTCACCCTGATTATAAAAAGTGGATGTTGCCCTATAGTTTCCCGAAGGAGCTTTTAGGGCTAAACCCAGCGAAAAATTAGTTGTGCTTTGCTCAGGATCCAGCATCCAATAGGTGACACCTACACGGATATCTCCCAGGCCTTGTGAATACGTCTTGTGACGGTCACCCAATCCGGAAGGTGGGTTCCCACCGTGCTCATACATAGAGGACCTTTCATGGTAGACAAAAGGTAGAATCATATTGACAGCAAACCTGTCTGATAGAGCATACAACAAAGTCAGATCCACGAAGTAAGAATCATTAATGACCTCTGTGCCTTCCTGCACGCGATGAGTTTCTTCATGTTTGCCTCTGAAATGCTTATAAGAGTGAAAATACCTAAGGTTAGTACCTGCCTGCCAGCTTCCTTTGGGCATCAATGTGCCCCCACCAATATTTACCCCACAGCCTGAACGAATGGCTATACAACCCTGTGCGTTGGCTTCCAGAGCACCTACGAGAAAAAATACGATTGCAATAATTAGATTTTTGTATAAATGTTCCATGTTGTTTTATAATTTTTATTACGGCAGTGAATTCATGCGGTGCCTATCGTTTATGCTTACATGAATTATTTTGTTAGAAAGAAATATCCATTAAATGGATAGAGAGAAAATGGAACTAGGTAATTGGGGGTTGCAAAAGTATATCGAGATATGGTTGACTGTGGTTTATCAGATAAGTGTCCTTAAAGTCATTTTCTATTAGGGAATAAATGTTTTTAAGATCATATACTGATTTTGGCCCATCATAATGCTTGGAGCAGAAAGAAATGATGGATGTTCTGCTCTTGTTTTCATCCACTGGAGTTGCATTTTTTACCAGGTCATGGATGGAATTATTAAGATGGGAGGTAAGTGCATCATTGACGATCAGGATGTGCAATGAGTCATTTTGATATTTTTGATAGAGAGCTCTGTAGACTTGTTTTCCCAGTACGATCTTTCCTTGTGTCTGGCTGTAATGCGTTTGGTTCGCTTTGTATGGGATTTTCATGGGGATGGATATCCTCGTTAGTTCCTTCTGTTGAGGCATATCCATTACCTGCCACTGTTTGTCGATTTGATGGCTTATCAGCCAATAAACACTATAAAATCCTCCATGATACAGTATCAGCAAACAGAGTAATAATATGGCGGTGACTCTTTTCATGGGTATGGGCCAACATCTAAGTTAATCCAAATCCCCATATTTACAAAGAACTGTTTTTATGCCACCATGCTGATGGCCCTTTGCAATGAATTCTCAAGTGTTTCCTTGGTGGCGTAGCCGTGACTGATCAAATAGTATTTTTGATCGGCATTATACACTACGGTTGGGAAGCCCTGGACTCCTGATTTTTTTACCCAGCTAAATTCTTCCTCTACCTGTTGCTTAATCGCTTTGGAATGGAATTGCTCCATAAAGGTTATCGGATCTAAACCAAATGATTTGGCCAGTTCACCATATATGGATTCATCATTATAATCCTTTCCCTCCTTGAAATGCACAGTTTGCAGACGATGAGCAAATTCCATTGCCTGGGTAGGCTGTATGTTTCTAAAAGCAACCAAGGCACGGCAGGGGGGTTCGGAGTTGGTCATTGCTGACCCATCTTCCAGAAAATTTTGAATGTAGGGTTCTCCAAAAGAGGTGCCAGTAGTCACTTCTAGTCTTGGGATAGATCCTTTGATGTATTCAGCCATGCTCGCATAGGGGGCAACTCTGGATCCGGTTATCATTCCCCCTACAATTGGTACAAATTTATATTGATCTGCATGCTTTATGGAAAAATCCAGCATTGTTTGGCTAAAACCGAAACACCAGCCACATAGAGGGTCGAAAATGTATAGGATCTGATTCATGAATTTTGATTGCAGGTTTAATGTTTTTAAAGGTGGAGACCTGGTAAAAAGTTCCCTTTCAAATCATATAAAACAAACTATTATTCAATGACTTATGAGTTTATTAAGTTTTAATACTTTTGTGATACAACCAGCAATTAAATTAAAATATGGGTAATATTATCTCTGCTCTTGAAAAAGTGACTGAAGGTGATGAGGACTTTATGAAGGAACTCTCAGAGGCTTTTATTTTCAATTTTGAAGAGTTTTCAGAAACCATTATCAACGCCGTAGACAATAGAAATTTTACCGAGTACCGGGCTATTGTCCATAAAATCAAACCTTCGTTTCTAACCATTGAGATGGAGGATGTTTTTCAGAAGGTTAGTGATTTCAGCACCAATCTGGATAATAAATCAGAAGAAGAGATTAAGGAATTCAAATCCTGGGTAAGAAAAATCTCCGAAGAGACCATCGAAATTCTCAGAAGTATCTGATTAGAAGGACAGTTGCTGCAACTGATCGAGTGTCAAAGCATCTTTTTCAATCACTGTTGAATCTGCCCCGATTTCAATGGCATTATACTTCCATCCATCATGATAGAGTGAGGGTTTAATGCTCTTAATTGGCATGCCTTGCTTTATCAAAGTATATGCAACTATGAGGAGGTCTTCCTGTTTTACACTATCACCATAATAGATCGAGTTAGACTCATAATCTGTCATTTCCTTATCTACCGGACGTTCGTGGATATAAAAGCCCAGGTCTTTCAGTTTATACACACTATTGCCGTCCGGAGGATGTTTGTAGTATCGGATGATGACATCCGTCCGGGGCTTGCCTGGGGGTAGGCTGTTCAATACGCTGGTTTGATATGTTTTCCTTAAATCATTAAAGAAGTTTTCCGTATTTGCTGATACCGGAGCGGGTTCAGGAGCTGTCTTTTCCCGATCCGGAGTTGACGTCACAGATGAGTCTGTTGGTTGTGGGGTAGTTGCTGCTGGCTTTGGATTCTGATATTGTATGGAGATGTTGGAATAGTCAATTGGGTCTTGAGGCTCATAATGGGGCACTACAAATTTCATCAGGTACAGCAAGCCAAACAGGATGGCAAGTACCAGAAGGTAAACCAAAGAATTAGGTGAATTTTCGTTCATTCCAGCAACCGTTGACCGGGCTAAAATTATAGAATATTAGATGAAAAGCCATGAAAAAGAAATTCGAGATATTGGAACACAGTCCAGTCGGTGACCATACCTGGAATGGAAATTTTGCTTAAAGGGCCAGGAACTGATCGTTTTTAATGGTTTTTGTGTGCCAAAATGGCATACCACTAAGTGGAAAAATCGGGGAATTAGCGGTTTTTACTTAATGGAATAAATTTTGTGAGATACCCATTAAAAAACAGCGGAAATGAAGGGGAATTTTAAGCAATTGATAAACAGTGATAAGCCGGTATTGGTGGATTTTTATGCTGATTGGTGTGGCCCATGTAAAATGCAGGCACCTATTCTAAAAGATGTATCTACCGCAATTGGTGGCAAGGCAAGGATCATTAAGATAGATGTGGACAGAAACCAGGGGATTGCCCGACAGTACCAGGTTCAAAGTATTCCGACCATCATGCTTTTTAAGAAAGGAAAACCAGTTTGGCGACAGGCAGGAGTGGCCAATAAACAACAGCTTATTAGTCTAATTGAGAAGAACACTTAGTTGGGATAAAAAAAATCCACAGATCTGAATGACCTGTGGATTTTTTGTCATTGAATATTTTCATCAGGCATTTACTGCCTTAGCTGTTTTAGCACCTCTTTTTCGGTAGAAATCCAGTACTGTAGGAGTCGCAATGAAAATGGAAGAATAAGTACCTACGGTAATACCTACCAATAATGCGAATGAGAAACCTTTCAATACTGCACCACCGAACAGGAATAATATAATAACCACGATCAGGGTTGTCAATGATGTGATCATCGTTCTGCTGATGGTGCCGTTCAAAGATTCATTAAACACTTTTACCATCTCAGAACCAGATTTGATGCCCAGGTTCTCACGAATCCTGTCAAATACTACCACAGTATCGTTAATGGAATAACCGATGATAGTAAGGATTGCGGCAACGAATACCTGATCTACTTCATAGACTACACCAAACCATCCTACGATAGCAAAGGCTGAGATTACAAAGAGTGTATCGTGGAAAAGAGCTACAATCGCTCCAAGTCCGAACTGCCATTTCCTAAACCTGATCAAGATATACAGGAAGATACAGATCAAGGCGAATACTGCAGATTCATAAGATGAATTCTTGATATCATCTGCTATGGTAGCACCAACTTTTGATGACGAGGAGATTATGAATTCACCAGGACCCGGATCTCCATCCGTGCTGTTAAAAGTCAGATTGGCAGATTCAGTGAGACCCTTGATCAAAGCATCTTTTACTTTGACATCCGCCTCATCAGATACATCCTCAATGAGGTAGCTGGTTGTGATCTTCACAATGTTGTCAGCACCAAAAGTTTTCACTTCTGTACCCTGATTGTCAAAATGCTCTGTAAGTCCAATTTTAAGTTCAGTAGGAGGGATGGCCTCGTTGAAAGAAACAACGTATGACCTACCACCTTTAAAATCAACACCGAGTGTAAGGCCATTTGTAAACAAGGCCACCATACCAATCAGGATAAATGCAATACTGAATGCATAAGCCTTTTTACGATTAGCCAGGAAATTGATATTTAAGTTCGATAGCAGATTCGATGAGAAAGGATTCGAAAAAGAGATGTTTGTTTGATCTCCTTTTTTCCTTGACATCCATTCTACAATGACTCTGGTGATAAATACCGCACTGAAGAATGAGCAGGCAATACCGATCATCAGTGTGATGGCAAAACCTTTTACTGGACCCTGACCCAGTGTGTACAGGATCAAACCGGTGATAAAAGTAGTAACGTTGGCATCTATGATAGAGCTGTAAGCTTTGCTATATCCACTGGATATCGCCTGCTTAATCCCGGCACCGTTTCTCAATTCCTCTTTGATCCTCTCGAAAATAAGAACGTTGGCATCGATGGACATACCAATGGTCAACACGATACCAGCGATACCGGGTAGGGTGAGCGATGCACTGAGCTGCGCCAGGATACCCAAAATGAAGAATACGTTGAAGAACAGGGCCACATTGGCGACAAGACCACCTTTTGCATAGTAGGCAATCATAAACAGGATCACAATCGCCAGACCGGCAATAATTGATGTCATCCCCTGATCTCTTGCTACTTTTCCTAGTGTTGGTCCGATTACCACATCCTCTACGATGGTTGTCGGAGCAGGAAGGGCACCAGCTTTCAGGATATTGGCCAAATCTTTCGCTTCATCCAGTGTGAAGTTTCCGGTGATGGAAGAGTTTCCGTTTGGAATTTCTCCCTGTACGTTTGGTGCTGAATACACATA
>JAHCMM010000179.1 GCA_019192515.1 Cyclobacteriaceae bacterium SS2
CATGGCCAGCTTGATCCAGGCATCTTCATCGTTTTTGTTGCCCAGCTCCACCACATACAGGATGATATCTGCATCGTCAAGTGAGGCATGCACATATTTCATCATCTGAGCCTGCAGCTTGTAGTGCGGGTTAATGGTGCCCGGTGTGTCGGAGTACACGAGCTGGTATTCCGGTGTGGTGTCAATGCCAAAGATCCGGTGCCGGGTGGTCTGTGCTTTAGGCGTTGCGATGCTGAGTGATTCCCCCAGGAGGGCATTCATGAGGGTGGATTTCCCCACATTGGGTTTCCCCATGATCGTTACAAAGCCCGCTTTGAATGGTATGTTTTCTGCCACAAGGCAAAATAAACCACTTCAACAGAATAATGAGCCACGATTTTGAGATCTTTCTGAAGATAAAGTTGGGGGAGGCTTTGGGAATGTCGAAGAGTGTATTAGTTTTGCATTCCCAATTCAAACAAGGGCAGACAAATTTTACTTGTTGGAGTCATGAACTAATGAGGTTTGCCAGGTGTTTGGAAGTTATATCGCGGGGTGGAGCAGTTGGTAGCTCGTCGGGCTCATAACCCGAAGGCCACAGGTTCGAGTCCTGTCCCCGCTACTAAGAAAAGGCACTTGAAAGAGTGCCTTTTTTATTTTAGCTCTGCTCAAATCAAGCTCATTTGACACCCTTAGGTCACAGGTTCGTTCGTTCCACTACGAGTCCTGTCCCCGCTACAGAGAATAAGCCCGGTTTAAACGACCGTGCTTTTTTATTTCCCTCACTTGATAAGCTGTCCAAGCGAAACTTTCACTAATTCCTTTCCCGTCATTCCGAGTGAAGTGAAACGGAACGAAGGAATCTCGTGTTCGGGAGGTTAGGTTTCACCAACATGAACTCGCAGCATCGTCGGTGAAAACACTAACGATGGCTCCCGGGGAGTACCGTCCCAGCGAACCCAGATCATAATATTTTCACGTCATTCTGAACGAAGCGTAGCGTAGTGAAGAATCTTAGTCTTCGTAAGTAGTATCGAAGATTCTCCCATCCATCCACAAGATTCTTCACTTCAATGACACATTTCCTACCTTATGAAACTGTCCGAAAGGCACAGCTCTTTTTACCTACTAAGATTTCCCTATTCCGTTCAGAATGACGGTTTCGTTTGTTGTTTTGTCCTTTCGATGCTAGGTTTCACCAACATGAACTCGCAGCATCATTGGTGAAAACACCAACAATAGCTACTCATGGACACCAGCAGTGGCAGCCCATCACCCATCTTTCTTCTTTCTCAACCTTTGCTGCACCACATCAGCGGGGTATTTCAAGGCAACCCTACGGATGNCATAGGTAAACTCGGTGAAAGTTTCTTCCCACATCTTCTTTTCTTCCTCAGTGTAGGAATAAAAGCCATGCCCATTGGCAAGACCTTTTCCTCCTGCCTTCACGATATCATCAATGAGTTTGGGCACTTCCTTTTGATTGCTCAAGGTGGGAAGCAGGTCCTTCATCACGGTGTGGTAGGCAGGTACCCCCGTCAGGTCCATCCAGCCGAACACCCCGACGAGTGTCATCCAGTAGCCGGTATTGTTTCTGCAGGCACGATCTACATCCTCTACGGAAGCATAGCCATTTTCTACCAGGTAGCAGGCCTCCCTGTACATGGCATAGGCAAGCCTGTTGGCAATGAACCCCCTGATGTCTTTTTTGACAAGAGTAGGCTCTTTGTGCCAGTTATGAGCCAGGTCATAAAGGTGCTCCGCTTTGGAGAGCTCGCTCTGCTCCCCGCATATGATCTCCAGGAAACGGGTAGTGTGAGAAGGCTCTGCCCAGTGAAGGCCAAAGAACCTGTCAGGGTGTGTGGTTTCCTTTTGCAAGATACTGATGGGGATGGCCGACGTGTTACTGGTCAATATGGCGTCTTTTTCAATGACCGCTTCAATTTTCTGATAGATACTTCGCTTAATTACCAGGTCTTCGATGGTGCACTCTACTACAACCTTACAAGGCTTGAGCTGATTGTAGTCTGTAGAGATGGTGAGGTTTTGAAGCTGATGTGAGGGGGCAGTGCCGGTTAGCCCTTCCTTGTAAGCTCGGTGCAGGTGATTCGTTATCCGGGGTTCCGCATGCTCCAGGTCAGCATAGATGGGTGCTATGGCCACCACCGGATGACCTGCCATCAAAAGGCAAGTCGCGATGCTGCACCCCATCAATCCCAGTCCTACAACACCTACCGGCATTTCGGCACATTGAATATTTTTAGCCATTTTTTAACTTGTAATTATTTGTGATAAGTCAAATGTATGATAAAATGCTTTTTATCATGGACCACTACTGAGTCATGACTTATTGAACCTTGGAGAGATCTCCATAAAATACATGTTGTCCTGCTCCTGAAGCCGAAATCTACTATCTTCAACTAATAGAAAATCTATATCAAGCCAAAATCACTGACCTTTTTCTTTTGCATTTTTTACCACCATGATCCACCAGCTTCTCTTGGGGAATTGATTATCATATCNTAATCTTCCTGGGTTAAATACTGGGGTTCATAGGTAATTCCCAAAGTGCTTAGATTCCCCACAAACGCACGGAGGTGGTTTCTCGAACCTTTCATCAGATTTTCAAAAACAATTGTAATGTCTGCATTATCCACGGTAGTATCCAACTCTCTTTGCAGATCTATGATATCGATTTCTTCGATAGCTGCCCCAACTTTAAGCGCAGCTTCAATACTGACAGATCCGACATCAATCAGATCGTCATACAACTGCTGAAGATCTCCATTTTGAAATGTTCCATATATATTGTCCGCGGCAGGGTCATCCAAGTCATATTTATCAATCAGAACAAGAACAGCATCCATGTGTGATTGTTCGCTGTATGAAATATTCTGAAAAGACTTTACAGACCAGCTATCATAAAGATATGTGTAGACATCCCGGGCCAGTTTTTCTTCCTCTCGCATAAATAGTAATGCAGCTATCTCACCCTCATTAAGTGGTTCTGGAGTAAGCCCCATAATTTGATTCAGAGTAAGGTCACCTGAATGGATTTCGGTGCCCGGATCGTTACACGCTGTCCCCATCATGGCGACACTTAGCAGCAAAACAAGTAATATTTTCATGGCTAAAATGTATTGTTCCTATTAAGGAAAAACGTTGTCCGGAGGTGGTAGTTGGTAACATTTGTTACGAGGAGTGCCGGAAGATCAAGTGACTTGAAAATAGATCAGTTTCTTTCAGGTTCCTCATCCAAATACCTGACCAGGGCTGCTACCTGCCTGGTATCATTGAAATCAACCTCCTGCTTATTGAGATACTTCCTGAGTTGCTTTTTCTGATCGATAAATATCTTTCTAAAGTCATACTGTGTGGTGACTTCATGTAAAATGTCATCCTTTTTGATCCAGTAGATGTTGTATTCATCTACAATGAATTGATCCGAATCTTTGGTTTTATAAATAGTCATTTGTGGACTATCCCGTCGAAAACCAACCGGCAGATATTTCAAGGATGAGGAGTAAATGATCTTGCACTTATACTGAACCAGCAAGGCAGTGGCTTTTGAGTGGTAAGTCAGCTCCAGGAATTTGTTGTCCAGGCGAATGAATTTACGATCATTGATATATGCAGTATCCAATAGTTCATTTTCCGTGTTATTGATTCCCATGATAATAGGGCCGGAAGCAACGAGCAGCTCCTCGGTGGATTTGTTATAGTTGACATACATCTTTTTACGCTGACCATCCTTCAACAAGATCATTCCCTCTACAAACTCCTCAAAGAGGAAGCATGAGGGTACGTTTGATTTCTTTTGACCTGAGGCCAGAAATACTGATAAGCTTAAGCAGAAGAAGAGGTGCATTTTGAGCTTCATCCCGTTGTTTTGAAAACCAAAATCAATATAGACATTTTGGAACAAATGCATATTGAGGATCAATTCGGCTAAAGGCGAAAGAACAATCTCATTAAAATAACTTATTCTTGCGAATACCGACTTTTAACCTAAACACCCCAATAGTGAATTTTTACAGATTTTCAATCATCACTTTAAGCCTGCTTATTACGGTACTATCGTCATCTGCCCAGGATTACAGTTTCTTACAACCTGCTACAGTATATACAGCAGAAGAAATACCAACGACTCACTCCATACTAAAACGGAAATTCACCGGAATCCCCAGCCTGGCAATTGGCAAAAACGGTCGATTGTGGGCTACCTGGTATACAGGTGTTACAGCTTCGGAAGATGAAAACAATTATGTGGTGCTGGCCACAAGTGGTGATCAGGGGGAGACCTGGGAAGAAGTGCTTGTAGTAGATCCGGATGGTGATGGTCCTGTGCGGGCATATGACCCGGAGCTGTGGGTAGATCCTACCGGAGAACTCTGGCTCTTTTGGGCACAGACAATCGGTCACGATGGAACAGTAGCAGGTGTATGGAGTCTGACCACAAACGACTCAGGGATTGAAAAGGCCAAATGGTCTGAGCCCGAAAGGTTAACAGACGGAGTGATGATGTGTAAGCCGACCGTGCTTTCTACCGGTGAGTGGGTGTTGCCAGCTTCTACCTGGAGAAAAACGGATAACAGCGCCCGTGTGATTGTTTCCACGAATAAAGGCAAGACCTGGAAGCTAAAAGGTGCTGTGCATGTACCGGAGGCTGATCGGGCCTTCGACGAACACATGATCATAGAGAAGAAGGATGGCAGGCTCTGGATGCTCGTGCGAACGAAGTATGGCATAGGTGAGAGCTACTCGTCTGATAAAGGAGCAACCTGGGAGCCGCTAAAGCCTTCAGCAATTAAACATCCCAGTGCCAGATTTTTCATCCGGAGGCTGCAATCGGGAAATCTTTTGCTGGTGAAGCACGGGCCTGTAGATATTCAGACTAAGCGTTCACACCTGATGGCATTTCTTTCGCAGGATGATGGCAGGACCTGGTCCAAAGGATTGCTGATCGATGGTCGCCTGGGGGTTTCCTATCCTGATGGTCAGCAAATGGAGAATGGAGATATCGTCATTACCTATGATTTCAACAGGACCCGGGAGCAGCATATTTTAATGACCCGGTTCAATGAAAAGGATATTTTGAGCAAAGATTATGATAAAAGAATCGTTGGGATCTTTAATCACAGGAAAGTGATCAGCGATGGAGGGGAGTGAGGTGGAAATACAAGATCAAGATCACTGTTCACCTCACGGATAGTAAGTCCTCAGCAAGTGTATGAATCCCATTCAGAATCTTTAATGAAGTTTTTTCACTTGGCTGCTTATGACCATCCTTATATTGGTGTAATTGGGTAGGGTTCATTCCTATCCTGCCGGCCAAAGCAGATACATTGAATATGTCATAGAAGTCAAAAAATTGTTCCAGATCTAATACAAATTCCAACTTATAATTCTCGGGAATATTTTCCCCTTCCTCTGCCATTCCTTCAAAGTGGAGCTCTATAGCCTCATCATATTGTCTTTTCAATTCATCCCAGCTCCTAGCTGCGCTGACAACGCCTGGGTAGGAGTTGTTGTATGCGCTATAACCCGTTCCTGTTTTTTCAACAATTACTTTGATTTTTTCCATCGCTTCACTTTTTGAATCACTTCAATCCTGCTTGCTTTAAAATTGAATTTACAGTTCCTTTAGCTAGATCTGATTTAGGAAAAGGGACTGTCACCAATCCTTTTTTCTCAGGGTGCTTAAATTGGATGTGACTCCCTTTTTGCCTCACCTGATACCATCCATCTTTCTGGATCAGCTTTATGATTTCTTTCGAATTCATGTGTAAAAGTATATTTATTTATACTTTATAGCAAGCTTCAACAAATATCAACTCATAAAGTGAAAATAGGTTCAGTTATTTCAAATAGGATTATTAAGAGATAGATAACTGTTTAACCCCTCTCAATAAAAACTCTCCCCATACACCGACTCAAATCCATATTCAATCTCTAGTAAAACCAGCGCTAACAGGCCAACTCCGTCAACAGCATCGTATCGGGTTTCTCCGGTGTGGCTTCTGAACATGCCGGCTTCTTCCAGGTAAAGATTGGCAAGTGCTTCTGAAGCCAGTGTTTGCATCAACTGTCTACTTTCAGGGTCCTTGAATACCGTATGATAGGATTTTAAGAAATGGATGATGCGGGCATAGTTTTCTGCGTAAAGAAGGTCATCAGGGTTTCTTTCATTTACCTGCTTCCGGACGTGTCGGAACCAGTTTTGGGCATGAGTCTCATAGAGGGAGTTCTTTGTTAGCAGAAACATCTCCAGTGTTGTTTCTGCAAGCTGCATGGGGTAGTTATGTGTTGGGAAAAGTGGATTGAAGATGTCCGAGTATTTATCAGGTTGATAAGGGTAGTCAGGTTGAGGCTTATAAGGTGAACCATCAAGGATGTTAAGACCCCCAAAATAGAGACCGACTTTCTCATCCCAACCATAGATCAGCCATCGGGCCATGGATCGGGAGGCAAGGGTCTGCCATTTTCGTCCCAATTTTTCTGGTACTTTTTGGCTGGCCTTCAATACATAACCAGCCCATAGACCCACTTCTGTGGTGGCTGTGTATTTGTCCCATCGGTCCTGTGTCGGACTGTTTTCCAGTAAGCCGGTAGTTTTATTACGGTGCTCAAAGGTGTAATGGATGATCCGGTCGGCCAGATCAATCAGGGAGGTATCCCAGGTTTTCTCGTAAAGCCAGGCCAGCGTATAGCACAGCAAACCACCATATTCTATGAAGGCATAGCCTCGCTCCCCATCTGCGTGACGATTAAATTCTCCTGTTTCAGGATCTACGATGTGCCTTTTGATAGTCTCGCGAAGATGCTTTTCTGTCAATACCGGATCTATCTCCCACAAGATGTCCCAGGCTGGAGAAAAGGGCCGAGCTTCGTACAGGTCTCCTGTTTCTGTGCTGAAGTCCACAGGTTGGGGAGTCTCTGAACTCTTAAATTTCAGACACTGATCCTTAAAAGCGTCATAGTAATAGTGATTGCCCCAAAGGATGATGCCATTATTTGCTTTACAGTTTTCCAGATAGAAATTCAGGTATTGATAGACAGCTTCCCGGTACGATGAGTCCTCACTCAAACGGCTTAGTTCCAGAGCTGACACAAGGTTGGGGATGTCCCAGTATGGAGTAGCCCCTTCAGGCGCACTGACCGATCGGTTGAGATATACACGCTGAGGGATGCTATCCGGTCGCTGATCGTTTTCCGGATATTGGCCGGTCATCGGATCCAGGCTTGACATCCATACAGGGGTAGATTTTTCCCCATAGGTGTCAGTTCCTGAGGAGATCAGCTTTTGAAAATGGTTTTTGATCGGAGAGGTGAAGTCTGGTCGGGACTGGCCAAAGAGATCACTGAAGGAAAAGAAGAATAGGGTAGTTAAAAGAATAAGGGTGTTTGGCATTATTGGATGTTGAGAAGTTTATGTATTACCCTTAAAATTAGTTGTTAATATAGAAATTTCGTTCTGGTTCCTATTAGGTGGGGTTTGCTAACCTACCTTATCGAAATTCTCCAGCAGATTAGAAAGATCTGGTTCAGGATCATATTTTTCAGGATTGATGATACCAAGGATCCTTGGGAAAGCAAAATATTGATACAATTCGAAAGACCTCGGGTCATGGGGGAGGATCTGCGTGATGAAATGGTCAAAAAGAATGATTTCAGTTTCTAAAAAAGTCTGAATATTCAATCCTTTTCTCAACAATCCCTTTTTTCTGGCAGCGGTCAAGAACGCTTGCATGGTATCCCTGAAAAAGAATCTACCCTGTTTGATCAACCTTGAAATGTCCTTGTAACGCTTACCCGATCTGTTTATAAAGTCAGGGCTTACCTTTTTGATAAAAGCATAGTGTAGCAAATAGAATGAGAAAACCTTTTGTATCGGATTTTCACCATTTCTTTTAATGGTCAGGGAATTGGCTTCCCAATCTTCCCGACAACAATCCAGTATTTCAAATACCAGTTGTTCCTTACTGCTGAAGTGTTCATACAGGGTCTTCTTGGAGATTTTAAGTTCATGAGCGATATCATCCATGCTGACACTTTCTAGCCCATACCTGGAGAACTGACTTAGGGCAAAGGTTCTGATTTCTGATTTGGTCATCATTTTATGTGTAATGGGTTGCGATCTGGTTGATTAAAACTATCGTCTTTACTCAAATGTTAAAAGTTAATAATAAGTTCAATAAAAAATGAACTTAATGAAACTTTTGTATTTTTGCAGCGTTGAGATGTTTTGATTGGATCATTAAAATTTTAAGAAAAGTTGAATAAGAACATTTTTATAGCGCTTTTACTTCTGTTTGGAGGGGTTTATGCCAAAGCGCAAGACAGCCTTTATGGCCAAAGCTATTCATTGAAAGATGCTTTGGATTATGCTTTAAAGTTTAATACGAGGATACAGAATGCTCAATTGACCGAGCAGGAGAAGGAGCTTTATACCAGGGAGGTTAGAAGTGCGGCCTTGCCTCAGATTTCCGGTAGTACCAGCCTTACACACAATTATTTGTTACCCGTATTGATCTTTCAGGGTCAGCAGGTTTCGATTGGTACGCAAAACAATGCAGTGGCTGGTGTAAACCTGAGTCAGCAAATTTATAATCAGTCGATCTTTACTGGTCTTAAAGCTGCAAAAGCTGGTGCGGCCTACTATGAGTTGAATACAAAACTCACCGAGGAGGAAGTGATTGAAGGGGTAAGCCAATTGTATTATCAGGCTCTGATCACCTCTCGCCAACTTGAATTTGTGAATAAGAACCTGGATCAGGTCAATAAGTTACTCGAGATATCTACCAGTCAATATGAAAACGGGCTGATCAAGAAAGTGGATCTAAGCAGGATCCAGGTGAACAAGACCAACCTGATATCGCAACAGAAAAAGTTGGAAACTGCCTATATCCAGCAACTTAACCTATTGAAATACAATATGGGTCTTACTGTTGAGGACGAGCTGCTGCTTGAGCATGCTGAGATCCGTCCGTTGGAAGAACAGACACTGATTGTGGACAATCATATTGATAACCACACACAATTGCAGCTGCTTGGGCAGCAGGAGACGCTGCTGAAGCTGGAAGAAAAGAGTTTTAAAGCCGGGTATTACCCTACTGTATCTCTTTCCTTCAACTATCAATACAACATGAATAGCGACAATTTTAATTTTTCCGAATCCAATGCAAATGTGGCCAGGTATGACGTGGGAGCTATAGGCCTAAGTGTCAATATTCCAATCTTCGACGGATTTAAGAAGAAGTACCAGGTGCAACAAAACAAGGTCCGACAACATCAGCTTGTCAATTCTATGAAAGATACACGCACATACCTGGACGTTCAGTTTATGAATGCTCTCAACAGCCTGGAAACTAGTAAGTCCACGCTGACAGCACAGGAAGAAAATATGGAGCTGGCACTGGAAGTTTATGATGTTACCCAGGAAACCTATCAATATGGTCTGGCATCACTCACGGATTTGCTTAATGCCGAGACGGCTTTGACCCAGGCACAAACAGAATATGCAACAGCCCTCTTGAGTTACAAAGTGGCTGAAATTGACCTGCTAAAATCAAAAGGAGACATCAGGTTACTCCTGCAATAATCAATATATCAAGATATAACTAATAGCATTTAGAAATGAAAAAAGTAATCATCTATACGGTGGCCATCGTGACTTTACTGGGAATGTTTGCCTTTATTCTCAAAAGCAATAAAGAAGCCAATGCAAAACAGGCAGAATTGGCCTCGGTTACCAACGAATACATTCCTGTGGAGATACATGAAGTAAAAAGAGAACAGCTTGGAGGGAGCTTTAAGTCGACGGGTAATTTCCAGGCAGAAAGCGAACTGGATTTTGCTTCTGAGATTTCTGGCAGAATCACTTCAATCCTTGTTGAAGAAGGAAGCTATGTAAACAAAGGTCAATTGCTGGCCAGAACAGATGACAAATTCTTACTCAATGAGTTAGCAACTATTCAGGCATCTTTCAATCAGGCCAAAACAAATAAAGAACGATTCGAACACCTGATTGAAACCGGAGGGATCACTCAGACTCAGCTCGAGGATGTGTCGTTGAATTATCAAAATGCCCAGGCCAGACTGGAAAACATCAAGCTTAGGATAGCGGATACTTACATCAAAGCACCAATTAGTGGCATTATCAATGCACGGTATATTGAGACAGGTTCTTACCTTTCACCGGGCACTAAAATGTTCAACATTGTAGATACACGAAATCTGGAGCTTGTTGTAAATGTCACTGAGTCCCAGGTTTTACAAGCCAGGGAAGGAGAAACTGTTCATGTGGTGGCCGATGCGCTCCCTAATCAGGAGATCACCGGAAAAGTAAAATTTATTGGAGTAAAAGCGGATAACTCTCTGAGCTATCAGGTAAAGATTGCGATCATCAATGATAGCGAGCTTACGCTCAAAGCCGGCATGTTTGGAACCGCCATATTTGATCAGGACCATAACCAGATTGCCATGACCATCCCCAGGTCAGCCATTTTCGGAAGTGTACAAAATCCGCAGGTTTATGTAGTGGACGGACAAAAGGCAGTTTTGACTTCTATCAATATTGGCAAAATTGAAGGTCAGGTGATCGAAGTTAAGTCTGGTCTCAATGTGGGTCAACAGGTAGTGGTTAGTGGCCAGATCAACCTTGAGAATGGAACGAAAGTAACAATCATCGAAAGCTAAGAGAGATGAACATCACGGAATTATCGATTAAGCGTCCAAGCCTGATGGTGGTAGTGTTTACCATACTTACCTTTCTTGGATTGCTTGCTTACACCACACTCAACTATGAGTTGTTGCCCAAGTTTTCGCCTTCGGTATTAAGTGTATCTACTTTGTATCCCGGTGCTTCGCCGAGTGAAGTAGAAAACTCCGTTTCGCGTAAGATAGAAGATGCCTTATCCTCACTGGAGGGAGTAGATGAAATTACGACCACCTCTATGGAGAGTGTCTCAGTTGTCACCATCGAATTGAGCAATAGTGTAGATGTGGATGTTGCGCTTCAGGATGCACAGCGTAAAGTAAACGCAATCCTCAACGAACTACCGGATGATGCGGAGATACCTGCACTCAACAAGTTCTCGTTGGATGATCTACCCATTTTGAGACTAGGAGCAACAGCCAGGATGGATGCAGGGCAATTCTATACTGTTATTGATCAACGGATTAAGCCGGTACTTTCTCAAGTAGAAGGAGTGGCAGAGATTAGAATTGTTGGTGGTCAGGAACGTGAAATCCGCATAAACATCGATCAAAATAAACTGGACGCTTATAATCTGTCTATCCTGCAGGTGAACAACATCATCCAAAGCTCAAACCTGGATTTTCCTACAGGTAAAATAAAGGGGGATGAGCAGCAGGTGTTGATCCGGGTGGCTGGAAAATACAAGTCACTTGATGATCTTAAGAACCTGGTTATAACCACTGCATCAGATGGAACATTGGTGAGGCTGGAGGATGTGGCTGAGGTACAGGATGCCCTGAAAGAAGCTGAAAAACTTACCCGAGTAGATCTGAAGCCTGCCATTGGCTTGGAAATTGTCAAGCAATCAGACGCGAATGCTGTGGCTGTGAGCGAAGATGTAAGGGCCTCTTTGGCAAATTTGGAGACCCTTTATGCAGGCAATCAGCTGCAATTTGATGTGGCCCAGGATAGTTCTGAATACACGCTTGAGGCAGCTGATGGGGTCATGCATGACCTCGTGTTGGCTATCATCCTGGTAGCTGCGGTTATGTTGCTTTTCCTTCATAGCATGAGAAATGCACTGATCGTAATGGTTGCGGTTCCTTTGTCGTTGATCGCTACACTGATAGGCGTAAGCGTGATGGGATTCACACTCAACCTGATGACCCTTCTGGCCCTGTCGCTGGTGGTTGGTATTCTTGTGGATGATGCCATTGTGGTGTTGGAAAATATCTACCGACATATGGAGATGGGAAAAAGCAGGCTTCAGGCTGCTATTGATGGAGTAAAAGAGATTTACTGGACGGTAATATCCATTACCCTTGTGTTGGTAGTAGTTTTCTTACCTATTACCCTGGTTGATGGTTTGATCGCTAATATTTTACGACAATTCTCTCTTGTGGTAGTGGTCTCGGTACTTCTTAGTTTGCTGGTGTCTTATACCATCATACCACTTTTGTCATCCCGATTTGGGAAGCTGGAGAAGCTGACCAGTAAGACGCTCTATGGTCGTTTCATCCTTGGCTTCGAAAAACTCCTGGATCAGTTTTCGACCTGGATCAATGGTATTCTGGACTGGGCTTTAGATCATAAAACCGTAACATTGATGATTACCGGGGTATTGTTGGTCGCATCTGTAGCATTGGTGCCCCTTGGTTTCATTGGAAGTGAATTTGTCTCACAGGGAGATCGGGGTGAGTTTATCATGCAGATAGAGATGCCCAAAGATGCCACGCTGGAGCAAACTAACCTGACTACCCGTAAAGCGGAGGAATTTCTTCATGCACAAAACTATGTGAGCTCCTTATTCACTACCGTTGGTCAGACCAGCGACGGGATGACTTCTTCTGGCACTGCTTACAAGTCGGAGATTAACGTGAAAATGGTGCCTCAGGATGAAAGGGATGTGTCCAGTGACATTTATGCTGTTCAGATGAAAAATGCGCTTGAGGCTAATATTCCGGGAGCAAAATTCAAGTCGACGCCCTTGAGTATCCTGGGTACTGCTAACCGTGCTCCGATAGACATCGTGATCAAGGGTGCTAATCTCGATAGTGTAATGGCTGCGGCAAACGAAGTGCTGGCTGAGGTGAAGCAGATTGACGGAACAATGGAGGAAAAATTATCTGTGGAAGATGGTAACCCGGAAATCAACGTAGTGCTAAACAGGGATAAGATGAGTTCACTCAACCTGGATCTTTCTACGGTGGGGGCCACACTACAGATGGCTTTTAATGGAAATACTGACGCCCAGTACAGAGATGGAGAATTTGAGTATGATATCAACATCAAGCTGGATGAATTCAACAGGAAGGAGATTGATGATATACGTTCTATCGTATTGATCAATAAGTTAGGGCAAAAGGTGAAGCTGGAGCAGGTGGCTGATGTTATTCAGACTACAGGACCATCCCGGTTGGAGCGTAAAAACAGGATCACTTCGATTTCTGTTCAATCACAGGTGCTGGGAAGACCTGTAGGAACGGTGACTGCAGACATTGGTCAAAAACTGGCGTCAATGGAACTGCCACAAGGCATCACTTACCAGTTTGGTGGAGATGCCAAAAACCAGTCAGAGGCATTTGGGAGCCTTGGTCTGGCCTTCCTGGCATCCATTTTCCTGGTTTACCTGATCATGGTGGCATTGTATGACAACTTCATTTACCCTTTGGTGGTATTGTTCTCTATTCCATTAGCCATCATCGGGGCCTTGATGGCGCTTGCGCTTTCCAATACTTCTCTGAGCATTTTTACCTTGTTAGGTATTATCATGCTAGTGGGATTGGTTGCCAAAAATGCGATTTTGGTAGTCGACTTTGCCAACCAGTTGAAAGCAGATGGTCTAAAGACTCGTGAAGCATTAATGGAATCTGTAAAAGTGCGGATGCGTCCGGTATTGATGACGTCTATAGCGATGATCATTGGTATGTTGCCGATCGCACTGGCTTCAGGAGCGGGAGCAGCCTGGAAGAATGGCCTGGCCTGGGCGATTATCGGAGGGCTTACGAGCTCAACATTCCTTACCCTGGTTATCGTACCGGTGATTTATTACATCGCTGATAAATTCCAGGAGAAAACCACCCATGTGATCCTGAAACAGATCAATAAGCGGAAAAATAAGAAACCGGAACTTGTAGAAAGTTTGGGCTAATAGAAAGATGAGCCGTCGGGATTTACCGATGGCTCATTCTTATTAGACAAATTGAATTGGATGGACATGATTAATCATACTTAAAAATTTCATTACTTTATGATCCCAAAAAACCAAAATGATCTATCCAATACAGAAGGTGAGACAATGACAGACGAGAAAGTACAACTTAGAGAGGAGCAAATCACCCTGCTAGAAAAACTTGCAGTAGTCAATGAAAAGATGGGGCTACAACCGGCTATGGCTAAAGTACTTGCCTTACTGACGGTGAGTGATGACCCAGAGTTGAATTTTGAACAGATCATGGAAACCCTGAACCTGAGTAAGGGAGCGACCAGTCAGGCAATCAATCACCTGCTGTTGGTTAATCGCATTGATTATAAAACCAGGATTGGAGACCGGAAACGTTACTTTTATAGCAAGATCATAGGCTGGAGAGAAAACTTTCTGGAGCAGGTCACCAAGCTAAAGCAGCTTGCCGCCATTCACAAAGAGGTGTTGGAACACAGACCCTCGGAGACAAAAGAATACAATCAAAGCATCAGTGACCTGATTGACTTTCTTGAATACCTGGCCGAAGAAACGCCGGCACTTTACGAAAGGTTTGAGAAGCGGAAGAAGGGGTAGTGATACCTTGCGATATTTGTTTATAATTCGATTAAAATAATATCCAGTTCCTTGATCTTGGTGAAGTCTTTGTCAGCAGTAATTAATGGTATGTCACTGTATAAAGCTGTAGCAGCAATGATGGCATCTGGAATTTTAAGATGATAATCTTGCTTCAATTCAATAGCTAATTCGTTGATTGCGTCAGAATGTGGTACAATAAAACAGGTGTCAAGCATCTGTTTGACTGTTTCAATTTCTTTTTGAGTAATTCCTGGTTTACCTAATAGTTCTATTTTGGTAATAAATGAATAACCCCAGACAGTATCAATTAAGGGTTTTACTGCAGGGTGCTTACGTAGTAAATAGATGAAAGCATTTGTATCAGCAAGAGACCTATTCCCACTCATTACGAAGCTTCTGTTGGTATGTCAATCCATCTTCAAAGGCAAGAGGTAATGCGCCGTAGAATTCAGAGATTGACTTTTTCTTTTTTTTTGATTTTCTGATTTTCTCTAGTGCTTTGGAAATTGCAGTAGGTTTTTCTTTTCCAGATACCTTAATTACTTGTCCCATATACCCAGGATTTACATTCTCTCTAACAATAACAATAAAGTTATTAATAAATTTATTGTTGACACTGTATTTTTAATCATAGCATGGATTATATACTATATTTAAATGACATCTCTCCACCTCCATGGGTCTATTTCTACCCACCCAATCTCCCCGCAATAAATCCTGTACTCCACGCTGCCTGGAAATTATATCCCCCTGTTATGGCATCAATGTCTAGCACTTCACCGGCGAAATACAAACCCTGAACCACTTTGCTTTGCATCGTATTCAGATCCACACCATCCAGGCTCACGCCTCCGCAGGTCACAAACTCTTCCTTGAAGGTGGTTTTGCCTTTAGCCGTGTAGATATCATTGGTCAGAATGCTGGTTAATTTATGAATGCCCTTTTTTCCCAATTCACCCCAGGGCTTGGCAGCGGGTAGGTCTGCTTTATCGAGTAGGTACAACCAAAGTCGCTCAGGCAAATCAAATAGTTTGTAATTACTCACTGCCTTTTGAGGATGCGATTTACTCACTTCTTCAAGCAGGTGATAAACCTTTTCCTGGTTAGCTTCCCCCGCCCAGTTTACCTGAAAGGAGAAAGCATAGTTTCGTTCGTGTAGTTCCCTTGCAGCAAATGCAGAAAGTTTTAGAATGGCAGGACCACTCATACCCCAGTGAGTAATCAGCAAAGGACCATTTGTTTTGAGTTTACTTCCCTGGAGTGAAACGATTGCATTCGGTGCAACAACACCCATCAGTTGGGTCACAGGATCTTTAGGCAGATTGAATGTGAAAAGGGATGGAATCGGTGGCTCGATATGATAACCCAGTTCCTGCACCCAGGTAAGCCCATCTATTTTGGGAGAGCCTCCTGTTGATATAATCACCTTAGCAAACTTTTGCCGACCTGTTGAAAACTCCAATGAAATTTGCTCAGCATTAGGCTGTATGGAAAGCACAGGTTGCTGTAACTCTACCCTGATTTTGAGCTTCCTCACTTCTTTGGTCAGGCAGTCAATAATACTTTGGGAGTTATTGGATACCGGGAATACCCGACCATCTGCTTCCTCTTTTAAGGGAACCCCTCTGGATTGAAACCAATCGATTGTATTGGTGGTATTGAACTCTCTAAAGACCTTCTTGAGCTTATTTCCCCCTCTTGGGTAGGCTTTGCAAAGCTCTGCGATGGAGGTACACCCATTGGTGACATTGCATCGGCCACCCCCGGAGACCTTGACCTTGGCCAGCACTTTACTCGTTTTCTCAAAAATGGTGACAGCAGCTTCCGGATGATGGGTTTTTGCTGAGATGGCAGCAAAGAAACCAGCAGCACCGCCTCCGATTACAGCAACTTTCATTTTTTGCGGCTTAGAGTAATCCCATCAGGTTTGATCAGGATCTTTTTCTGTTTGTACAATGCTCCGATGGCTTTTTTATATGCTTTCTTGCTGATGCCGAATGTCTTATAAATGTCCTCAGCATCACTTTTATCGCCAAGCTTCAGCGTTCCATCGCTTTCGATCAGCTTCTGATAGACCATCTCTGCATTTGGGTCATTGAAATTGGTATAACCAATTGGCTGAAGCGATATGTCTACCTTATTGTCTTCCCGGACTTTTTTCACAAATCCTTTGAGCTGATCTCCGACTTTAACGGGTTTAAAAACTTCATTCCTGAATACCATTCCTCCATAAAGACTGTTGACAACAACAGGGTACCCAAGCTCCGTTTCCCGGTAAACCAATACTTCGACCTCCTGGCCAGGACTGAATGGTGGACGTCCTTCCTCAAACCTGTTTTCGATTTTACTGCTGGCGTACAGTCGGCTCGTTTTATGATCCAGGGAGAGTTGTACTACATAGCTTTCACCTTCTTCCATGGGCACAGCTTGCTCCCGGAAAGGCACCAATAGGTCTTTTTCCATCCCCCAGTCCATAAACGCCCCAATATCTGAAGCCGATTTTACTTTCAAAGAAGCAAATTCATTGAGCAGGATCCTTGGAGTGAGTGTAGTAGCAACTTTGCGGGCTTCATGGTCCAAATACACAAATACTTTTAATTTATCTCCGTACGTGTATTTGGTGGGGCAATACTTATTGGGCAACAAGACTTCCTCGTTGAAGGCATCTTTCAGATAGAGTCCATTATCTGTGGACCTCACAATTTCCAGTTCGCTATATTTTCCTACAGGGATCAATGTTTTTTTGATGCAAAGCTAATGGGTTGACGAGTAATCACTAAAGCTTGATTAAGTAGAAGTTATATTTCGATTGTATATAATAATAGAAAGTAGAAAATTCTCAATTCATATTTGAATAATGGCTTTTCCGAAAAACTTACTTAAAGGAAGCTAGTCATTATTAACGAGTGTGAAACTTAAATCAATGAAAAACAACAGAAGAGATTTTTTAAGGCGAGCTAGCGTAGCAGGAACGGCTTTGATGGCAGGAGTGGGACAATCTCAAGCAAATTGCCCACAGTTTTCACGTGTGTCGGGCCAAAGGTTCAATATGAATGGCTATGCAGCACCAAAGCTGGATACAGTGAGAATTGGGATCATTGGTGTGGGCAGTCGTGGATCAGGTACCCTTCGTCGGCTAGCTGGTATCGAAGGGGTAGACATCAAAGCCATCTGTGACATTGCGCCTGAGAGAGTCAACGAATCCATTAAATCTATTAAAAAAGAGTTTCCTCAGTACGACCCGCAGGGTTATACACGTAAGGATGATTGGAAAAGAGTGTGCGAACGCGAAGACATAGACTTGATATATACGGCCACTCCCTGGGGCCTTCATACACCTATTGTAGTCTATGCTATGGAAAATGACAAGCACGCATTTACAGAGCTTCCTGTTGGTATTACAATTGATGACTGCTGGCAGGTAGTTGAGACCTCTGAGCGGACAAAAAAACATTGCTACATGGAAGGAAGTGATTGTTCTGATGGGATATCTGCGGTGGTATTGAATCTGGCGAGAAATGGTTTTTTTGGAGAGGTTATCCATGGAGAAGGAGCCTACATTCATGACAGAGTATCTGATACACAAACAAGATGGGTGCGAGACAAACAAAATAATGATTGGTTTGGATACAGGCCCTGGAGATTGAAGGAAAATGTAAACCGAAATGGCAATCTCTATCCAATCCATGGTTTAGGACCCGTAGCTCAAATAATGGGCATCAACTCTGGAGACTCAATGGACTACCTCGTTTCAGTTTCTGGTGACGATTTCACCATGAAGCACAAAATGGCTGAGCTTGCTGAAATGGATGAATATTACAAACCTTATGTGGGTCTTGATTTTAGAGGCAATATGAATACAACCATCATCCGGACCAAACTGGGCAAGACCATCATGTTGCAGCATGATATCAGCTCACCAAGACCTAATGTTCGATTCAATATGATCAGTGGGACTAAGGGCATGTTTTGTCAATACCCTTATCCGGCAATTGCCATGGGTCATGATTGGATGAATGCTGAAGAGTTTGATTCATTGGTAAAAGCCAACAAGCCCGAGATCACTAAAAAATTTAAAGATAGGGTTCAAACGGCAGAAAAGGTAAGCAAGGGAAGGTCCTATGAAAGGGTAACAGCAAGTGACTGGCGTTTGATTGATTGCTTAAGAAATGGACTTCCATTGGATAAGAGTGTATACGATGCTGCTTTATGGAGTTCTATTACACCGTTGAGTGAATGGTCTGTTGATCGAGAGGGAGCATCTGTGAAAGTTCCAGACTTTACCGATAATTCATGGAAGACCAATAAGCCAGGTATGGATCTGTCTATTAATGAAGGCGGAACTACGGGACTTTTGTAACAAGAAACAGAAGACGAAGTAATCTTAAATGATCAAAGATTTGCGAGGGGTTAGCTACATAATTTATTCAATCATTATTCTCTTTAGTGCTTCATGTTCTTCAGGGGAGAACCCTTCTAGTCAAAAAAATACCATTGACAAATCCAATTATGTGGTCAATGGGTCCCAAGTGCATAACCGCTGGAAGTACTTCAACCATCAGCCCGACAATCTTTACAATCATTTTGCAGAAAAGGCATTTGGATTTTTAGAACAAAGAGCTGAAGAGATTGCTGATATCAGTACCCTGGATGGCTGGAAGGAAAGGCAAGCGAGTGTAAAAGAGAAGCTGCACAAGCTAGTTGGTCCATTCCCTGATAAAACACCCTTAAATGCACAAGTTCTACGCACAGTTCAAAAGGATGGATACCGAATCGAATATATCGTTTTTGAATCCGTGCCCGATTTCCATATTACATCAGCAATGTTTATCCCTGATGGACTTGAACAAAAGGCACCAACCATTTTATTTGTTAATGGTCACACCGATATAGCATTTAGAGATGAGCTCTATCAGCAAGTGATCATAAATCTCGTCAAAAAGGGATTTGTGGTCTATACATACGACCCAACAGGTCAGGGAGAACGACTCCAGTATTTTGATGAAGGTACAGGTAAGTCAAAAATAGGTGGATCGGTACAAGAACATTTTCATGTTGGAAATCAGGCCTTTATTCTGGGTGGATCATTTGCAAAGTATGTGATTTGGGATGGTATCAGAGCCATTGACTTCCTGGTGTCCAGGGAAGAGGTAGATGCCACAAGGCTGGGTGTTGCCGGTCATTCTGGTGGCGGGACCCAGACTGCATATATTTCGGCGTTTGATAACAGAGTTCAAGCTGCCGCCCCTTCCAATTATATCACGAGTCACAAAAGACTTATTCAAAGCATCGGACTTCAGGATGCAGAGCAAAATTTTTATCAGGGCATATTACATGGGATTGACCATGGTGATTTGCTAGCCGTTCGGGCACCTAGGCCAGCATTAGTAATGGCCACCAGTAGAGATTTCTTCAGTATCCAGGGCGCTCGAGAGACTGTCCAAGAGGTTTCCCGCATTTATCAGGCAAATGATCGAAGCAGTGATTTTGGTTTTGTAGAGGATAACGACAATCATACTTATACAAGAAAAAATAGAGAAGCCCTCTATGCGTTTTTTCAAAAACACTTAGACAACCCCGGGGATGCTTCGGATATGGAAGTGGAGTTTCTCACAGGGACTGATCTTCAGGTGACAAAGACCGGGCAAATATCTACAGATTATGATGGTAAAAACGTGTTTGATCTGATTGCCGAAGAGACAGCCTATCAAATCAATGTATCAAAAAAAATCAGTCATCATGACACAAAATCTCTTCAGGCAATCGTGGAAACTTCAAAGAAAATATCAGGCTATCAGGAACCTGAATCAAACCTTGACCCAGTTTATTCAGGAGGTAGACAACACAATGGATATACCCTGGAAAATCACTTTATCAAAGGAGTAGGAGATTATGTGATACCGTTTCTACTGTATAGGCCTGAGAAAGCAACTGGAAAAGCGATCATATATCTTGATCCTCAAAGAAAAACAAGCAGTGTAGCTACTGGAGGTGAACTGGAAAAACTGGTAATGCAGGGCAATATGGTTCTTGTACCGGACATGATAGGATATGGAGAAATGGGATTGAATAACAAACTGACAAATACTTTGTGGTATTTGACCATGTCTGTGGGAGAAAGTCTCACTGGAACCTGGACTAGTGATCTTACCAGACTGACATTATTTTTAAAAGAACATGAACAGATCACTGAAATAACGGGAATAGCCCATAAGGAGTTGTCACCTGTGCTTTTACATGCTGCAGCCTACGATTCTTCTATCAGTACGGTGATTCTTTCGGAACCATATATTTCTTATCGTTCAATAGTAGCCAGCGAATACTACAATCATGATTTTTATTTGAGCGCAGTGCCGGGGGCAATTAAGCATTATGACTTACCAGATTTAGCTGCTTCTCTAGCCCCTAGAAAGCTGATGATTATTGGTCCTACAGAGGGTGCTGGCGGCTACCTGAGTAGTGAAACCACGAATAGTGAATTAGCCGTGGTACAAAATCACTACAAGAAGTCAGATGCCCTGGAAAACCTCAGGATTGTTTCTGGTCAACAACCAGATGGTCATCGTCTAATTCAGGAATGGGTCAGATAATACAAATACGATTTAGCATGAGAGTATCTTTACGTTGGTTGCTTTTATTGGTTTGGTTTTATTCAAATTCACAAGCAACATCAGGTCCAGGGATCAGGTCTTCAGAAGCATGGAGAGAAGCAAAATATGGGAAGTGGGGGGGACCGGGTGTCTCTTCAAAACCAGGACCAATGGATTCAATATTATTGAGCGAGTATGCTCCGCAAAACTCTCTGGTAATTGAAGAGACAACAATACAAAAGGCAAAATATCCTGTAATTGACGTACATGCACATGTTCTGGCAAGAACTCCGGATGAGGTGGATGAATGGGTAAGAACGATGGATGAGGTGGGTATTAAAAAAAGCATTGTGCTGACCCATACAATTGGTGAGGAATTTGGTATATTGGCTAAACTATACCTCGAACCTTACCCTGATAGATTTATACTCTTTTGTGGAATAAGTTATGATGGACTTGATGAACCAGGTTATTCACAAAGGATCGTGCAGGAACTGATTGCATGCTATGAAATGGGTGCGCGAGGTGTAGGTGAAATTACAGATAAGGGTGCAGGAATCAATAGAACTATGGATAACCCGGTTCACCCTAATGACCCAAGGTTTTTTGATTTCTGGGAACAATGTGGGAAACTTGGTATTCCCGTAAATTTTCATATTGCTGATCACCCTTCAGCCTGGCAACCCCTCGATATTTACCAGGAAAGGACCCCAGATTATCAGCATTTTAACCTGCATGGAAAAGATATTCTTCCTTATGATGAATTGATTGGTGTATTTGAAGCAATACTGGAAGCTCATCCACGGACCAATTTTATCGCATGTCACATGGCTAATCTCGGAAATGACCTGACTCGTCTAGGAGGCGTCATGGAGCGTTATCCTAATCTATATTTGGACATATCTGCAAGAGACTATGAAATAGGGAGAACTCCGAGAGCTGCATTTGCTTTCATTGAAAAGTATCAAAAAAGGATCATGTATGGATCTGACATGGGACGTGAACCAAAAATGTACCGGGCCTGGTGGCAGTTATTAGAAACCAATGATGAATTTATTACTGGGAGAGTGTGGTGGCCATATTATGGATTAGGACTTTCTCCTAAAGTTTTAAAAAACATCTATCAGAAGACAGCCAGTAAGGTTTTTGATCAATGGGATTGATCCTTTTTCCTTTACAGCCGATAATTGTTGAGTTGCCTACCATTGTATTTTTCTCATAATATTAATCTAATATTAAAGTGGCTGTTCTTTTTCATTCCTTCTCTTAAAATGTGATTTAATGTATCATATTTCTAATGATTCCTACTATTTATAGAATCAGTGAATACATAATTTTATTGATAGATCAATTGAGGATTATGCTACAATTAAATTTTTGATAAGGAGTAGCAATGTGTTGCATTTACTGCAAGGAAAACAATTGTCTGATTTTTATTGAAATGAAAAATATTGATATGGATGGATCTGTTGCACGATCATTTTCTCTTTTCCTTTTAAGAATATTCATAGGTTGGCACTTACTATTTGAAGGCCTCATCAAAGTTATGGACCCATCATGGACAGCCCATGGGTTTTTAAAAGGTTCAAAATGGATTTTTTCAGACTTTTTCTTGATGATAGCCAATAATTCTGCCCTTTTGGGGATTGTCGATCTACTTAATCAATGGGGTTTGGTATTGATTGGCCTTGCATTATTCATAGGTGTATTTACTCGCATTGCTGCCATTTCAGGGGTGGTTTTGCTGATGCTCTATTATGTGTGTATGCCGCCATTCATGGGTCTTGATTATGCGAGTACAACAGAAGGTAGCTACATGATCGTCAATAAAAATTTGATTGAAGTAGCAGCTCTTTTAATACTGTCACTTTTCTCTGCAGGAGAACACTTCGGACTCGACCTTTTGCGAAGAAGGAGGACCGGAAAGCTGGCATTCTAGGGTTGGGTTTTTTAGTAAGATAACAATTTAGATGATGATGAAATTTAAAGATTTTGACCGAAGAACACTCCTTAAAGGAATGGCATCATTCCCAGTACTGGGTCTGTTTGGTTATGAATTTTTTAGAAGAGAGTTGTCCGATCAAAAGGAACCCGTAGATATTCTAAAAGAATTGGGAATAGACCAAAAAATGGATTTTTCTGGTGATCTCAAAAAAAACTCCGCACAACTGATTCGATTAGGCATTATCGGAGCAGGTACCCGGGGAAAGACGTTGCTTTTCCGTACGGGGTTTGCACCCAAGGAAAGAATCAAAGGCATGAATGCTGAGCAAATGGAAGCCTGGATGGATTATGCAGACCTCAATGTAGTGGTGACCGGAGTATGCGATGTTTTTGATGACAGGGCCGAAATGGCTTTGGATGCTGCCGGCCATAGTGTTAAGGCAGTAAGTGGTGAAAAGAACTTACCAAAAGCAAAAAGGTATCGAGACTACCGGGACCTGCTTGCTAGTGATGATATAGATGCTGTGATCATCGCCACACCAGATCATCACCATGTCCAAATGACCATTGATGCTATCAATGCAGGGAAGCATGTGTATTGTGAAAAAGCACCCACCAGAACTGAAGCCGAAGCCTATCATCTATATGAAGCCATTAAAGACACAAAACTTGTCTATCAACTTGGGCACCAGATTAGGCACAATCCTATCTATCCCTATGCTGCTAAATTGGTCAATCAGGGCGTATTGGGTGCGGTGAATTTGGTTGAAGTCACCACCAACAGGAATACCTCAAGCGGGGCCTGGGTTCGCCACGTGAACAGGGACGGCAGTCCCAAGCCAGGTGACTTAAAGAGCATCGATTGGAACAGGTGGTTAGGTGATCGTCCCGAAGTACCATTTAGCACTGACAGGTATTATAATTGGACAAAGTACTGGGATTATGCCAATGGGCTTTTAGGGCAGTTGTTCTCTCATGAATATGATGCAGTCAATGGTATACTCGACCTGGGAATACCCCATTCATGTATGTGCTCCGGAGGGATCTATTACTTCGATGACGGTAGGGAAATTCCTGATCTTATGCATGCGGTATTTGAATACCCTGATAAAGGAATGAGCCTTGTTTACAGTGCTACACTGGCCAATAGCCGCAACCGTGGAAGAGTGATTATGGGCCGTGATGCCAGCATGGAGATTGGCGGCAGCATAGAAATAACCGCAGATGGAAATTCAGAGCGATACAAAGATGTGCTCGATAATAAACTGATTGATTCAAGTAAACCCTTTGTTACGGCGGGGGGCCAAAGAGACGTTGATGGAGTATCCTCAGCAACAGAAAAATACTATATAGACAGGGGATTGACAGAGGTGAAAGTGAATGGAAAATCTCAGGATGTCACACACCTTCATCTAAGAGAATGGCTGGATGTGATACGCAACGGAGGTAAGGTGAGTTGTGGACTCAATAATGCTTTCGACGAAGCGATTACTATTCAAATGGCCAAAAAATCCTACACCGAGGGCCGTAGAGTGACGTGGGATCCTGTAAGTCGGAAAATAGTTTAAGGAATGGTTTTATCTAAACAGATCTAATTTGAGAAACTTTGACGCAGATTTAAAATTGCTGAAAGCAATAAGAAAGGGAGATGAGAAGGCATTTGAAAAAATCTTTGAGAGATACTCTACACAACTATTCAATGTTGTACAAAAATTCACAACTTCTCGTACGGATGCAGAAGATGTGGTACAAGAGGTATTTTCAAAGGTCTGGAAGCATAGGATAAGAATAAACCCCGAGTTACCATTCACCCCATATATCATCAAGATTGCTAAAAATATGGTTATTAATATCGCTAAAAAGCGGATATATGAGACCACCTATTTGAGCTACAAATACCACGTCCACTCTAAATTCAACTACATCACAGAGAATCAGGTATTGTTTAGAGAGCTTCAAAGCATCCTGGAGGAAAAAATTTCGATGCTTCCAGACAAAAGGCAGGAAGTCTACAGATTGAGCCGACAGGAAGGTTTGACAGCCAACGAAATCGCTGAAAAGTTAGGCATTTCGGTAAGGACTGTAGAAAATCATATTAATCAGGCACTTAAGGAAATAAGGCATCATCTGGCTCAAAAGTCAAAGTAATGAATGCCTACCCTGTACTTAGAGAAACTATTTTTTGTAGAAGGGTTGAGTATCTACGTCAAGTTAATTGTATTAACTGTAGATAGACAAAAACCTAAATAAAAGATAACCCTAAGAGCTTTGAAGATAAAAGGAGATAACATTCGGAAATTTATTCACAGGAAGGCCAATTTGAAGGATGAGCTGGAAATTCTGAAATGGGTACAATCCGAAGATTATGATGCTCAATTAGAAAAAATTGTTTCTGACGAATTGGAGGAAGCATATTCCGTTGATGAATTGGAGTCCGAGGATCTTTCCCACATTTCAAAAAAGATCATTGCTAGCGATAAACCTGTTAAACATTCCCCGTTTACCCGTACCAGGGTATTCTATAAGTATGCAGCTACTATCCTTCTGTTTTGCCTGATAGGGATTATTGTTAAGGAATATGCATTTGAGGTTGAATTATCTGAAGAGACCTCTTCAAATCAAATTGAAAAAACCAATGTAAAGGGAAGGAAGTCTACCATTCATCTATCAGACGGATCTACAATTTATTTAAACGCTGAGAGTTCGATTACTTACCCACAAAGGTTTTCCGATAGCCTAAGAATTGTGGAACTAAAAGGAGAAGCATTTTTTGAAGTGAGCCATGATAAAAGTAAACCATTTATTGTACGAACTGGGTCGATTAATGTACGGGTTCTGGGTACTTCTTTCAATGTACGAGCCTTTGAAGAAATGGATAATACGGTGGTATCTCTTTCTTCTGGAAAAGTAGAGTTGGAAGGCCATCGTGGTAATCCCGATACTAATGAATCAGTTTTCCTCTTACCTGGACAAAGTATCAATTACAATAATAAAAACAATGCCTTTGGCGAGGTGTCCACCTTCGATCCGGTACTTGAATTTGGTTGGAAGGATGGAATATTAGCCTTTGATAATGCTTCTGTAAGTGAGGTTGTTGAGACACTTGAACGCTGGTACAATGTGGATATACAATTACAGAATTATCCCGGGACTGATTGGCAATACAAAGCAAGACACGATAATGAGAGTCTTGAGCTTGTGCTCAAGAGCATAGCTTACAATGAATCAATTGATTTTGACATTGAAGGTAAAAAAGTGACAATTCGATTTAGATAAAAAATAAACGAAAGTGCCTATGAAATATTAGATGATAAAATAAAAAAACTCTCCTTATGCATTTTGACAGGTGATAAGGAGAGCTATGCGATTACAATTATTTTAAAATGTAAACATTCAAAGTTATGAAATTAAAACCTTTACTAATAGCGTTAATGAAATATTCGCTCATAGTATTCATACTGACTCTATCCTTAAGTGTATTGACGGCGGGGGATTTGGATGCTCAAAAAAGTCAGAGTATCAAGGAGGTGAATATTGAACTTAATCTTCAGGATGCGTCTGTCAAAGATGCACTCTCCTACATCGAATCGAAAACTGATTTTGTTTTCAATTATGATCAGCGAATACTGAGAAAACTAAGAAAAAAAATAAGTATTTCAAGGTCTAGTGGGACCGTAGAAGATGCATTGGTAGTCATTTCCAATGAAGCAAAGCTGAATTTCAGGCAGATTAACAAAAACATCAATGTGATTAGTAGTCCGGACGAAAATAAATCGCCCACTGTTATTGTGGAAATTGAAGATATTAATGTCTCTGGCCGTGTTACCTCTTCAGAAGATGGAGCAGGGATTCCAGGAGTGAATGTGGTAATTAAGGGAGCCGCTAGTGGTACTGTTACAGACATTGATGGAAGATATTCATTAAGTGTCCCCGGTGGACAGACCGTATTAATATTTAGTTCTGTTGGCCTGGTTACTAAGGAAGTTACAGTAGGTAGTGATGAAGTAATCAACATCGAAATGTCTCCGGACGTCACTGCACTAGATGAATTGGTTGTTGTAGGGTATGGAACCCAGGAAAAAGTGAACCTTACCGGTGCCGTAGATGTGATATCAAATAAGGCACTAAAGAACAGGAGTAACTCAAATGTCTCCATGTTGCTGGAAGGATCAGCTGTTGGAATAAATTTCGACCTTGACAGAAACGGTTATCAACCTGGAGCTGAAGGAGACATTACCCTACGTGGAATAGGCTCATTGAATGGCGGAACACCTTTTGTGGTAATAGACGGTTTTGCTGGAGATATGAACCGGCTTAATCCGGAAGATATTGAATCAATAACAATTTTGAAAGATGCTGCTGCATCGGCTATTTATGGAGCGAGAGCGCCTTATGGAGTGATCTTAATCACAACCAAGTCCGGGGGTAAAAATAAAAAGCTATCCGTAACTTATAATGGTAGTATGAGTCTCGTAACACCTGCAAAACTTCCAAATACACTTGATTCATACACATTTGCGCGCGTAATTAATGAGGCTGCTTCAAACAGAGGTTCCTCCCATCCTTACACTGATGAACATATTGACCGTATTATTGCTTATCAGGAAGGAGACTATGACTATTTAGCTTCACAGTTTCCATCTAATTTTCCTATGGACAAGGTTGTCAACTGGGATAATCTTCCAGCTGATAATGGTAACTGGTATGGTGGCGGACATGCCAATAACGACTTGTGGGACATCTATACAGGACCTAATTTGGGTCATCTTCAAAACTTCTCCTTACAGGGGGGTGGGGAAAAGACTTCTTATTATTTCTCTTTCGGATACCTTGATCAGGCAAGTTCACTCGAACTGGGCGACGATTATTTCAAGCGGTATAATGTGATGGCCAAAGTTAATACGGAGATTACCGATTGGTGGGATTTCAGATATGAAACACGTTTTATGAAGAGTAATAGACATTTTCCAAATGGTTCACGCCCGGAAGATCAGGATACCTATAATGCGCTATTCCATATCATCTATAATACCTCTCCAAATACCGCTGTATTTACCAACTTTGGTGATGATTTTCAGGGATATAATCAATTTTTCAAGGCGGGATTCAATGACGATGAGCGCACAGAAAACTGGCAGATCTTTGCTACAGAATTGAGGCCGGCAAAAGGCTGGAAAGTAAATGCCAACTTTGCTTACCAGTCAATTGATAAGTATGATCTCCATGATGGTCAGGAATTCAATATGAACAACTGGCTTACAGGGGAGCCAACATCTTCATGGTACCCAAGTCAGGTTTATGAATATCAAAACAGTGATTTTTATTGGACAACCAATACATACACATCGTATGAGTTGAGTTTAAATGACGTTCACAACTTTTTGGTGATGGGTGGTATGCAGGTTGAAACAGGCACCTATCGGGCCTTGTATGCCAATGCAAGAGGTTTGATTGTACCTGAAGTCATTTCACTATCGACCGCCACTGGTGCTCCGGAAGTGCGTGAATCATTGTCACATTGGGCAACTCAAGGTTATTACGGTCGATTCACATATAACTACAAACAAAAGTATCTGTTTGAATCCAATGTCAGATATGATGGAACCTCCAGGTTTCAGGAAGGTAAGCGATGGGGTTTCTTTCCATCGTTCTCAGCTGGGTGGAATGTTAGTTACGAGGATTTTTGGGAGCCAATTGCACCTATTATCAATGACTTAAAGATCAGAGCGTCATGGGGTGAACTGGGAAATCAGAATGTCTCTTCCTATCAGGATTTAGCCCTTATTGGCTTTTCCAAGCAAAATCTTTCCTGGTTACCAGGAAACAGCCAGGTTGGCCAGGTTGGATATACGTTAACTCCCGGTTTGGTTAGCCCTGTGCTCACTTGGGAAACGGCAGCTACAACAAATATTGGGGTGAATTTGGCTTTTCTGGAAAACAAGTTGCAGGTTGATTTTGACTGGTTTGAACGAAATACCACTAATATGATAGGCCCTGCTGAAGCATATCCAGGTGTCCTAGGAGCATCAGCCCCACGATCTAATAATGCTTCGCTGCAAACACGGGGTTGGGAGTTGGCACTTAGATGGCAACAAGAATTAGCAAATGGACTAGGCTATTTTGCGAACCTTAACCTGTATGATGCAACAGCTATAGTAACCAAATACCATAACCCCACAGGTTATCTGGGTTCATGGCGAGTTGGACAGGAAGTGGGTGAAATATGGGGTTGGTCTTCTTCAGGTATGTTCAAGACCCAGGAAGAAATAGATAATCATGCTGATCAATCTTACATCTACAACGTGTGGAATACCGGGGATTTAAGATATGATGATATTAACGGTGATGGAGTAATAGACAAAGGGGAAAATACTATTGACGATCATGGTGATCTCATCTTACTTGGCAACTCAAGCCCACATTACCAGTTTGGCATCTCTGCGGGAGTCGATTTTAAAGGTTTCGATTTTTCTATGATATGGAAAGGTGTTGGAAAGAGAGACCTTGGATTAAATGCATCAAATGCCAACGCATATTATGGATTCTTTAGAACCAATTGGTCTCAGCCCAAAGAAGAGCATTTGGATTATTACAGAGATCAACCCGGAACCAAATATGTAGGTCTGTATGAAGGGGAAGCAAATATCAATACGGATGCATATTATACAAGACCCTATCTTGATTGGAATGCGTCAATGAAGAACTTCAATGAAAATTCATG
The DNA here is from genome assembly GCA_019192515.1 of Cyclobacteriaceae bacterium SS2. Classification (GTDB taxonomy): domain Bacteria; phylum Bacteroidota; class Bacteroidia; order Cytophagales; family Cyclobacteriaceae; genus UBA7330. The sequence goes on from JAHCMM010000179.1 coordinate 29,715, forward strand.
GTTTTTAGCCAACTATGCATACCTAAGACTGCAAAATGTACAGTTAGGATATTCTCTTCCTGATCAACTGATTTCCAGGATAGGTCTCCAGAAGTTAAGGTTCTATTTTTCAGGAGATAATTTATTGACATTACATCACTTACCCGATGGGATGGATCCAACGACACCAGGAGGTGGATATCGTGATAATACAGGTAAGGAATATCGTGCTGACCGGATTTATTCCTTTGGAATAAATATTACCTACTAATTGCTTGTTAAAATTAGACTTTAAGACGATGAAAAAACTATATATATTATTGTTATTAACAGTGCCATTCATACAGGCATGTGATGAAGATTTTCTAGATCGGCCTCCATTGGACCAAATTGGAAATGATAGTTATTGGAGATCCGCAGTTGACCTTCAAAACTATACTGCAACTTTTTATCAAAATTTACCAGGTTTCCCGGGAAGTGCTTACAATACCTATAATCAAGCAACTGACCAGTTCACCTATCAGAATGCAAATAACTTGCTGAATGGGACCACTGTTATTTCAACAGGTTCATGGCAATCTGATTTTTCAGCTGTCAGGGGGATCAATATCTTTTTTGACAATTATGGGAAATGTGAGGATGATTTTGAGACCTGGAAGCATTACTTAGGTGAAGCACAATTCTTCAAAGCCTGGATTTACTTCAACCTGGTCCAGAAATATGGTGATGTGCCCTGGTATTCTAATTCACTCACTACAGAAGATGAGGATGAGTTAATGAGGCCAAGAGACCCGCGAACACTGGTAGTTGATTCTATCTTATATCTATTAGATGAAGCTACTGAGAATGTGGCACTGAGAGATGCGGCTCCATGGAACAATAACTCTATCAATAAAGAAGCTGTTCTAGCTTTTAAATCAAGGGTTGGTCTTTATGAGGGTACCTGGCAAAAATACCATGCAGGAACAGCTTTTGGTACTTCCGGAGCAGATCCTGACAAATACTTTCAGGCAAGTGTAGATGCAGCAGAGGAGTTGATCAACGGTGGAGAATACAATGCTGGGATTTATACTACCGGAAATCCTGATACAGATTACTTTTCATTATTTGGTATGGGAAATATGGGACCGATCAATGAAATACTGTTATATCGTGCATATAGTATTGCAGACAGGATTGGTCACAATCAAAATTACTATACCACAACATCTCCCAATCAACTGGGCGCTACCTGGTCTTTTGTGACATCACACCTGGCCAATGACGGTACACCCTTTGATTACACGACACTCGCTCAAACTACAAAGGGTAATGATTTTTTGACGGCCATAGCTGCCAATTGTGATCCTAGGTTGAGGCAAAATATCTGGATTCCCGGAGATGTCATGAATAACGGAGAGGCATTGGTGTTTGATTATCCTCCTATAGATGAAGGCCCCATAAATGTGAGCCCAACGGGCTTTCAGGTTAAAAAGGGTGTAAATCTTGACCTAACCACAGGATATGCGAATGCGAATGATGCTGGCTTTATCCTTTTTAGTTATTCGGAGGTGCTCCTTAATTATGCAGAAGCAAAGTATGAATTAGATGGAACCATTGCTTATGCCCAGTTGAACGAGTTGCGTGCCAGAGTTGGGATGCCTGATTTTGTTATAAATCAACAGACTGATGATCCAAATCTGGTAGATTATGGATACGCTATTTCTGATGCGCTTTACGAAATTCGCAGAGAGAGAAGTGTTGAGTTGGTCTTTAACCGTTTCCGTGAGTCAGACTGGAAACGTTGGGCAGCGCATAGTTTGTTTGATGGCAAAAGACCTTTGGGCTATCCCTTTAAAGCTGATGAATTTCCTGGTTTCACGCCATCTCTCGATGAGAATGGATTGATAGATATTCTGCAAACCGAAATTCCGAGTGGATATACATTTAGAGCTGACAGGGATTACCTGAGTAGCGTACCTGAAACAGAGCTGACGCTTAATCCAAATCTAACCCAGAATCCAGGGTGGACTGAATAACCATGTTCTTTAAATATTGAGACAAGGGAAGTTGCCATAAAGCAACCTCTTTTGTCTCAATAATTGTCAAAATTTTGTTAGTCGATTCACAAACTATTGAGGGTTTGAAGGGGAAATCCTTTCCTTAGTAATTATTACCAAATGTCTGTAAAAACACTAGTAATCTGTCTTGTCATTTCCATTCTTTTCTCAGGCATGGTTGAAGCGCAGTCAGATATGCAATCTTCCGGGAATAGACCTATTATAAAAGACAGCTACCACTATAGTACTGTATTCGCTGGAAACAGGGACTATAGGATTTTTTTGCCACCCGATTATGAAAAAAATTCTAATAAGCGGTACCCGGTTATCTATTTTTTTCACGGTTGGGCTCAGCGTTATTTTGGCTCCTGGGCGGATGGATACTCAGATTATGACATGGGTGACGAAAATAATGGAGATAATATTGAAAAATTTGTAAAGGAAAATGATGTGATCATTATAAAGGTGGATGGTCGTAATCAGTTTTCTATTGACGAACTGAATATCACACCTTGGAATGTCAGTTCCGTAATGACATTTCGCCAATTCCCATCATATTTTAAGGAATTGGTTAATTATATAGATACACACTATCGCACTATTTCTGATAGGGAGCATCGAGCTGTTTCTGGTCTTTCGATGGGTGGGTTTATGACGTTTTGGCTGGCTGCCAAATTTCCGGATATGATATCCGCTGCAGGCAGCTTTTGTGGGTCATCTGAATTCATGGCTGGACCTGTAGAATTCCCTGTCAGGTATGCACACGCCGAAATGTATGATAATCTAAAAGCTGTTCATGTGCGACTCAACAATGGCACACGAGACCGGCTGCGTTTTTATCACAGGGATCAAAACCGCTACATGGGTAATGTATTGCCACAGTATCAGTATCATGTTTATGATGCTTCTCACATCACTTGCGGTATGGGGGATATGTTCAGCTATATTCTGGATGCTTTTGAGAATCCCTTACCAATACCTGATCAATGGGATTACATTGACATTTATCCATTTTTTGATGTTTGGGGGTATAAAGTAGAAACGAGTAGGAATCAGGCAGGCTTTACCATTCTGGAAGATGTGAATAAAGAGGGATTTAAGTTCTCTGTTCGGAATTTTCTGCCTGATGGAGAACTGATGCCAAATATATCTGCAAAAGTGGTCAGTGCTCCTATATATCAACCCTATCAACAGTATTACATCACAGATATTGACATTATCAATGATGTAAAAAAGAATTATGTGACCAATGCGAATGAACATGGAGAGCTTACCATAGAAACAAATGGAAGCTTACATCAAATTGGAATAGCTGAAAGTACCGAAACACCAATTCTTTGTATGTCAGGTTTTGCTATTGACAATATGCCGTGGGCAGTGACAGGAAAGGTGCTGTCATTGTCTATCGGTATTCTGAATAAGGGATTCAGTAGTGCAAAAGATATCTCAGTCGAGTTATCACCACTTAGTGAGGGTCTTGAAATTCACGTGGATAAGGGAAAGCTTAAGCATTTGACTTCCCTCTCCAAATCGGAGTTAAAATCAAAATTTAAGGTTACTAACACTAAAGAAGGTGTAGATATCGCCAAACTACAGGTGAAAATCAATGACGGTGAAGGGAATTCCTGGCAGGAAGAGTTTGAGATCCGGTTTAAAGATCCGGTAGAGGAGATCCCTGATTTCAAGATTGCTGATGGGGTAAAAATGACCGTAGTGAAAGCTGCTGTAGATTCTGTAACAGAGGTTGTAGGATCGGGCAATGGTGATGGCATCCCTAACCCCGGAGAGAATATAGTCATACTAGTGGAAGAAGAAGGTAAGTACATCCGTACGCATGCACAGACTCTAAACTCAAATATCAACCCAAATCAGACTCATATCAGACCTTATGATCCCTGGCAGGAGTATGATCACATTGGTGGTGCAGCAAAGTATTCCTCACCCTTAATATCCTCTAATACTCCCCAGGGTGAAAAGATCCATTTTTATACTGAATACTGGATTCCTGGTGATACCAGTGGAGAACATATTACCAAAAAAGGGAGTGTAAGCATCGTGGTAAAGGGTAGTGACAAGACGGCTCCACAAGTGGAATGGTTGCAGGTATTGACAAATGATCGAATTGAGGCCAGGGTTTATGATGGTTCCAGTGTAGAAAAGGTGGAAGTTACCCTGGTCCCAAATAAGGAAAAGTCAACCATGAGGTATATCAAATGGGAAAGTAGACCTGAAACATTCACTGTTGAACTTGTTGACACTGGAAAAAATGGAGACAAGGTTGCAGGAGATGGAGTTTATAGCATTCGCCTGGAAGACAGTCCTTCTTATTTCTATGATCTTGATATCACAACCGCAGATAAATATGATAACCAAATGACCTTAAGATGGCCAGGGACCATTTACCTAAAAAATACTCAAAGACCATAAGCATTTCATAAAGCATTTTAACGATTAACCAGAATCAAAATGAATCTATCTTATAAAGCTGATAATTATTTTAAGCTTGTTTTTATAATGCTGATAACATCAGGATTGTTCAGCTGTCAAAAGACAGAACAATCTTTGATTGATAGCAATAATTTACTGCCAGCGCCACAAAAAGCAACCCTGGTGGGTGGTGAATCATTAGACCCTAATGACATTGAGATCATCTATTTGTTTCCAGGACTGGGCGATAATCCACAATTTGCAGCCACGCTACTAAAGGATGAACTTAAGAGTTTGTTTGGCAAGGACTTATCAGTGAAAGAAATTAATTCTATGGATGAAATTTCAGGATCTGCTATTGTTTTAGGAATTCCTTCGGCAAGTGAATCTTTTGAATTGTTTAGTGAAAATCTCCCTGCTCCGCAAAAGGATCAACAGGATGCATATGTGATAGATATTACAGAAGAACTAGTCGTCATTTCAGGTGCAGCCGATCAAGGACTTTTCTATGGTGTCCAAACACTCATTCAGCTATTTGAAGAAGCAAAATGGAATGATGCAGCTGTTTCTGGGATGCTAATCGAAGATTGGCCGGATATGAAATTAAGATGGGTTCAATACAACTATTTTTTTCATCTGGATCGCTATGAATACATCAAAGAATCTATCAAAAAGCTGGCGAAATACAAGATCAATGGAGTTGTCTTCGAATTTGAAGATAAGTTTCAATATCAATCACACCCCTTTGTTGTTGCCCCAAATAATCTAGCACCAGATCAGGTAAAAGAACTAACCCAGTTTGCTCACCAGTATCATGTAGATATTGTGCCGCTGGTGCAAGGATTCGGACATGCAGGATATCTCCTCAAGCATGAGGAACTTAAGCATCTAAGAGAGGATCCGGAGATATATCAGTCTTTCTGCCCGTTGAATGAGGAGACGTATGAATTTATATTCGATCTGTTTGGTGAGACAATTGATGCTACTCCAGGAGTTGATTATTTCCACATCGGTGGGGACGAGGTACGCATTATGGGTAAATGCTCATTGTGTAAAGAGAAGATGGAAGAGATTGGAGATCTTGGATTATATCTGATCTGGCTGGACAAGGTTAGAGAGTTTATGGAGGAGAGAGGCCGCAAACTTGTTTTCTGGGATGACATGCCATTGAAGCAAGCAGGAGTTTATAAGACCACATATAATAAAGCTGATTCTACATTTGACAGGGTTTGGGAAGATGGAGAGAAAAAACTTAACGGAATTGTCAATAAGTTTCCTCAAGACGGGATCTTCATGAGATGGAACTACGGCTTAGCAAGGGATGAGGGTAACTATAAAGCCCTTGAATGGTACCGGGACAATAACTTCAATACCATGATTGCTACAGCCGTAATTGGTGACTGGCCCCTCATCCCCAAATATGAATCCATGCCAGAGAATATTAAAAGCTTTGTAACGCTAGGTGCAGAAAAGCAGGCTCTTGGTGAACTGTGTACGGCTTGGGGTGATGATTCTGGAAATCATTTTGAGATCTACTGGTTTGGATTTTTAGAGTCATCGGAGTTTGCCTGGAGTAGTAAAAGCCCTGAAACAGTAGATCAATATTGGCGAAAATATGTTTACCGGTTTTTTGGTCCAGGTCATCAGGAGTTAATACCGGCATTCAACAACCTGGCTGCAAGAGTCCCTTTCTGGGATACTTCGCTCATGAAGCGAGGAAATAAACGCCGGGTTGGATATCAACACATCACGCTTCCAAACCTGGATGGTTTACCAGAAGAAGGCAGCTGGGGTAAACGCTTTCAGCCACTACTTGATACGGCTCGTTTAGAAAAAGCACGATGTGCTGAAGGAACCGCGACCATTAAAAAGCATATAAGTTCAGCCAGGGGCAATGCATATAATCTGGAGATTTTTGCATCCATGGGGGACTTCATGGAAGCCTATACCGACCTGGTACTCTCCATAGAACATATTGCAGCCTATTGTGATAAGCAAATCGCCGCCTCCAAAGCCGGTAAACAACTGGATGATTCCGAATATACCAAAATGATTCAGAAGGTAGAGGCTGCATGGAATGGCTATAAAACCACTTATAAGGAGTTGGAGGAACTTTGGGAAGAATCCAGGTACCCAAAAGGAGGTGAAGATTATATGATGAATGATCAGACCATCTATATGGCCGGAAGAACCAGGGATCTTTCATATCTGATCCTGGCAGAGCAGGAGTTGGATCTGGTTGGACATGTGAAGGGCCTGGCCAGATAAAATGAGTAACGATAGATGAGATAATCAAGACACAAATAAATAACTACATGATATGAAAAGATTTAATAGAACTGGATTTCAACTTGCTATAGCTTTTATAGTCGTTGTAATACTCAGTTGGTCATTGCAAGCCGTAGCCGAAAATACTGAAGACAATGTGTTCATGGCAGGAGCCGCCACAGCCAACATCACTCCACCCTTAGGTATGGGGTTGGTTGGTGGCTGGGGTACTCCTCCGGCTACTCACATCCACGATGAGCTACACGCAAGGTGTTTGGTACTGGATGATGGAAGCACAAAGCTGGTTTTCGTTATCGTAGATAATGTGGGGCTGCGAGATGATTTGCTGGATGAAGGCAGAAGAAGAATCCAGGAAAAAACAGGTATACCCATGAAGAATGTCATGATTTCATCCACACATACACACTCCGCAGTAAGTGCCGCTGGAGCCGAACGTTATGATTACAGTAGTGGTGGAGAATTCGACGAATATCAGGAGTTCTTGCTGAGCCGGTTTGTGGATGGGACTCAGATTGCGATAAATAATCTTGAGCCGGCAAAGATTGGTTGGGGTGATATTGACGTTCCCGAGCATCTGTTTGTTCGTAGATGGAAAATGAAGCCTGGTACGCCATTGCCTAATCCTTATGGCGGACAGGATAAAGTGAAAATGAATCCGGGACATAGTCCTGATTTGTTGGAACAAGCAGGTGTTCCGGATCCCGAAGTATCCTTTATCTCTGTGCAATCTACCAGTGGAAGACCCATTGCCTTAATGGCAAATTATGGATTGCATTATGTTGGCTATGTTTCCGAAGGACATGTTTCTGCAGACTATTTTGCCTTGTTTGCTGATAATATTCAGAAGTTGCTCGGAGCTGACAGACAGGATCCTCCATTTGTAGGGATCATGACAAATGGTACTTCAGGAGATGTAAATAATAATAACTACAGCAAAGCAAGTAATCGGAAGCCTGATTATGTACAGATGCGATATGTGGCCGATGATGTGGCTAGAAAAGTTTACAGTGTGTGTAATAACATTGAATACAAAGACTGGGTACCACTTAAAGCTGCTGCAGAAAAGCTAACCCTTAAAGTAAGAAAAGCTCCTAAAAAACTGGTGAAAAGATCTGAAGGAGTACTTGCCAGACCAGAAACAGTGGAGCCAATTCATCGACATGAGGTGACTTATGCAAAGCGAATTCTTCTTATGGATAAGTGGCCTGATGAAATTGACATCACCTTGCAGACATTTAGAATAGGAGACCTTGGAGTCGCTGCTATTCCTTTCGAAGTATTTGCTGAAATAGGGCTTGAAATAAAAGAAAGGACTCCTTTCCAAAAATCATTTACCATCAGTCTGGCAAACGGAGGCTTTGGATATTTGCCGACTCCTCCTCAACATGAGCTGGGTGGCTACGAAACATGGTATGGGACCAATAAGGTAGAGATCGATGCTTCTGTGAAAATCATCGATAAACTAATGAATCTGTTCGGGGAGATCCAGGAATAAGGCAGTGCTTTTCATCTAACAATAACATGCAAAACAGGCGTAAATTTCTTTCAACAATATCGTTGATCGCAGCAGGATCTCTTGTGTCCGATCATCTAAAGGCTGGGATTCTTGCAAAGGGTAAGAAGCTCAAGGTAGTGTTGATCGGTACCGGTGTTAGAGGAACTTCTTTTTGGGGTAAGCGGCTGATGGATGCTTATAGTGACATCCTAACATTTGATGCGTTGGTAGATCCCAATGCTGGTCGGTTGGAGTATGCGAGGAATTATATTAGTGTTGGAAAGGATTGTGGGCTTTATCATTCGTTTGAAGCGATGATTAAGTCTCACGATCCTGATTTAATAATTGTTACCACTCCTGATTCTTCCCATCACGAATACGTCATCAAGGCACTTGAAAACGGTATTGATGTACTCACCGAGAAACCCCTAACGGTGGATGAAGCAAAATGCCAGGCCATACTTGATGCAGAACAAAAGTATCAACGAAAAGTGTTTGTGGGGTTCAACCTAAGGTGGTCTCCTTACAACGCCAGGATCAAGCAAATGCTGAATGATAAAATCATAGGAGACATTGTTTCAGTGGATTTTTCCTGGAACTTAAATACCAGCCATGGAGCATCCTACTTTCGAAGGTGGCATGGTCAGATGGAGTACAGTGGTTCACTACTGGTTCATAAGTCTACCCACCATTTCGACCTGCTTAATTGGTGGTTGAACTCTGAACCTGAGAAAGTGTTTGCCTTTGGTGATCTGGAATATTATGGTCGCCGACAGGAAAAGAAGGGTGTCAACTGCAGGAATTGTAATGAAAAAGATACCTGCAAGTTCTACTGGGATATCAATACAAGTAAGTCAAGTGTTGATTTATACGTCAAAAATGAGCACCTGGATGGGTACATACGCGATAGTTGTGTGTTTAGGCCTGATATTGATATCTATGATAAAATGAATCTTAATATCAGGTACGCCAACAATGTATATGTCAACTATATGCTCACTACATATTCCCCCTGGGAGGGCTGGCACATTGCCTTTAATGGGACAAAGGGAAGACTGGAAGCATTTATGGATGTGCCTTATATGGACTCCAAAAACTTGTCTCAAGAAGAGCTCCATCGCATGGAAATGAATCAGCAGGGCAGTGAGGATTCAGATACACGCCCAATCATAACTCATAAGCTATGGGACAGCCAGGAAACATTAAGTGTACCTCATAATCGTTCCGGGCATGGTGGTGGAGACAAACTTTTGCAAGACAATATCTTTAGAAATATTAAAGCTGAAGATACACTCCATCAAACTGCGGGAACAAGAGATGGTGCCATGTCGGTGTTAATTGGTATTGCAGCAAGAAACAGTATAGAGACAGGAGAGCCTGTATTGATCAGTTCTCTGACCGATTTAAAACCGAAAGCTCAAAGGTTTTGAGAAGGATGAAGTTCAAATTCAATGCCTTTGGCCTCGTGCTGCTTTTTGTAGTGGTGTGCTCATTCACTATGCTTTCATGCCAGACAGACAATACTGTTTGGGAAATCACAAAAAGCGAAATCGGTATACTGATCATGGAGGGAGCGGATAGCGTCTTATATTACCAGCAAGCTCCAAAATCATTTGAAGGTAAATTCGAAAGGTCCAATTACTTTCATCCATTATATGGCATGAAGGGAGGCATACTTACTGAAGATTTTCCAGAAGATCATTTACATCATCGGGGAATCTTCTGGTCATGGCATCAGGTCTTTATTGGAGACAAACCTCTCGGAGACCCGTGGGATCTCACTGACTTTGAGACGGATGTGGCAAGTGCGGATGCTAACTATACGGATAAGTCATGTATCCTTCATACTGAAGTTAATTGGAAGTCTCCCTTATGGCTGGATAAAAATGACGATCAGAAGTCTTTTATTAAGGAATATGCCAAAGTGGAGGTTTTCCCAAAGAAGGACAACTACCGGATAATTGACTTTGAGATAGAGCTTTATGCATTATTCGATAGTGTTTCGATAGGGGGATCTGAAAATGAAACCGGATATGGTGGGTTTTCCTGGAGGATCAAGCTGCCAGAGAATGTGAAATTTGAAGGACAGGATGGAGAGGTCACACCTCAAAGTACAGCCGTAGAAGCTGGTGAATGGATGAACATTTCTGGAAGTTTGTCTGACCAGAGTGTTCAGGAAGGTGTTGTGGTGGTTTCGCACCCCACCAATCCTAACCATCCACAATCATGGGTACTTAGAAGGCGAAGAAGCATGCAAAATGCACAATTTCCGGGTTCAGAAAGGGTATTCATTCCTAAAGATCAGCCTTTAAAGCTCAAGTATAGAGTGATCGTTTATTCCAGATCTATGAATTCGGAGCAAATTCAACAATTAGCTAAATTTTAAACTATGAACATCTCGAAAAAATATAGAAATCTATTTTTTACAGTATCGGTGATATTGGTGCTTTTCTCTTTCATTGAAAAGAAATCGACAAACATTTATATGATAGGGGATTCAACCATGGCCAGCTATAAAGAGGACAGAGCACCTTTGACTGGATGGGGGCAGGTTATGTCTGATTATTTTAAGAAGCCAATAAGGGTGGATAACCATGCCACCAGCGGCAGGAGTACAAAAAGCTTTATCAGTGAGGGGCGCTGGGACAAAGTTTTTGAAAATTTACAGCCAGATAATTATGTGTTCATTCAATTTGGACACAATGATGCCAAAAAAGATGACCCAAGAAGATACGCTGACCCCAATGGTCTATATAAAGAGAACCTGATAAAATTTGTGAAGGAAACACGAGATAAAGGGGCCATTCCAATTTTGTTGACTCCAATCGCGAGACGTGCATTCAATGATGATGGGTCAATAAAGAACACCCATGGAGATTATCTAAAAGCCGTAAATGATGTAAGCAAATCTTTAGATGTGATCATGATAGACATGTTCAAATTGACTTCTGAGTATGTTGCTAAATTAGGTCCTGATAAATCAAAAGATGTTTATTTATGGGTTGAGCCAAATGAGATTTATCCGGAAGGTAAAGAGGATAATACACATTTATCAACATTGGGAGCTCACCAATTTGCAAAACTTGTCCTGAGGGAAGTTATCAATCAAGATATCCCACTTAAATCGCAAATCAGGAAAAAAATGCTGGACTCACCCGGAAGGTAACTGGTAGCCGCCCCGATAGCACATTCCGTCAGTTCTTAATGATTTGAATATATTCTCTTGGGGTAACACCTTTCAATTGTTTAAAATGGCGATTGAAATTAGAAAGATTCTCAAAACCAGATTCATACGCAACCTGAGAAATATTGAGCCTTTCCTCTGCCAGCAACCTACAGGCAAATCCAATTCTCATGTTTAATAAATAACTTTTGAAAGGCATCTTATACATTTTCTTAAAAGACAGGAAAAACTGGGTGTTTGACATGTTAGCGATCTCCAGCACATCCTTTAATTGAATGTTCTTCTTGAAGTTTTTCAACATGTATTCTATCACATCTCTCAAAGGCTCACTTTCATGCATTTTGTAGGGTTCAAGAAAAGCGGAGCTGCATAAAAGACTATACTCGTTTGTAGTTGCCAGAATCTCAAAGATGTTGAACAATGAGTATAGCCGATTTACCGGTGTCATTGATTTCATGTCAAGCATGATTTTGATAATGTCTTTTTGTGCTTGTCCCAGGATCAGGCAACCCTGGGAAGATTTAGAGAAAAACTGTTTAAGCTGAAGGTTCTCAGGAAACTCAAAAAAGCGCGATCCAAGAAAATCCTCCAGGAATTGGATGACAAGACCTTCACCGATGAAGTTGCCATCTTTTTCGTAAAATTCTTCGTCACACTTCCAAACATGAGGAAGGTAAGAACCTAAAAATACCAGATCGTTTTCTTCAAATTCGTTGATCGTGTCACCCACTATCCTAATACCCTTTCCTTTAGTTATCAATACCAATTCATACTCCGGGTGATGGTGGTATGTCGAAAAGTCCTCGGTCTCATGATGATAAATAAATGAGCTTTCAGAATCCTTAAAAAGTCGTACTTCAGCAATTTTCATTTCCCACGGTCATATTGTGATTATATGATACTAAAATTCTGATTAATTATTTGAAGATAATAATAATGGAGTTAATAAAGACGATTAGTATCATAAAAGACAGTTTTTGTATTATCTAATCTTTTGGAATCAGGATAGCTTTGAATATAAAGAAATGGGAAGGTGTGGCATTTTGACTAACCTGATTATTTAGATAAAACAAAACTTTTCGCGCTATGCATAAACAAAAAGTAATTCATCCTAACAGGGATGAAAATTTTGATACCGGAGCGTATTCTGACGGGGTCATTTGTGATGGTCTGCTCTTTTTAAGCGGTCAGGCATCAGTTGATTTCAAGACTTCCACTTTTGTCCTCGGGACCATTGAAGAAGAAACACGTCGAACTCTGGATAACATTAAGGCGATCGTGGAAAAGGCAGGTGCCAGTTTGGATAATGTGCTGAAAAGTACCGTCCACTTAAGTGATATAGAAGATTTCGGCAAGTTTAATGAAGTCTATGCAACATACTTCGATGGAATACGCCCGGCAAGAACGACGGTTCAATCAGTTTTAGGAGAAAACATCAAGGTAGAAATTGATGTAATTGTCAAACTGCCCAACAAGTAATTGGATATGAGCTTTCACCGTGTCAAATCCAATATAGTTGAAGCCATTGATTCACCAGCACTCTTGATCTATCCCGATATTGTAAAGGAGAATATTTCAACAGCTCAGTCAATTCTTGATGTTTCAAAGAACAATTCACTAAGACCACATATAAAAAGTGTGAAGTGCTTGGAGGTTATTCAAATGACAATGGGTCACGGGATTGAAAAGTTTAAGTGTAGTACCATCGCCGAGGCGGAATTGTTAGGAATGGCTGGAGCAAAGGATGTCCTGCTAAACTACCAATTGTCTACAGTTAAAGCGCAGAGGTTTAGGGAACTAATTGAGTCTTACCCGGATGTGACTTTTTCATGTCTGGTAGATAATATTGAAAGTGCCCAAATAATGTCTGCTCTTACTACTCACACAGATGTCAATGTCTACATAGATATAAATCTTGGTATGGATCGAACCGGGATCAAAGCTGACAATGCTCTCAGTCTATTGAAAGAATTAAGACAGTTGAATGGAATAAAAGTTCAGGGGTTTCACTGCTATGAAGGGCATATTGATTCGTCGAACAGAGGATCGAGATTGGAGCAGGCTTTTGAAGCTTATCTGACAATGATGGATTTGAAAAGAGGAGGAAGCCAGATAATGGAAAGAGACCTGGCTGTCGTATTGGGCGGATCTCCCAATTTTGAATATTATGGAAAACAGTGTGGTCTGGAATGCAGTCCCGGAACCTTTTTTCTCTGGGACTATGGATATGGGAAAAACTACCCTGAAATACCTTTCAAGATTGCTGCTTTTGTTCTTACCCGGATCATTTCCATCATTGATGAAAAGAAAATGTGTTTGGACCTGGGTTACAAAGCAGTAGCTTCGGATTCACCTTTGCCAAGAGTAAAGTTTCCTGAACTTCCTGAATATACAGTATTAGGGCAGTATGAGGAACATTTAGTCATTGAGGTTCCTGATACATCAGTCTTTAATGTGGGCTCTCCTTTATATGCGGTCCCGTATCACATTTGCCCAACAGTGAATCTCTATGAGAAGGTATTTGCCATTGAGAATGGACAAGTCACCGATACCTGGGATATAGTTGCAAGGGACAGACAGATCAATATTTAATAATAATAAGAAATGGATGTAAAATATAGTAAATCCAAAGCGTTGCTGGACCGTGCAAAACGATCCCTTGCGGGAGGTGTCTCTTCCGAATTTAGAAAATATGGTCATCCACATGCACTTTTTTACACCCACGCAAATGGTGTGAGGCTTTATGATGCAGACGGAAACGAATATCTTGATTTTACCCTTAGTCAGGGACCCATGATCGTTGGACACTCGCATCCGCATGTGCTTGAAAAAGTACTGACCTATTCTGCAAAAGGGCAATTATTTGCTGGGCAGCATATGCTCGAAATAGAGCTTGCAGAGAAATTGCAAAAGTACATTCCATCGGCAGAGCTGATGCGCTTTTGTCTGGATGGAACTACTGCAATTCAAACCGCTTTCCGGCTAGCCCGGGCAAAGACAGGAAAGCAAAAATTTGTTCGTTTTGAGGGGCAGTACCACGGTTGGTTAGATAATGTTTCCTGGGGTATCTCCGGGAGCGAAGAACAGCTGGGTCCAAGAAATCACCCGACCCCCGTGCCGTGGACTAGAGGAATGTCTGATCACTCCTGCAAGGAGTTCATCATTCTACCGTGGAATGACCTCGATTTGTTGCAACAGGTGATTCAGGAGCATCACCGGGAGATCGCGGCTATCATCACTGAACCGATCATGTGCAACAGCAGCTGTATCCTTCCAAAAGAGGGGTTTTTAAAGGGAGTAAGACAGCTATGTGATCAGTATGATATTACCCTGATTTTTGATGAGGTCATCACAGGTTTTCGTACTTCTCTGGGAGGAGCTCAAAGCTATTATAACATCATTCCTGATCTTTCGATTTTTGCTAAGGCAATGGCGAGTGGATACCCTATTTCCGCCATTGTAGGTAAAAGGGAATGGATGAAGATGCTTGAAAGTGGAGAGGTTATTCATGCAGGAACAATGAATTCGGCTTGTCCATTGGTAGCAGCTGCATTGGCTACAATAGAGGTGCTGGAAGATCCAGGCACACATGACAGAATATTCAGTTTGGGATGTAAACTCATGGATGGCTTAAAGGAGGCTGCCAAAATAACTGGTGAGAACTTATTGGTACAGGGCTTAGGTCCCATGCTGCATACCGGATTTGCCAATACTGAAAAGGTAGAAGACTTCAGAGGGATGAAACACTATGACAAAGTCAAGTCTTCTCTATTCATTTCAAGACTACATGACAAAGGGATAAGGGTAATTGGCCGGGGTTTATGGTATATCTCAGCGGTTCATACTGAGGCAGATATTGATTTGGCTATTGAAAAATCATTAGAAGTATTAAAGGAATTAAACAAAAAGTAAGCCTATCCATAAGGATAAGCCAGAGAAAACCATTATGAATTCATTAAATAAATCATCAGTTGGGGTCGTGGGTCTTGGTTTGATGGGAACAAGTATTATTACTGATCTATTGATCAATGATCAGAAAGTTGTTGCCTTGGCACCCATTTCTTCAGATTTGGATGATAATGCCCTGCATAGAATCAAGAAATCACTTCAATCATGTTATGAAAGGGGGATGAGCCAATCTAAGCCAGAGGTTTTTCTGGAGAATCTGACCATGACCCGAGACTACCATGATCTAGCACAATGCTGGATTGTGATGGAGTGTGTTTCAGAAAAAATTGAAATTAAAAAAGATGTGTACAACAAAATTGAACTTGCAATCGGCGATGAAGTATTGTTGACTTCAAATACATCTGCCATACCCATTAGTACGCTACAACAGTTTGTTAGAATACCACATCGGTTCTTTGGAATGCATTGGGCTGAACCGGCATACACTACACGATTTTTAGAAATAATATGTGGTGAGAAGAGCTCGTTGGAGCTTGGTGAAAAATTGCATCGGATAGCCAATGGATGGGGGAAAGAGCCTACACTGGTTAGAAAGGACATTCGTGGATTTATTACAAACAGGATTATGTATGCCATGTACAGGGAAGCTTTTCATCTGGTTGAAAACGGATACGCAACTATTGAAGATGTTGATCGGGCCTGTAAAAATGACGGTGGTCATTGGATGACGTTTTGTGGTCTCTTTAGGTATATGGATTTGACGGGCCTACAGGCCTATCATACGGTAATGAAAGACCTCTTCCCTGAATTGAGTAATCGGACATCTGTCCCTAAGCTGATTGACGATATTGCCAGAAAAGGAGGGAATGGTATTTCTAATGGGATAGGCTTTTATAACTATACGCCTGAGCAATCAAAGAAATGGGAGGAATCATTCGAAGAATTCTCATTTGAAATAAGTCAATTATCCTCCAGGTTTTCCGAGAGTAAGTTCCTTCAAAAAAGTAACGGTCGAGATAATGGCAAAGACTAATTTTATTGTTGACGCCCATCTCGATTTAGCAACCAATGCAATGGTTTTGAATCGGGATCTTACCAGACCGGTTCATGAAATCAGGAAAAAAGAGAAAGCGCTTCAACTAAATGACTTTCAGGATCGCGGTAATGGAACAGTGGCACTACCAGAGCTTAGAAAAGGACAAATAGGTTTGGTGTTTGCTACCATGATCTCCCGGGTCTCTGAAGAGGGGGCCGTACTTGACACTATGAGTTTGCCTGGCTGGTATTCTCCACATCAAGCTTTTGCCAATGCGATGTGTCAGCTGCATTGGTATAGGGAGATGGAGGAGATTGGTGAGATGGTCCAGATAAAAACGAAGGATGAGCTGACTGATCATTTGAATTTGTGGAATGATGTAAATAATGAGCAGAAAAGGCCAATTGGTTATGTTCTGGCATTGGAAGGGGCAGATTCTGTAGTTAACCTGGACTACCTCGAACGCTTCTATGATTTGGGTCTAAGATCAATCGGCATCTCTCACTTTGGCCCTGGTAGGTATGCGGCAGGCACACATTCTAATAATCAAGGATTAACAACTCACGGAGTTGTATTGCTCAAGAGGATGAATCAGATGAATATGCTTCTGGATCTTACCCATTTGACCGATAAAGGATTCTATGAGGCCATAAGCATTTATCATGGGAAAGTTATAGCGAGTCACCAGAATTGCAGAAGTATTGTGGATGGTGAAAGACAGTTTAGTGACGATCAGCTTAAAGTGGTTATTGAAAGAGGTGGTGTAATAGGTGGGGCATTGGATACCTGGATGCTTCATCCTGATTTTAAAATGGGGAAAGATGACCCAAAATCTCTCGGCATCGATTTAGAAAAACTGGTAGACCATTTTGATCACATATGTCAAATGGCAGGCAACACCCAGCATGTGGGTATCGGTAGTGATCTGGATGGATTATTTGGTTTGGAGCAGTCACCCATGGATCTTGATACCATTGCTGACCTACAGAAATTCCACTCTATTTTGTCTGGGCGGGGTTATACCGAAGAAGATATTGAAAACATATTGTACAAAAATTGGGTAAACCTCCTTTTTGAAGTGTTGACTTAAACAGAAAAATTAAATTTAGAGAAAATGCAAAAAGATACTCAAGTAGCTGATCAGCCAAAACTGAAACGTGTTTTAGGCTTGTGGGATCTGATATTCTATGGTATCATTCTGATACAGCCCATAGCGGCTATTGGTTTGTTTGGTATTGCCTCCAAAGAATCTGAAGGCCACATGGTGACAACTTTGCTGATCGCGATGTGTGCCATGATTTTGACAGCCATCAGTTATGGCAGAATGGCATCACTGTATCCTTCAGCTGGATCAGCGTATACGTATGTGGGAAAAGGGTTGAATCACCACATGGGATTCCTTGCAGGTTGGTCGATGTTTCTGGATTATTTGGTGATCCCTATCATCAATACCGTGTATGCGTCGCTCACACTTGAGCGACTCGTTCCATCCATACCTTTTGTGGTATGGGTTATTCTTTTTGTAGTTGTGATCACGATCTTCAACTTAAGAGGTATGAAGACCACAGCCAATTCCAACAAGATTCTCTTGTTCATTATGTGTGTGGTCATAGGGATTTTCATTGTTCAGGCCATTAGGTATATCTTAGATAATGAGGGTATTGGTGGTCTCATTTCTATAAAACCCATTTACAACCCTGAAACATTTGATATTGGAAATATAATGGTAGCAACCTCATTTGCGGTTCTGACCTACATTGGTTTTGATGGGGTGACCACGTTGGCTGAGGATGTGAAGAATCCAAAAAGAAATATGCTGTTGGCCCCAGTTATTGTTTGCTTGTTTACAGGGTTGTTTAGTGGGCTTCAGATATATCTGGCTCAGCAAGTTTGGCCTGATTACAACACCTTTCCAAATATCGAAACGGCATTTTATGATGTTGCTGCAAAAGTTGGTGGGATGTTTTTGTTCAATGCCATAGCTGCCATTCTTTTCGTTGCCTGCCTGGGTAGCGGATTGGCTGGTCAGGTAGGTGCTGCCAGGCTATTATTTGGAATGGGGCGAGATAACGTGATACCTAAAAAGATTTTTGGCCACCTCAACCCAAAAACAAATACGCCCACCTACAACATCATAATAATGGGTATCCTTACTGTTATTGGCTCTTTAACTTTAAATTATAAAAGTGCAGCTGAGCTATTAAACTTTGGTGCTTTTCTGGCCTTTATGGGTGTAAACCTGGCTTGTCTTCGTCAGTTCTATTTTTTTAAAACAGCAGGTCATTCACGAAATTTATTCTACGATATGATTTTGCCTATGCTAGGATTCTTAATCTGTTTGGCTATCTGGTTGAGCTTACCGACACCAGCAAAAATCATGGGGGGAGTGTGGCTTTTAATTGGTTTGGTATATTTAGTGATCCAAACAAAAGGATTTAAGAAAAAACCGGAGGTTATTGATTTCAGTGAGGTCTGAGTAATTACCCAGGCCTCCCAGGAGAGATAAACCTTTAGGTATTCATTACTGCTAAGTATACTTTGTTAAATTAGGGTATGCATAGCCTCAAAATGAAAAACATATTACCAGCTATCATGGTCCTGGTGATAACCGGGGGGTTAGTTGGGTGTAACTCTACTGATCAGAAATCCAGTAATCCTAACGGCTCTATCATGACTGTACTCGGCCCCATATCACCAGAGAGCCTTGGTACGACCCTGATACATGAGCATGTTTTTCTGGATTGGTCGCCAGCCGGGGCTGAAGATCCCTGGAAATGGAATAGCGTGGATGCCTTTCAGTTTATTCTTCCATACCTCGAAGAAATGAAATCACATGGCGTGCAGTCATTTCTGGAGTGCACCCCCAAATACATTGGAAGAAACCCGAGGTTGCTGAAGAAACTGGCCGAGTCTGCTGAACTGAATATTCTGACAAACACAGGATTTTATGCAGCTCGCAATTACCAACACATTCCTGAGTTTGCGAAGTCAGCTACTCCTGATAGTCTTGCAGGTATCTGGATCAAAGAATTTAATGAGGGGATTGAAGAGACCGGGATCCGACCTGGCTTTATCAAGATCGGACTTGATTATAATGATAAGCTGGAGTTGACCCGACTGGATGAAAAGATTGTTCGGGCTGCGGCAATTACTCACCGTGAGACAGGGTTGACCATAGTTGCTCATAGTGGAACCGAAGCGATGGCCCTGGCTTGCCTTGAAGTGCTGGAGTCTGAAGGTGTTGCACCAGGTGCTTTTGTTTGGACACATGCACAAAACAGTCTGCCTGGCGAACATGAACATATCGGGAGTCATGGTGCCTGGGTGTCTATCGATGGGATGGGAAGCATCCGGGTTGATCCGGATTCAGGTGATACTCTGCAGCTTTCACGCTATGTCGATTACCTGGTCAATTTGAAGCAGGCTGGCATGCTTGACAAAACGCTGATTTCCCATGATGGGGGATGGTATACAGTAGGGGAAGAGAATTCGGGAATGAGCAGACCTTTTACAGCGATTTTTGAGTTTGTGATCCCTATTTTGAAAACAAAAGGGTTTACAGATAAAGACGTTGACCTGCTGTTGGTTCAGAATCCCAGAACTGCCTACACAATCAGAAGACGATTGATAAACTAAAAGATCCCAACTATCTTTACTCAATAACCTAACCCGATATGAGACATTTCTTTTTATTGGCTATCATAGCCGCACTATTCATCAATTGCTCCGAGCGCAGGGAGTTGCCGAATATCCTATGGATCACTTCTGAGGACAATAGTACTTTTCTGGGTTGCTATGGAGATAAATTTGCGACCACCCCTAATCTGGATAAGTTAGCCTCTGAAGGTTTTCTATATACCCATGCTTATGCCAATGCGCCGGTTTGTGCACCTGCCCGGAATACGATTATCAGCGGGATCTATGCCATCTCGGGAGGTAACCAACACATGCGGAGCAAATACAAAAAGAGTGATATCATAAAGCCATACCCGCTCTTTCTTAGAGAGCTGGGCTACTACTGCACCAACAACAGCAAGACCGATTATAATATCCAGGTGGATCAGGTAGATACGCTGTGGGATGAATCTTCGAAAGATGCCCACTATAAAAACAGGGCAGAGGGTCAGCCATTCTTTGCAATCTTCAATACTACCATCACCCATGAAAGCTCCATTCACAGGTCTATTCCTACTGAAGAGCTAAGGCATGATCCGGAGCAGGTACCTATTCCTCCGCATCATCCGCCTACAGAAGAGATGAAGCATGACTGGGCACAATACTATGACAAGATGGAGGATATGGATGCCTATGTGGGTGAAGTGTTGAAAGAGCTTGAGGAAAGCGGACTGGCAGAGAACACTATTGTATTCTACTACGGGGATCATGGTGGCGTTTTGGCCAGGAGCAAGCGTTATGTTTACGAGTCAGGGACGCACGTGCCTTTTATTGTTCGCATCCCCGATAAATTCAAGTATTTATTTCCCGCAGAAGAGACCGGATCAAAGGTGGATCGATTGATCAGTTTTGTTGACCTGGCGCCAACGCTATTGAGTATAGTGGGTATCTCAATCCCGGATTTTATGCAGGGTAATGCCTTTCTTGGAGATCAGAAAACTGCAGATCCGGAATATGCCTTCATGTTCCGGGGCAGAATGGATGAGCGATACGATATGTCCAGGGCCGTCCGTGGACAAAAGTACCGGTACATCAGGAATTATATGCCACACCGCATCTATGGCCAGCATTTAAACTACCTGTGGCGTGCGCCATCTATCCGATCATGGGAAGAGGCTTATCTGAAGGGTGAATGCAACGAGACCCAAAGTATTTTTTGGAATCCTAAGCCAAGTGAAGAGCTGTATGATACAGAAAATGATCCCTGGGAAGTAAACAACCTGGCTGATGATCCGCAGTATGCTGAAGTGATGAAGAAAATGCGAAAGGCTAACCAACAGTGGATGTTGAGGATTAAGGATACGGGATTTGTCCCTGAACCTTCCTGGGAAGTTCGAAGAGGAGACCGGTCATTCTATGATTTGATGAGAGATAGTGATCAGTTCGATCTGGAACGTCTGATTGAGGTAGCTGAAGCTTCATCTCTCCGGAAATTTGAAGACATCAACGTACTGATTTATTACCTAAGGTCAGAAGATCCAGCCATTCGGTATTGGGGAGCCACCGGCTTATTGATTCAAGGAGACAAATCAAAACCTGCAATAGCTGATTTAAAGAACGCATTGAAAGATGATTCCGATCCGGTGGCCATTGTGGCGGCTGAGGCATTGTACCGACTTGGTGAAAAAGAACTGGCAGAAAATACACTAGCCGAAAAGGTTTCCGGTAGTGAGTTTGTTTCCACCTTCGCCATGAACGCAATTGACATCAATGATATTTCCAGTGCAAAAGTTAAGCAAGCAGTAGTGGCACATAAAAATGATGAAAATCAGTATGATCAGCGCATGGTAGAATGGCTGATGATGAAGTGGGGGATGGGAGAGAAATGAGATCTTAACCCGTGGTCGGTGACTCACCGACCACCATCAATTCCAACCTCACAATCATATTCTAAAAAACACTCGCCGAAATCCCTCCATCCACCGTAATGTTTTGTCCGGTGACAAAGGAAGAGTGATCCATCGCCAGGAAGGATATGACGGAAGCCATTTCATCCGGATCAGCCACCCGTTTCATAGGTGTTCGTTTAATGATGGCATCGATCCTTTCCTGCTGGGCAAACAAAGGCTTGGTGAGCGGAGTGGCAGTAAACCCGGGAGAGACGGTATTGACCCTAATGCCATCAGGAGCCCATTCTACAGCCAGGTTCTTGGATAGCTGGATCATCCCGGCTTTTGACATTCCATAAGGAGATCCGGTAGCCACGTCAAATTGACCGGCTATCGACCCATTGTTGATGACAGAGGCATTACCCGATGCTTTGAGCATGGGATACAATTGTCTGCACAATTCAAACTGTGCAATCAGGTTGATCCCAAGCACATGTTTATATTCTTCAGTTGTATAGTCGACAGTTTTCTTTCTGATGTTGACGCCGGCGTTATTAAACAAGATATCCAGCCGACCCCACTTTTCTTCAATCAGTTTACGAACCCTGGCAGTATCAGCTTCATCAGTCACTTCCGCTTTGATGCCAGTCACTTTAAAACCCTGCGATTGTAAGTCCGATGCTACTGATTCAATTTCATTTTCGTTCCGGGCTGTGAAGATTACCTCAGCACCAAGCTTCAGAAACTGTAACACCGCCGCATATCCGATCCCTTTGGATCCTCCTGTAACCAATGCTTTTTTGTTTTCCAGGTTCCAGCTTTTCATATTAATCAGGTTAGGGTTATAAACAAGTCGTAATATTAACCTATAGCATGATATTTAAAAAAATCCTCCAAACAAGGTTGCTTCAAGTGTTTAAAGGCCAAAGTTGGTGTTTTCACCAACTTTCATCACACCATGGTCGGTGTCTCACTGACCACCACGTATTATATAGATTGGTGAGACACTAACGGGATTTGCCTAAATGCTGTCGGAGGCAAACCAACATACTAGATAACCTACTCCAGCTCCAACATCACCACTGACCTGGCTGGCAGCTCAACACTTAACCCATCCTTTGTCTTTTTGGCTCCGTTGAAAACAGTAGGTTTTACTATTTCTGGCTGATCGAATTTATTGATGTCTGTCACCTTTCCTGATGTCAGCACCTTCCCGGACACCTTTTTCCAATCAATGCCATTTACTGCACTTTTGATTGTGATCGATTTATTTGGATCAATGTTGACCAGGGTAATGTGCACTTTTCCATCCTGATCCAGGGAGGCCGATACATTCACCGCCGGAAGTTTTTTGTCTCCATTCACAAAATCTGGTGTGCTGATCGAAAACGGGATCAGCTGTGCATCCTGGTGGACCTGATAGAGATCAAAGACATGATAAGTAGGCGTGAGGAGCATCTTTTCTTTGTCTGTGAGAATCAATGCCTGCAATACGTTCACTGTCTGCGCCAGGTTAGCCATTCGGATCCGGTCCGCCCGGTTGTTGAATGAATTCAATTGAGTAGCAGCGATCAGCGCATCCCGCAGGCTGTTTTGTTGGTAAAGGAAGCTGGAATTAGTACCTGGTTCAGCATCCGTCCAGATACCCCATTCATCCACTGCGAGGGCTACCTTTTTCTCAGGGTCATAGCGATCCATGATGGCGATATGCTTATCCAGCAACTCATCCATAAACAGGCAGTTCTTCATTGTGTTGAAATATTCTGCCTCCGTAAAGCTGGTTGCCGAACCTTTGGCTCCCCAGTCACCGGTAGGGATGGTGTAATAATGAACAGAAATCCCCCACATGTGTCGGCGAGCTTCTTTCATCATCACCTCGGTCCAGTGATAATCAGCAGAGTTAGCCCCCGAGGCGATCCTTTTGATGGGTGCCCCGGGATAGCTTTTGGCATAAGTCGCGTAGCGCTTGTAGACATCAGCGAAGTATTCGACCGTCATGTTGCCTCCGCATCCCCAGCTTTCATTCCCTATGCCCCAGAAGGCTACGTTATAGGGTTCCGGGTGACCGTTTTCTGCTCGTAGCTTAGCCAGTGTGGATTCCCCATTATAGTTCACATACTCTATCCAGTCATTCATCTCCTTCACAGTTCCACTACCGACATTCGCCGCGATATAAGGCTCTGTGCCCAGCAGGTCACAAAGCTCAAGGAACTCATGCGTCCCGAAGCTGTTGTCTTCCACACCCATACCCCAGTGTGTATTGACCATGTTGGGACGCTCCGCTCTCTGGCCGATACCATCTCTCCAGTGATACTCGTCGGCAAAACATCCACCTGGCCAACGCAAGTTGGGAATGTTGATTTTCTTCAGGGCTTCCACCACATCTAACCTGATGCGATCCTTTTTCTGCACGTCCATGTTTTCATCTACCCAAAATCCATCATAGACACATCGACCCAGGTGCTCAGAGAAGTGACCATAGATGTGTTTGCTGATGGTAGGCTGACTGTCATCGACGTTCAGTGAAAGATAAGCTTCCTGTGCCCGGATACTTGTCCATAGCAATGTTATGAGGAGTAGGGTGAATAGGGATCTCATGTGNTTATGTTTTATTTCCTATCGGTCACATGGAATAGTCAAAGTTCTTAGCAAAAGTAAAAAAGCCTTACCATTAAGTTCATTTAATCCTTGTTTGGTATGGCTTAGCCTTATGACTATTTCATGTTGTTTTTGGTTTAGATTTCGATTGAGAAAGCTAATTTAAGGATTAAATGTAAAAAATACATTTAATAAATCAACACAAAAGTCTTATTACTTTTGGTATCCTCTGTTATTGCAGGGCTAAATGGACGGTACAGTTTAACTATTCAAAAGAAGTCACCACTTTAATATCAAGTGACTCAGAGCTGGCCCATTTGCTGAAATCGGTCAAAATGGAGTCACTTGGGACATTACTCGTGATATAAGCATTGGTGTTAAATGCCTTTTCTTCCAGCATCTTCATCACAAATCTGAAATCCTCCTGGGTGGCATTGCGACTACAAAGCAAGCTGGTCTCTTTCGCATGGATCTTGGTATGGGTGAATGTCAGGTCTTCCTTAAACAAGCCAACCAGCACATAACTACCGCCGTGGCTCATGTAATCCGTTCCTGATTCAATAGCGCGCTTATTGCCTGTGGCATCAAATACGACCTGGGCTAGTCTGCCATTGGTATATTCTTTTACAGCCTCTACCGGATCAGACATTACATTGATCGCATGATCAGCTCCGAAGTGTTTTTTGACGACATTCAGTCGGTGATCATTAACGTCTAGTGCAATCACATTCGCTTTTAAATACTTACAAATCTGGATGATACCAATGCCGATCGGTCCACAACCTACTACTACCACCGTATCTCCTTCCTTCACACCTGCCCGTCTCACAGCGTGTGCCCCAATAGCCAGAGGCTCTACGATGGCAATCTCCTCATATGACAGGTCATTGGCGGGTATCAGGAGCCTGGTAGGCAAGGAGATCACTTCCTGCATGCCCCCATCTGTGTGTACACCGAAGACCCTGATATTCTGGCAGCAATTACTTTTACCTGCATCGCAAGCCGCACAATTCTGACAGTTGATGTATGGGATGATCACCACCCGATCACCCGCTTTAATACCTTCCTTATTTGCTCCAACTTCAATGACTTCAGTCGCCAGCTCATGTCCCAGAATCCGTGGATAAGTAAAAAAGGCCTGGTTACCACTGAATGCATGAAGATCAGTCCCGCAAATACCTACTCGTTTTACCTTCAGCAATGCTTCTCCATTGTTTTTTTGAGGGTAATCTTTTGTCTTTTTCAGAAATTTCCCCGGTTCCTCACACACATAATAATCCATGGCATTATAGTTTACAGGTGCAATTAACGCCCAAGGCATAAATTGAGTAGTGGAAACGTTTGCGTACATAACAATCAATTTTTCTTTGTTAGATAAGACTCTAGCTACCCCATAACTATGATAGATAATAGTCTGATTTGAGGTGTATTTTGGCCTTTAAATACTGATAACCAATCAGATAACCTTTTGATACTTTATAAAAAGAAACTTTACTTTGACATAATAAGAGGTTAATTTTGGTTAAGCAGTTAAAACTGGCTTGATTAATATGAGAATCGCAATGTTATGGGCCGAGGTAGGGTAAAAATCACGGATCTTGCAAAAGAATTGGGGGTGTCCGCTTCTACAGTATCCCGTGCCTTAAGTAATGGAGGCAGGATCAGTGAGGAAACGAAGAAGAAGGTTATTGAGCTAGCCAACAAATGGGGATATAAGCCCAACCCATTTGCTATCAGCTTGCTGAAAAAGCAATCCAGAACAATTGGACTCATCCTTCCTGAATTCACACATCATTATTTCACTAAAGTGCTAAATGGTGTAAATCAGGTTGTTAACGAAGAGGGGTACCACTTGTTTATTGTCACGCATGAAGGCTCAATGGAAAAAGAACAGAAAGCCACTGCCATGCTTAATAGTATGCGAGTAGATGGTATCATCGCTTCCTATGCCCGTGGGACTACTGACTTTGAACATTACCTCGATTTAATTGAAGATGATGTGCCGATAGTGTTTCTCGACAGGTCATGCGAAGATCTGGACACTTCTTACGTCATCACAGATGATTTTCCGGGATGTATTGAGTCTATAGATCATTTGGTTAAATCCGGTAATTCGAAGATTATCCATATTTCCGGACCTGACAACCTTTCAACGAGCTTTACGAGAATGACCGGATATAGGGAAGGTCTTAGAAAGAATAGCCTTTCTGTCAACGAAAAGTTTATCCTCAATTCCGAAGACAGGGACTGGAAGAAGAAGTTCAAAAGTCTTGTATTGTCAGGTGAAGTGGATGCGGTTCATTGCTTCAATGATTATGTGGCATATGATGCCATCCAGGTTTTGAAAGACATGGACAGACAGGTGCCACAGGATGTGTCAGTTATCGGATTTGCCGATGAACCTGTTGCTACCTATATGAGTCCACAGCTTTCAACCGTGATGCAGCCAGCCGAGGAGATGGGAAGGAGAGCTGCAGAAATACTCCTCTGGCATATCAGAAACAAGGATTCATCTCAATTATTTTGTGAACAACTTCCGACAAATCTTATACTAAGAGAATCGACTCAACAGATCAGTAAAAAAACAAATCTGAAATCAGTGGTGAAGATCTTAAAATCGGCCGGTTAATCTCTTCTAATGCCTTTCAGACAGCCATCATACGGATTAATAGGTTCCTTTAAGGCAGGGCCATACTTATTAGGTTAGTCTGCATATCAGCCCACTTGCATGAGATTATTTAGGCAAAGTTTCAAATCAGGAAAGTAGGGGATGATTTATTTAATATAATCACCGAAACTGGCCACAAGAATGACTCAGGATAAATCTATATTTTAAAAGATCTGGATAATGGATGATCAAAGGATTTCAAAGGTGCTTTTATGTAAACATGAGATTATTGGAGTAAATTTTGGAACCAAAAAACCACACTATTAGCCCGTAGACTGAAATGACCCCACTTCACAGACCATTTTACTTGATCATATTGAAAGGTTTTTACGGATCTGGTATAATATCGTGGTTTTTTCTTGTAGGGATTGCTATTTTAATTGGTTGTTCATCCCCTTATCCTGAGGAAGTAGCAGAAGCTTATGAGGACCTTCCTGAAGTGATTGATTTCAATTTTCATGTTCGCCCGATTTTATCAGATAGATGTTTTCACTGCCATGGCCCCGATGAGAATGCAAGGAAAGCTGGTCTTCGGTTGGATACCAGGGAGGCTGCCATTTCACAACTGCATGAAAATCCAGGTTTTCCCATAGTGCCCAACAAACCAGGATCCAGTGAGGTCATCCATCGGATTCTGGCTACGGATGAGGCCCTCGTGATGCCTCCGGCAGAATCCAAACTGCTGTTAAGTGCCGAAGAAAAAGCCATACTCATCAAATGGATTGAGCAAGGGGCGGAATGGAAAAAACACTGGGCATTTATTCCCCCTGAAAAAGCCGTCTTACCGGAGGTGAAAGACACGTCTTGGCCAATCAACGAGCTCGATTATTTTGTGCTCGACAAGCTGGAGCGAATGGGGTTGCAGCCTTCAGAAAGAGCAGATAAGCGAACCCTGATAAGAAGATTGAGTTTTGATCTGACCGGGTTGCCTCCATCACTAGAGGAGATACAGGATTATCTTTCTGATGACTCACCCCAGGCATATGAAAAAGTGGTGGATCGTTTGATGGCATCGGAAAGTTATGGGGAGCGTTGGGCCTGGGAATGGCTGGATGTAGCCCGTTATGCAGACACCAATGGTTACCAGGGGGATCCAACCCGCATCATGTG
>JAHCMM010000180.1 GCA_019192515.1 Cyclobacteriaceae bacterium SS2
AATGGTGCCTTGAAATCTTCCGAGACAGAATGGGATCAATACCTGACCGATCGAAAAAAGAAGGGCTACAATACCATACAGTTTGTCACTACCCAGTGGCGCGGTGGGGACATGGACAGAGAGGGTCGTGTTGCCTTCACCGGCTCGGGACGTATCGAATTGAATATTGAGTTTTTCCAAAGACTTGACCAGAAAGTAGACCGTATCAATGAGTATGGGCTCGTCGCGGCACCTGTTTTACTTTGGGCACTTCCATCTATCACGGGAAGGTATCTGAGTCCCGGATACTACCTACCACATGAGGAAGCAATATTACTGGCCAAATACATGGTAGCACGATATGGTGGCAACCAGGTGGTCTGGATCCTGGGTGGAGATGGAGAATACCTCAAAGCTTATGAGCAACACTGGAAGGAGATCGGTAGGGGTGTTTTTGGGGAGGGGAAGCACCAGGGTATTGTAGCTCAGCATCCGCATGGAAAATCATGGATCGGAAAAGCTTATGTGGAGGAGGACTGGCTCGATATTCTGGGATACCAATCCAGTCATAGCACAAGTCAGGGGACGGTAGACTGGATCAATAAAGGACCCATGGTGGAGGACTGGGATCAGATTCCTGCGAAACCGATCATGAATCTGGAACCCATCTATGAAGAGATCCACGAAAATGTCACGGCATTGGATGTACGTCAGGCTACCTGGTGGAGTTTATTTTCAACTCCTGTATCGGGTGTTACTTATGGAGCCAATGGTATCTGGCCCTGGTTAAGAGAAGGGGAGTCGATACTCAATCACCGGGACGCCCCGTGGACAAGCACCTGGTCAGAAAGCCTTAAGCTGCCATCAGGTACTCAGGTGCCTTATGCCAGGAAGTTTTTTGAGAATTTTAGTTGGTGGGAGTTTACACCAGCCCATGAAGAATTGTTAGTTAATCAACCCGGTGACAAAAATTATAAAGAGTTTGTTTCTATCCTTAAATCCCCGGACTATAAGACGCTTCTGGTGTATTTTCCTTCCAGACTGGATATCTCTATCATCAATCGTTTGGGATTGGTCTATTCAGGTAGCTGGTTTGACCCGGTAAATGGGACATCAAAAAAGGCAAACTTCAAAGCAGGCCAGCGTATACTGGATTTTTCACAAGACAAAGATCAGGACATGATCCTGGTACTAAAAGCAAATTGATGACCATGAAGAATTTAAGCATATCCATATTCATCCTGTTTTGTTTGGTTATACTGACAAGCTCTTGTGGGGAAAAGGAGGAGAAGAAACTCAATGTCCTGTTCATCGCAGTTGATGATTTGCGGCCGCAGCTTGGTAGCTTTGGAGTGAGTGGTGTGATCTCCCCTAATATTGATCGACTGGCTGCGATGGGGACCATCTTTCCGGAGGCCTATTGCAACATTCCGGTTTGCGGAGCTTCAAGGGCCAGCATCCTCACTGGTCTAAGACCAACTATCAACAGGTTTCTTTCTTTCGATACAAGGATTGACGAACAGGCTCCCGGGGTGACTACTTTACCTGGACACTTCAAGGCAAATGGATACTACACCATTACCAATGGGAAAGTAGCGCACCACAAAGGGGATTGTATAGGTGCCTGGGATGAAGAGTGGCGTCCCAAAGGGCCAGGAAGGAATTTTTTGATTCCGGAAAATGCTGCCATGGATGCGGTGGAAGGACAGCGCGGACCTGCCTGGGAAAATGCTGATGTACCGGATTCCGCCTATCATGATGGGAAGATTGCTTTAAAGGCTATAAGTGATTTAAAAAGACTGAAGGAAAAAGATCAACCTTTCTTCCTGGCTGTGGGGTTTAAAAAGCCACATCTACCTTTCAATGCCCCCACAAAGTACTGGGACATGTATGACCCGGAGAAGATTGGATTGGCTGATAATCCTTTCAAGCCTGAAAAAGCCCCGGACCAGGCGATGCACAATTTTGGAGAGTTGAGGAACTATTCCGGTATACCGCAAGAAGGCCCTGTCAGCGATTCTGTAGCACTAAATCTACGACATGGGTACCATGCCTGTGTTTCATATATGGATGCACAATTGGGGTTGGTTTTGGATGAATTAGAAAGATTGGATCTTGCTGACAACACCATCATTGTTTTATGGGGTGATCATGGCTGGAACCTGGGCGAACATGGCCTCTGGTGCAAACATTGCAATTTTCACACATCGATCAATGCTCCATTGATTGTAGCTGCTCCGGGATTCAAAGGCGGGCAGAAAGCCTTGACCAGAGCTGAATTTGTAGACATATATCCCACTATCTGTGAGTTGGCCGGATTGCCTTTGCCTGGTCATCTGCAAGGTAAAAGCTTTGTGTCTGTCATGGATGACCCCAATTCTTCTCACAAGGATTTTGCCCTGTCAAAATGGTACAATGGTTTGACTATCGTGAAAGATCAGTTTCACTATACGGAATGGCGAAACAAAGACGATAGCTTATATGCGAGGATGCTTTATGATCATAGTAAGGACCCTCATGAAAATGTAAATGTGGTGGGCGAAGAAAAATACCAGGAAGATATAGTGGTGCTATCCGCGATCATGAAAGCCAATAGGGGTGAGGGGTACCTGGTGGAGTAAACTTCTTTGACTTTTAGTCATTCCTCCCTAAATTCAAATCATGACCAAAAAAGAAATCGCCACATCGTTCCTGAAAACGGCTGGACTGGGTGATGTTCGGCTAGCCTACGAAAAGTTTGTGGCAGCTGACTTCATTCATCATAATCAGTATTTCAAAGGAGACAGGACTTCCCTGATGAATGCCATGGATGAGGCCAACAAAGCAGAGCCCAATCGGTCACTAGAGGTGAAATATATCTATGAAGATGGAGACACGGTCATTACCCACTCTCATGTGGTCAAGGACAAGATGGAGATTGCTGTTGTTCATATATTTCGGATACCAAAAGACAAGATCGTAGAACTTTGGGACCTGGGTCAGGTGATGGAAAAAGACTCACCCAATGAGCATGGTATGTTTTGACTATGCTCAGGGTTTATTACAGTTTCAGGAAATGCTCTAAGAACAGATAAGCCTGTTCATTTGACGCTTCCGTAGGTGCATGAGTTGGTCGGTTGGTCATGGCCACACGGTTTTGATAACCTAATACCTGGTTGATCGCAATGGTATGATTAAGTGCGACCCATCTTTCGGGAGGATCTTCAGACCCTCCGGATACCAGAAAGGGACGAGGTGCCATCAAAGCATGAAGGTCGGTAAGGTCAACCCCCCTTTCTATTAACTTTGGATATAATCCCAATGCAGGATTCTCGTCGGTAATAAGCCCTCGCTTCCTCCAGGGAGGAGGGTGATATCCCAGATACCAGGGCTCCCAGTAGTTTATGTCTCCCCTTGATTCATCAAAGACAATTCCCGGGTCGGACCAAACTGCACAGGCAAACTTCTCATACAGACAAGAAGCAAACATGGCCCATTTACCCCCAAAGGAATGACCCATAATGCCAATCCTGGAAGGATCAACACCATCAACTTTTGCCAATACCTGCCAGGCATTAGCTGACGCATACGCCAGCATAGATAGAGGTTGTACTTCCGCATGATCTACATCCGGATAATAAATTGAGTATCTTTTGGCTTCAGTGGCCGCTTTTGTTCCAAGCGACAGTGTGATAAATCCTCGCTTAGCTAGTTGATATGCAAAATCACGAAGAACAACACCTTCTCCTATAGCCGTCTCAGGTTCATAATATACGGTAATAACTGCGGGCTTAGGTTTTTCACCATCCGGAATCAGTAAATAACCTTCTGTATTCTCATTTGGCGTCCAGCGAAACCGAACGCGATACTGGAAAAAATTTTCCCTGCGTAACGTATCAATAATTTCAAGCTTCTGACCTTTCAACAACTCAGGCCATTCACCCATTTGCTGATGCCAGAAATCTAAAATATCTCTTCTTCTCTTTTTCCAATCCTCCTTCGTTTTAACCGAATCACCGTTCGAAAATATGTGGGGCGATCTATACTTTCCATAGCTTCCAACATACGCCTCAGGAGGAGAAAAAAAGGCGGATATTTCATTCCATGGTTCAGTAGTACGCTTGAGTTGACCTTTGCATTCAACAGTATTTAAATACAATGTAAACAGGAGTATGATGATGAAGTATAACCTTTTTCGCATAGATGTTGAAATATAGTTGACCGACCAGAATATATAACATCTATACACTATTCCCTGTCCCTCGCCCGAATGACCTCCACCCAATGTTTGGGCTTAGCACTGGTAAAATGCTCAATCTGATGGCGACAGCTGAATCCACAGGCTACAAGTGACTCATCTTTCATCTCCCTGATAGCAGGAAAGAGGATTTCTTCACCGATTTTCTCTGAAAGCTTGTAATGCTCCTTCTCATAACCAAAAGAACCGGCCATGCCACAGCAACCCGATGGGATTTCCTGGACGGTATGACCATTTTGACCCAAAAGCTTTTTCATGGCTGCGGTGCCATATAGTGCTTTTTGGTGGCAATGCCCATGGATCTTGATATCTCCGGCGATGGAGTGGAACTGTTTGTTCAGCCTGCCTTCTTCGACTTCTTTCATCAGGAAGATGTCGATCATCATGATTTGTGCTTTGGCCTTACTGGCCAGCTTTTCATCTTCGATGAGGTCTGGCAGGTCATCATTCAAGGCGGAAGCACAGCTTGGCTCACAAACGACAATAGTCAACCCTTCATCCAGATATGGTTTCAATCCCTGAAGCGTTTTCAATCCTTCCTTTTTAGCCTCTCTCAGGAATCCATGGGAGATCCTGGGTCTCTGGCAGCAACCTACATTGGCCAGGATTACCTCATAGCCACAGGATGTGAGTAGCTTCACTGCAGAAATACCAATGTTCGGTTCGTGAAAGTTGAGGTAAGTGTCGGCAAAGAGCACGACCTTTTGATTGCCCTTAGCCACTTTATCCTGGTTTTTTTCAAACCATTTATAGAAAGGCTCTTTTGCATAGGCTGGCAATGACCTTCTTTGGTCAAACCCGGCTATCATTTCCATAACACTTCGAAATGCCTTGCTCTTTTGGATGGGGTTGATCAGACCAGCCAGGGCTCCTGAAAGCTTTTTGGCTGCTTTGCCAGAATCCCGGATGAGCCGATCTCTCAAAGAAGTCCCGTTCTTGTCGTAATACATTTGTAAAACGTCGCTCTTCATCTTGGCCATGTCCACATTGCTGGGACATTCGGATTTACAGGCCTTACAGGAGAGACACAGGTCAAGCGCTTCATGGATTCGCTTGCCATCCAGGCCTTCCCCCTTGAGCTGACCTGACATCGCCAGGCGTAATGCATTGGCACGACCCCTCGTAGAATGTTCTTCATCCCGGGTGGCCTTGAAGCTGGGACACATGGTGCCGCCAATAACCTTTCGGCATTCACCCACTCCGGTACACATATGTACAGACTCTCTGAAGCTCTGCTCTTTCTTATACTGGAATTCAGTTTGAAGCTGCTGATCCTGATACTTTACTCCATACCGGAGGTTTTTTTCTATGGTCTGAGCTTCCACGATCTTGCCCGGGTTCATCAGGTTGTCCGGGTCAAACAATGCCTTGACTTCCCTGAAAGATTCATAGAGTTTAGAACCAAAAAAGCGCTCGTTGTAGGCACTTCGGACCAGCCCGTCACCATGCTCACCACTCCATGAACCACCATATTTCATCACCAGCTCGAAGGTCTCTTCCGTGATCTTTTGTAATCTTTCAATATCTTCTGCTTGCCTCAGATCGAGGATAGGTCTCACATGGATCACACCCACACTGGCATGTGCATACATCGCCACCTGTGTGCCGTGTTTTTCACAAACCTTCAGCACCTCATCGATGTAAGTAGGTAAATGCTCGACCGGGATACCCGCATCTTCAATGAATGGGAGGGGCTTCTTTTCTCCTTTGATCCCCAGCATAAGGCCCAGCCCTTTCTTACGGATCACCCATACATCTTCATAAGATTCTCCAGCTGGAAACAGCGGGTATGCATAGCCAAATGAGTGATCCTTCAGGTCCTCAATCATCTTTCGGGGCCGCTCCAGCACATCAGCTTCACTGTCACCATAAAACTCCACAATCAGGATGGCTTTAGGGTCTCCATCGAGGAAATGACAATGATGTTTGGTGGTGAGGTTTTCTCGACTCAGCCTGATGACCGTGTCGTCCAGTATCTCCACCGCAGAGGGGTTGTATTTCAGCATGAGCTCTACCGAGCTGATCGCTTCAAGCAGCTTGTGGTAATGCACCACACAGACCGACTTGTATTTGGGTAAGGGAGTGAGGTTCAGCTTGAGTGCTGTGGTCACCGCCAGGGTACCCTCACTACCTGTCACCAGCTTGGCCAGGTTCCACTGATCCGTATCCACAAATTCATCAAGGTTATACCCGCCTACGCGCCGCATTACTTTCGGGAAACGGGTCTTTATTTCTTCCTTTTGCTCGCTAATGATCTCCTGAAAGCGCTGATATATTTTCCCCTCTCTACCTGACTGGCTGGCTTTTTCCTGGTAAGCTTCTTTGGATAGTTCTTCCAGCTTCAATTCCGTACCATCTGCCAGGATAATATCTGCTTCCAGCACATGGTCTACAGTCTTTCCAAAGATCACACTCTTGGTGCCTGAGGAGTTGTTGCCCACCATACCACCGACATTTGCCCTGCTGGAGGTGGCCGGGTCAGGAGCAAAATGGAGTCCATACTGTGCCAGCTCCTGGTTCAGCACATCCCGGACCTTGCCCGGCTCCACCCGTACCCATTGCTCTTCTACATTGAGTTCGAGGATGTTGTTCATGTACTTGGAAAAGTCCAGGATCATTGAGGAACCGACAGTCTGGCCGGCAAGGCTGGTGCCACCTCCACGAGGCAGGATGGTGACTTTGAATTCATTGGCCAGCGCGATCGCTTTTTTCACATCATCTTTATTCCTGGGCAGGACGATGACTTTCGGGCTGATCTGGTAGATGCTGGCATCAGTAGCATACATGCCCAGCGAGGCGGTGTCGTGCAGCACCTCACCGGAAATTTCTTTTTTGAGCTGATCGATGAAGGGTTGGGTGTTGTTCATTGAATCGGGGTGAAAATGAATCTCGTAAATTATGAAAAATAGGGGGATTGTCAGACTGATTCACATAGAAAAGTGCATTTATATTAGATGAAGCTATTTGTGAGGTAATTTGCTTTGGAAACTAAAAACAGGTAATTAGCATTATAATATTATATTTGTGATGCTTCAAAAGTTTTAGTGATGGGGAAATTTAAGAACGATAAGAATTCTACGCCAGCTTCAAAAGCAAATAAAAGTAAGCCCATAATCTATGTCAGGAAGATTTCATCTACTGAGTTACGAGAAACCAGAAATAGCGCTTATGAATATCTTGTCAAATGATTAAACTAATTGTTTGACCACTCTTACATACAAAGTGTACACCTGACTGATAGCAAGAAAGGGAGCGGAAAGCATCATTTACTAACTAAAACATTTTCATTCAAGGGTAGTGCTTCTATGTATATCGTAGAAGTAGAACTATCCATATGATGTTTATATTCTGAAATTCTATCTTAAAGCACATAGACAATCTGATAACAAGTTCAGTCTTCTCTCAAATGATAATGATGCACAGGGCGTAATTAGAACAGTTTTGGATATTGCATTGGAAATACTTGAATATGAAAACCCAAGAGCTTCTTTTGCATTTGTCGGGTTAAAATCTAATAACTCCTCTTCGGTCTAGGTAAAAGCCATTGTTTATAATGTTCAATTTGCAACTCTTCTTCCGTCATCGGCTTTGGTTTCAATATGCCAAACTTTTCTTGTTTCTTTTTCTTCAGCTCTTCAATGTATACCAAAGTGAGGGATTCTAATAAAGCTTTGGAAAAGTTTCTAGTTTAGGTTTACCGTCATTAGGGATAAAATCAGTGTATGAGATAATAATTTTGTTAATTTACCGACTAAATCCTACCACTCATCAAATAAATAAGTTAAAAAGTAAACCTGTAGGTTGATATTGTGCGTATATCTAGTATCTTGCCGGTCATTCCTGAGAAGTTATTCAGAGTTGTTTATAATGACAATGATGAAAATATTCTGGTTAAACTACAAGATCAATGGACAGATACACAATGGTTGCGGGATTTCTTTTTGCAGTTCAAAAAGGATTTGGATGCAATACCTGAACCGTTTACAGTAAACCAAGCTGTTAATCAAACAATTAGTGATGCAGACGATTTATTCTTAGCATTATATGAAAGTAATGGTGAAAATCTATCAAAACTATTTAAGCCCCTTCATGGTAAAAAGGAGCCTGATATTAGAAACAATCAGGCCCAGAAAGGTCGTATCCAGCGCCGAAGAACCTGGTTGAGGATCTATGCAGTCCATTTTGATGGAAAATACATAATAACTGGAGGTGCGGTTAAATTGACAAACGACATGAGGAGGCCTCACTTACGACATGAAATTTATAAACTTGAACTTTTAAGAAGCAAAATCAAGTTAGATATTAACTCAAATAATTTTGGATACTTAGACTTATGACTAGTAAATCAACAAGTTCTGAATTTGAAAAGCTTTTGTCTTCTCCGGTAGATGAGAAATGGAAAGATGTTGTTGAATTTAGAAAAGCGAACAAAAAGTGGTTATCCATATCATCCAATATTGCATTAAGAGTAATGGATGAAATGGATAAGCAAGGTATTAAGGGAAATGAATTAGGGACCCGAATGAATGTTTCTCCTCAACAAGTTAGTAAGATTTTAAAGGGAAGAGAGAATTTGAAATTAGAGACAATATCTAAATTAGAAACAGCCCTAAATACGAAGATTATTACAATTCTTGGGGAAAATGAAGTTGTTGTAAAGAATGATTATAAGAGAGTTTCTGAAGAAAAATTGGCGCTTTTGAAACAAGAAATAATTATTGAAGTTAAAAGAGCTATCCAAGAAAATGCAGAGGTATATAATTCAAGATTCGCAAGACGAAAGGTTTTCTCCTATGGTCAAAAATTTATTAGAGTTCCAGCAAAAATAGCAAAGAAGAGTGCGGGTAAAGACTACGTAGAAGCGGCATAAATTATGGCAGATAAAAGAATTCCTTTCTTTATTAAGGCAATCAATACTCTTGAGTTTGCAACCTTACCTAACATCTATAAGAAGGAAGAGAATGTTAGGATTACAACCAATTTCCAAATAGGAATTGACGAGAAAAATAATGGTATTGCTGTTTTATTGGAATTAAATTATACATGCAATAAAAATCCATTTATAATTTTTAAGATTCAGAATGAGTTCGGAGTAGATAATGACTCTTTTGAATCTTTCAAAAACACAAAGGAGAATAAGATTATTGTACCAAAAGGCTTTTTAAATCATCTTGCTGCGATGACAGTTGGTACAGTAAGAGGTGTACTACATGAAAAATTGAAGAAGACTGAATTCAGTGAATTTCTTCTGCCTGCAATTGACGTTTCTGAAATTCCTAATGAAGATATGGAATATCCATTGGAACAGGTAGCTAAGAAGAAAAAAGCCTAATTTTTTATTCTTTCTATACCGTGTCACTATGCCGCAGGCCTTTTTAGGCAGATAAAAAGGTAGTCACAGATGTAACTACCTTTTTATCAAGAGCCTCCTATCGGGATCGAACCAATGACCTACTGATTACAAGTCAGTTGCTCTACCAGCTGAGCTAAGGAGGCTTGCTTTGAAAGCGACTGCAAATTTATGTCGACCTTATCTTTTAGAAAAATAATCCACTAATAAAATTTGAAGTTTTAATCACAGGTGTTTTTTAACAGGCTGAGATGCCATTTTGAATAGCTGATTCTCACTTTATTAGCAACTCATCAAAGTCGGCTGCTACCTGCAAGGGATCAATACCCTCTGCGAAATCACTGACGATTTTATGGTTGGGCCTGTTAGGTTTGAATCGCCACATATGGGTGCCGTCTTCAAAAATATGGAAGTAACCATCTTCTCTTAAGGTAAAATAGGGTTCATGCCCTCTTACTGCCACGTATACGGCGATCAGGTCCGCACTATGGTGGTAGTCACGGTTCCAGCTTTTTAGGAATATTTTGTAGGCAGTGGACACGGGATTTCCTTTTTCGGCTTTGTTGGTAAACAAGATTTTCCCCGTTGGGATGGCATTGGAAAATACCCCGCCTGTGGTAAATGTGATCAGTGTTGGCCATTCATTGGTGACATGCACAACTGCCTCCGGGTCCGGCTTGAAGTTGCCCCATTTCCCGGGGTCCTGCTCCTGTGGATAGCGGCCGCCCATGCACACATAATGCTTCACTTTCTTTTTGACCAGCTCCATTCCGTTCAGCGGGCTGAATTCATCCGGTTCGCTGGAGAGGAGCTTGGAGAGGTTGGTGAGGTAGCCGACCGTGACGATGACCACACTGGCATCTTCCTGCTCACTTAAGATCCGGCGATACAAGCTGGTAGCTTCCTGGGCTTTTTCGCCCAATCCGATGTCCTGCGGAAATTGTTCGGAAAGTGGCTTGGCATAGATGGAGTTTCTGTAGACCCCTTTGGTCTTCACGTTACCGATGGGAATATCAGGCCTTCTGAAATAGGTATTGATCACATCAATGGTGGGGGCTGACCAGGGGTTGAGGCTTGAGCTGATGGTGGCCAGGATTTCAGCAGCTCCCCTATCAGCTAAGCCATGGAGCATGGCCAGGGCAGCCACATCGTCCACGTCGGACTCCATGTCCGTATCAAAAATGATTTTGACGGGTTGGGCTGAGAGGAGTGAAGCATTGAAAAGAATCAACAGAAACAAATTCAGAGGGGT
This sequence comes from Cyclobacteriaceae bacterium SS2, assembly GCA_019192515.1. Taxonomy (GTDB): domain Bacteria; phylum Bacteroidota; class Bacteroidia; order Cytophagales; family Cyclobacteriaceae; genus UBA7330. Next base: position 10,819 of record JAHCMM010000180.1, read on the forward strand.
CTTCATAGATATTTTTTTGAGAGTCTATTGCCCACAAATGTAGGGAGGAATCAGAATCCATTACGTAAAGTTTGTATAGCACAGGGTTTCCGTTTACTCCAACCTTTTATTAAGTGCTTTTATTCCGTATTTTTAAATTTTAACCTCCCTGGTAAACTAGACATTAACTTGAAATGCGACCCCAATAATGAAAACCAATCGACGAATATTTCTGAAAGTATCTGCTAGAGCCGGAAGTACATCAGACGTTCTTTCATAATCTTCCAACTTATTAACCCAAAGCCAATCATGAAAAACCTAATGATGATTTTATGTTTGTTTTTCCTCTCTATGGGGTCATCTGTGGCACAAGAGAATTCTACAAAACCAGGTGAATTCATTGTGGAACCTCCTACACTTCAAAACCTGGGTTTTGAATGGTATATAGCAAGTGGAGATGCCAACCGCAATGCCACAGTAAAAGTTGAGTATCGGGTTGCCGGATCGGGCTCATGGAAAACAGGGATGAATCTCCTGAGAATAGGAGGAGAGCATATCGAAAGAGCAGGCATCGATTACACCACACCTCATATGTTTGCCGGTAGCATCTTAGATCTGGAAGAAGGTACCGAATATGAAGCACGCTTTACACTTGAAGATCCTGACGGTGTGGAGGGGGAAGAGGTAAAGGTCGTCAAGGTCGCGACACGTGCCGAACCCAGGGCATACCGTGAGGGCCGGGTAAGACATGTATACCCGGAATATTACGAGGGTGAGAAGGAAGAACCCAATTACCCGGGCCTGGTTTCTGCCTATGGTGGTTCAGAAAATACCAAGGGTGATTGGTATGTCGTGGCCGAAGATCCCGTTCAGCCCGGGGATATCATCAAAATACATGCAGGACTTTACAACGCTGATATTCTCAACTACCCTGATTGGCACAATGTACCATTCGATGGTACCTATTGGTTTACCCAAAAGGGGACTGCAGAACGTCCCATTGTCATCGAAGCAGCAGGTGATGGGGAGGTTATCTNTGATGGAAAAGGTGCTGCCAACCTGTTTAATGTGATGGGTACAGATCATCATATTTTCCAGAACCTGACCTTCAGAAACGTCGACAGAGTATTCGAAGCAGGCAGGAAGCATCTGACCGGGGCAAGTAATCTAACGATCCGCAATTGTCGATTTGAGTTTGTGGGTGAGGGTATTCGCTCAGAGTATGCTGGCTCAAAGAACTTTTTGATCCAGGACAACGTCATTCTGGGTCGTGACGATCGTCACAGGTTATATGGATGGAATTTTAACAGAAAGGGTTTTGCTCCTTACGGAACACACTTGCTCGATTCATATTACGGCATAAAAGTTTATGGTTCAGGGCATGTCATCGCCCATAATTCAATAGCCTACTTTCACGATGGAATTGGGATTTCAACCTATGGGACACCCGAGGAAGCACAGGATCTGAAAGCTGTTTCAATAGATATTTACAACAATGACATTCACCTCATGGTCGATGACTTTGTGGAGGCCGATGGCGGAGTTCATAATATTCGCATTATGCGCAACAGGGGTGTAAATGCTGCCGAGAATGGTATCAGTGCCCAGCCCGTATTCGGTGGGCCTGCATATTACATCAGGAACATCCTCTACAATGTGCCGCTTGGAGGAGCCCTTAAGATTCATGGGGGTGTCCCGGGGCTCACAGCCTATCATAATACCTTTATTGTGGAAAATAATGCAGGTGCCAGGTACCCAAATGCTAACTTTCGGAACAACCTGATCCTGGGAACAGACGGACCAACCAATGTTTCATCTTTACATTTTACTACACCGTACTCAATCGCTGATTATAATGGATATCGACCAAACCAGGGGTCCGACAGTCCTGAAAATCAATTTAAATGGCTGTCGTCGGAAGGAGAATCAGTAGGATTTAATACCCTGAAGAGTTTCAGCAAAGCAAGCGGTCTGGAAAAACATGGGATTTTGGTTGATTATGATGTTTTCGAGGATCTAAAAAAGCCGATTCATGCTTTTGGAGGAGGCTTGCCAAGTCCGGTGTATCACGCTGTGGATTTAAATTTCAGGCTCAACCCAAAAGGGAAAGCTGTCGATGCCGGAGTAGTGATTCCAAACATCAACGACGGGTTCAATGGAAAAGCACCGGATTTGGGAGCCCTTGAGGTAGGAAGTGATCCGGTCATATATGGTGCACGGCATCTGGATCAGAGCCAGGAGTTTTATCGCTGATCAAATATGATTTTAAACGAAAACTAGAAATGTAATCTTTATGATGTGGGGCGGTTGTTTTTTCTGTTCCTGTATCTCCCGGATGAGGATTACTAGAACTATTATAATATTTGTCGATTTTCAGTAGGCCCTAAGCAAGTAACATCAAAATATCAATGGATAGAAGAACCTTTTTGAAGGGTGCATCAGCGGTTGCCCTGGCCACTCCGGTAGGCTTACACTCCTGTTTACAAAAACAAAGAGTACCTATTATAGATACGCATCAGCATCTATGGGATTTGTCCAAATTTCCATTGAGTTGGGTTTCTCCACCGCTGGATAAAAGCTACCTGATGAGTGACTACCGTTTGGCCATAAAGGGAACGGAAATTGAGAAAGCCATTTACATGGAAGTTGCTGTACCCAAAGAATTGCGAAAAGAGGAGGCAAAATGGGCGCTTGATTTATGTAAGGATGAAAATAACCCGACCGTGGGGGCAGTGATTTGTGCTGATCCTACTGAGCATGGATTTGAATCTTATATTAAAACCCTGGCAGAAAATTCATTTTTGAAAGGGATACGCTATTTCTTTTCAAGTGAAGAAGAAATGCTTCAACCACAGGTAATCAACAATATTGGAATTCTTGGGAAGTTGGGACTCAGCTTTGATCTTCATGTGTCTGCCGAGAGACTGAAGACAGGCGCATCATTGGTTGACAAATGTCCCAATACCCAATTTATCCTTAACCATTGTGGGGGTCCCGCGCCCATTGATTTCCAGGAAGGTAAAATGGATTTCCCACAAAAGCCCGAACATGATCAATGGATCACCGAAATGAAAAATATGGGGAAGAGAGATAATATTGTCTGTAAAATCTCGGGTATTGTAAACAAACTGCCTGAGGCACTTGATGCAGTTTCAGGGTTGTCGCCGATTGTGAATCATTGCTTTGAGGTTTTTTCTTCAGACAGGGTCATCTTCGCTTCTGACTGGCCGGTTTGCCTTCGAAGGATGTCTTTGCTCAATTGGGTGGATGCATTGAAGGAAATCGTCTCAGATTATTCTCAGACGGAGCAAAAGCAATTGTTTCATGACAATGCCTTTAATTTATATAAGTTGAAAGCCGAATAATGATTTGAGGCTTTTCACTTTTTACTCGGTTTCCAGTGCGAATGCGACATATTGATTGCCTGACTTCAATCCGCTTTTACCACCACCGCAGGCAATTACCACATATTGTTTTCCATCAACAGCATAGGTGGCTGGGGTAGTCAGACCAGCATAGGGAAGTTTAGCTTCCCATAGCTTTTCCCCAGTGTCCTTATCAAAGGCTCTGATCTTTTCATCCATCGTGGCTGCAATGAAAACCAAACCCCCGGCTGTTACTACGGGGCCACCATAATTTAATGTACCCGTAACCGGATGACCCGGAATGTTGAGGCTGTCAATGTTGCCCAGCGGAATTTGCCAGACAATTTCAGCTTTGTTTAAGTCAATGGCTGTAAGCTGCCCCCATGGAGGTTTGAAAAAAGGCAATCCGTCTGGTGCATGAACCACTTTATACCCATCAAACACATATGGATAGGGCCAATCGCTATATTTATTTTCTACGGTGTCTTCTTTTTCAATCCCCATTAGAAAGTTCGTTACACTTTCAACTTCATCTGTGGACAGCATGCTGAAAGAAGGCATGATGCCCTTTCCTTTTGATATTACTTTTTTGATGTCATTCCGGCTCATTGAGTCAGCTACATTAATCAGGGGAGGTATATTGCCATACATATTGGATCCCTGTCTTTCAGCTCCATGACAATTTTGGCAAAACGCTCTATAGATGTTTTTACCAGGTGTTGAGCTGACATATCGAGACATATTTATATGATAAGCTTCTTCATTTGAGTTTACATATAAGACATTGGTGCTTTTATCCACGGCGGCTCCACCCCATTCTCCTCCACCGTGCATTCCCGGGAAAAGGATGGTGCTATGCTCGGATGGTGGCAGGTATCTTTTGCCTTTCAGGTTTTTATCCCAAAGTTCTTTAGCAAAGTCTGTTGCTTCTTTGGATCTGATAGCAAGATCGTCTTCAGTTAAATTGATTCTGGAAAAAGGAGGGTAGACCGAAGGGATGGGTTGTGTAGGCCAGGATTCCTCACCCTCAAGATCTGAAACCGGTACTTCCGTTTCTATGATCGGGTACAAAGGTTCACCGGTCAATCGATCTAAGACATACAGATAACCAACTTTTGAGGTTTGCACGAGTGCGTCAATCTTTTCTCCATCCTTTTCAATTGTTGTCAGGGTTGGTGGAGCAGGCAGATCATAGTCATACAGATCGTGATGTATGGTTTGATAATGCCAAATGCGTTTCCCCGTGTTGGCATCAAGCGCAATAATCGAATTGGCAAAGAGGTTTGACCCGATTCTGTCACCTCCATAAAAGTCAAAGGAGGGAGACCCTGTCGGTGCATAGACGATCCCCCTCTCCTCATCGAGACTCAGACCAGACCATGCATTTGCTCCACCACTTCTCAAGTAAGCATCTTCCGGCCAGGTATCGTAGCCATATTCACCTGGATAGGGGATGGTATGAAAGATCCATTTCATTTCACCCGAATGGACATCAAACGCCCTGATATGCCCCGGGATATGACCGATGGTTTCCGAAACGGTCCCTCCGATGATTATCAGGTTTTTATAAATAATTCCGGGAGAATTGGCCGAGAAGGTAAAGTCCATCACGTCCCTGCCCAGGCCTTTTTTGAGGTTTACCAATCCATTTTCACCAAATGACCTGATCAATTCACCTTTTGAAGGATTTATTGATAGCAAATAGGCACCTAAAGCAAAAAACAGGATGCGCTGATCTTCTCCACTCCACAAGGCCAGACCCCGATTTACTTTGCTAGAAATAGTAGAGTCTTTGTTAGGATCAAACAACCAAATTTCTTTTCCAGTCGCGGCATTTAAAGCAAATAATTTAAGATCCGCCGTAGTCCCATACATCACTCCATCGATGATCAATGGATTACATTGGATCTGTGTTCGGCTATTTTCCCCAAGATTGCCACCATCATAAACCCAGGCTACCTCGAGTTGGTGGACATTTGCTTTCGTTATCTGGTTGAGTTCGGAGTAATGAGAGACGGCTTTGTCACCAAGGTAGGATGACCAATTTTCTTTTGAATAATTTGATTCAATAGGGTCCTTGCATGAAAGACAGACCATTAATAACAATATAAAGGTCGCTGGTTTCATATTTTTTGATATCAGATACAATCAATAAATAATGAAAATACAGAATTCTACCGTATTGGTTAGTGCCTGGCGAAAGAAAACCATGTGGTAGATAGCTTTTGATATGAAAGCCTGGCTACATCCTAGCTCATCAAACAATCACCGGTGCTTACTTAGCTCTCCATGTAGATAGATGTCCCTGATCTGTTTACTTTTAGGAAAAAGTAACAACCTAACAGGTTCGATTGGTAAAATGCATTTAGGCGGATGGAGCTGATACGGACTTTAACTCATAAAATGAAACAATCATTATTTCTACTGACGCTGCTGCTATTATGTTTTCAAGGATTTGGGCAGTCTTCCCCACAAACCAGGCCCCAGCAAGTAAAAGTTGCCGGACATGCACACATGGACCCTGTGTACAGGTGGCGATGGAATGAAATAGAAAACCGGGAGGTATACAACACGTTTTTCAATGTCCTCAACATGATGGACAAATATCCTGACCTGAAATTCACACAAAGTTCTTTGCTTTATTATTCCACCATCCAGCAGCGTTCCCCGGAAGTGTTCGAGCGGATAAAGCAAAACATTGCCAGTAAGAGATGGAGCGTCGTGGGTGGTCAATGGGTGGAAACAGATGAGTCGATGCCGTCGGGAGAAAGCCTGATTCGCCAGTTTTTGATTTCCAAAGATTACTACTCCAGAAACCTGGGCATTGAAAGCATTCCGATTGCCTGGTCACCAGATATGTTTACCGGGCACACGTCTTCAATCCCAAAGATCTATGCCGGATGTGGGATTAAATACTATGTTTTTAGCCGGGCAGCACCTGAAGGAAAGAAGATCTTCTGGTGGGAGTCGAATGACGGCACCAGGCTTTTGGGTTATAAAATCCCTGATCATTACAATCCTACCTTTGGCAAAATGCCCGAATATATCAAGGAATGGACGGAGATCTCCGGGTATGATTCACCTATGGTTTCGGTTGGAAAAGGCGACCATGGTGGGGGACCGGATGAAGGTGACCTGCAGGCACTGAAAGACCTGTATGAAAACCACAACATGAGTTTTGAATTTGTAAACCCTTACCAATTCTTTGATGAACTGGAAGGAGCGGAAAATAAATGGCCAGTCCAGAAAGAGGAATTTGGGATCCAGCCTAATGGACAGCAGTGGTTGGGCTGCTACACTTCCCATGCAAGGATAAAGAAGCTGAACCGCTATTACGAGAACCGATTGTTGACGGCGGAGAAGTTTTCGGTGATTGGTACGCTTCACAAAGGCAAACCCTTCTATCCTCGTGAAGACTTTGCCGAAGCATGGAAGATCTTGCTGTTCAATCAGTTTCATGATATCATGGCGGGCACGTATACCGGGCTTGGGGCCAATGATGTGTATCGGGATTATGAACGCCTGGAGCAAATTACTTCCGAACAGCTCAATGCCGGACTGGAGAATATCGGCGCAAGGATCAACATTGACATGCAGGGCATCCCGCTGGTGGTTTACAACCCACATTCCTGGCCAGTGACCCAGTTCGTAGATGCTGAAATCAAATTTCTAAAAAGACCCGGAGAGTTTAGCATCATAGATCCATCCGGAAGTTCGATCCCTTATGCTCTTCTTAATCAGTCTGAAGATGGACTAACCAGCCATATTCAGCTCGATGCCCGGGATGTTCCTCCCCTGGGATACAGGGTGTATGAAGTTGTTGAAGGAAAAGCCGGGGAAGCAGTATCAGATCTCAAGGCAGCCGGGAAAATGATTGAGAACAACTACTATGTGATCAAATGGGATGAGAGCGGATTAACCAGCATTTATAGCAAGCAGCTCGGGAAAGAAATATTGAAAGATACCGGAAATAGCCTACAGCTACTTGAAGACAATGGAAGTAGCTGGAGTACCAAATTCACCGGAAAGACATTTCCATTCGAAACTTTAAAATCCCCCGAAATTATTTCACAGACGCCATTAAATATTTCAGTGAAATGGGAGGACAGATTTCAATCAACAAAGATCATCCGTATCATGACCCTCCATGCTAATTCCGATCAAATTGATTTTGAGATGGAAGTGGACTGGCACACTCATAATATGTTGCTGCAGGTAGTTTTTCCAACCAGTATAGAAAAGGGGAAGGCCTTTTATGATCAGCAGTACGGATATGTTGAAAGAAAAGATGCTGACCTCGATTTCCCCACCCAGAAATGGATCGATTATTCAGATAACAAAGCGGGAGTCGCCCTGTTGAATAATGGGAAATACGGTTTTCATATGAATGGTGGCCGAATGACCATGTCTGTGGTACGTGGTGCCCGGGACATGGATCCCCGGATGGATGAAGGAGTTCATTCATTCAAATATGCTTTGATCGCTCATAAGGGAGATTGGAGAGATGCTGATATCCCACAAAAAGCCTGGCAGTTTAATCAGCCTCTTTTAACAAAACAGGAAAATAATCACCCCGGAGAGATCTCAGGATGGCGATTCACGGACGAGTCATTTCCTTTAGAGAAATCCTTTTTTGGCATCGATAGCGATCATGTGATCATTTCAAGTGTGAAAACGGTTCAGGATGCTTATAACCCATATCCGCTCGTACTCAGAATTGTAGAAACGGAGGGGCGTGATGAAGATGTCACCGTCAGGTTCCCCTACAAAATAGCTGAGGTTGTTGAAACTAACCACATTGAAGAGGAAATTAAACCACGCAGTGAGGTGAAGGTGGAGGAAGATCAGTTTAGCTTCAGGATCGGGCACGACCAGATCAGAACATTCATGGTGAGGTTTTAACCTGTGAGTTTGGTGAGGTATTAAGAAGGTGATTCACCTTCCATTTTTTCAATATATTTAGTGATGCTGTTGTTGGCTTCATACTGACCAATTTCCACCTGCTCCTTGGCTCTGTAAAAGTCGAATGTGCCACAAGAATCCCGGGAAATGTTGATTTGCATGTCAATCGGATAGTGATTCATTAAAATTTGGGCCATCTGGTTAGTCATCAGATTGATGGTTTTGTTGATCAGGTCAAAATACCCCATGTCGCTGGTGTCTGTGTCTGTTTCCTGCTTCGATAGTGGATTGATCTTCTGAAGATGCTTATAAAACTCATTCATCTTTTTGAGGTAGATCTTTTGGTTCGATTTCTCTTCATCTGCCGAAACGGGTCTTACCACCGGTTTATTGGCATTGACGTTTACCGCTACGATGATATCATCAGGAGTTCTTTTGGCGTGGTTGATCGGTAGGTTGTTGAGCACACCCCCATCGATCAGGACTCTGTTGTCCATTTTCACCGGTGTGAATACGGTGGGTATGGCCATAGAAGCCCTGATGGCCTGGTACACGCTGCCTTTTGAAAAGACCACCTCTTCACTGTTTTTAATGTCCGCTGCTATGGCCCGGTAGTAAATGGGTAAATCCTCTATGTTGGCGTCAGGGATGAAGTCTTTCATTTTCTGTAGGACTCTTTCTCCCTTCACAATGCCCTGGGTGCTGAGGGTGAAGTCTACAAGATTAAAAGTTTTTAACCTGTCGAGGGTATAGAGCCACTCCTTAAATTCTTTCATTTTGCCGAGCGCAAATACGCCTCCAATCAAGGCACCCATTGAGGTACCAGCTACTGCAGTGATTTCAAATCCCTGCTTTTGCAGCTCCTCAATCACCCCAATATGTGCAATCCCCCGGGCTCCACCACCAGACAATACTAAGGATACTTTTTTCTTCATTTAAGACAGAAACGAATGATGATACACTTTTGATTAAATCTATGCGATCTTTTTCAAATGGTGGTGGAAATCTGCAATGGATCTGGATTTAATGCAGCTGGTAGTGTCTTGGAATAATACAATTTATGTTCTCTGGAGTGTGTTTGTAGTTTCGAAGAATAAAAACAGCCTTGAGAGCCTTTAAATGGATATTTTGTGATCGTATAAAAAGTCTGCGCAGGTTTTGCTTAAAGTCTGCGCAGACTTTGGTCGAAACCCGTGCAGGTTTTGATCAAAATTTGCATGGACCTGGACTAAAATGAAGGCAGGTTTTTGGTTGTATTGGAATAATGCAATTGTTGGTGTTATTAACCTGGTGGTTGAAGACCTGCTGCCTACATGGTTGATACTATATTCTGGGTGTAGGTGAGGATACCTACCATGGTCGATGGCCTGTGCGTCACAATCAGAGTCCCTTCGGTGACTCTTCTATGTTGAAATCCCAATTTCAGAGAAAGAAAGTTTTAATTTGGTATTGCCTGCATTTGCCGCTATTCTATAAAATCAATCTTCTATAAGTAGTCACCCTTACCTAGATGCTACAAGCTACCTTTTATATTCTTAAAGAAGCGGATGCAATCTGAGGAAAGCAGTCATCCGCAGAGCTGCCGAGTCACCGTTGCATTGGTCCGCCTTAAATAGAATTTTTATAGTTAAGCAGCAAAACCAAGCTCATATTTTTCTTTATTTATCAATAGATGTCGTATTCTGTTTAACAATTTTCTTGTGATTCTGATAATAGCTTTATTACCACTCATCCTATTACACAACTGCTGATAGCTTAGACTTAGGGCGGGATCATTACGAACAGCAACCCAACTGCTTTCTATTAGTTGACTTTTTAAATGTTTGTTACCTCGTTTGGTAATATCTCCTATCCTTTCCTTATCACCAGATCCATAAACATTTGGTATCAACCCGACATATGAACATAGATAGTCCAGGCTCTTAAATCTTTTAACGTCCCCCACTTCAGTAAGCCACAACATCGCAGTGAAACGACCTATCCCAGGGACTGAGATTAATATCCTCACATCTTCTAAATAATTTTCTTGTTTTGATAATTTCAAAATATCTCTATCCACCTCCAGAATTAATGCTCTAAGGTTTTCGGCTTCCTGTACTAACAATCCTAGGGCTTTATTTCCACTCTGGTGACCTAAGTCGAGTTGCTTTAACCAGTCAATAAACCTTTTTGACCAGTGTCTTCCAGAGTTCTGAAATTGTTCAGGATAATCTATCCCAAAAAAGTAAAGCAACCCTTTGATCCTGTTGCGGGTTCTCGTTTGGTTTCCAACAATCTTTTGACGTAGTCTTACTAGACATCTATCTTGTTGAGTTGCTTTATCCGGAATATGAATGGGTGTTAATTCCCCATTTTTTAAACTCCTAGCCAATTTCCTGCTATCCAGAGGATCCCGCTTCTGCTTTTTCTCTTTATCAGTCGTAGGCACATCATTCGGATTTACCACAATGCAATTAATACCTTTGGACTGTAAGTATTCTTGTATCCAAAAACCTGCAAAACCTGCTTCATAGCAAGCATAATAAGTAGCACCCGGATAGTTCCGGTGAAGATACTTGACTAACACTGAAGGATCTGGTGGCTGATTAAATGTCTTGTAAGATAATTTCTCACCCTGGATTGACACGGTAAAATGCTTTTTATGGGTATCTATTCCCAGGTAAATATTTTGTCCTGTGAAATCTAATTGTTTACTTGTAGTTTGCATAAGTCTCTAAGTTTTTGTTTTGTAATTAGGTAATACCAAATTAAAACTTTCGGCTTATGCTTTTTTGCTACTTTTCAAACATAGTATCTGA